>JAKFFP010000347.1:0-10410 GCA_036675045.1 Bacteriovoracales bacterium | reverse complement strand
AGTCGGACACACACCCGGCACACTCGGGAAAAAACATTTTATCTATTCTTTGGTGCCGAAAGATACCGATTCACACAGGGACGCAATCCTTCTCGATATCAAGGAAGTTTATACCGAGAAAAGTAACCGTTATTTCTATACTCCGGTTCCCCATCATGGCCTTCGCATGATTGATGCCGCCAGTATCTATGCTCCCGGGATGGAAGAGCGTCTGGGTTACTGTACGGTGAACAATCGCCAGTATTGGGGAAGACAGATTCCTCCCTTTGCCGTGAAGGTTAAAAAATATCTCGATAAGGAAGAGCAAATGGACTTCGCTCACTCTGTCGGCTCGGAACTCGGTAAGGGACATAGAAAGGGCCTGAAGGATCCCAAACAGGCAGACCTGGTTGAGAAGGACTTCACCCAGAATTTTGATAAGTACTACAAGGTGAGTAAGCTTCTTTGTTACGAATTAAAACTCGCTTTTGAGGCCATTCAATTGAAGGGCAAACTTTATCGGGATTATAAGAATTGGTAGTTCTTTTTCTTCTGGTGACATTCGGCTCACTCCTTACCAGCCTCACCGGTCTCGGCGGCGGGACACTTATCCTGGCAGGACTTCTCCTGGTTTATCCTCCGGAACTGGCACTCCCGCTTCACAGCTTCACGCAGTTCACCGCCAATGCCATGAGGGCGGGAGTCTATTTTAATAAAGTCAGCTGGAAAACGGTTGGTGCCTACGCCCTCCTTATGCTTCCGGCCGCCTGGCTTGCGGCTGATCTTTTCGAGCACATTAACCCGAGTTTCCTTAAAATTATTGTGGGAACACTTATCCTCGTTTCCGTCATACCCTGGAAATACAAATTGAAGTCGGAACCAAAACCCAGCACCTTTGTCGTGGCCGGTGCTCTCTCGGGTTTCATGGGGATTTTTGTCGGAGCGGTGGGGCCGATGGTGACGCCGCTATTTAATCGCTTGGCACTCGGGCGTGACGGGAATCTTTCTACGAAAAGCGCGGGCCAAATGTGCCTTCAGCTCTCAAAGATCATCGCCTTCGGCGGAGCGGCTGGGATTAATTTTGTCTCTCTCAAGGACAATATCGGAATCCTGATCGCGGGATCAATTATCGGCGTGGGACTTTCCATCCCGTTAGGAAAGAAGATCCCGGACCAGAAGTTTGACCTCGCGGTCAACATTCTCCTGGCCCTGATTTCAATCAAGGTTCTGTTTGAAGGGATCAGGGAACTTTCGGCACTATCTTGATAAACTCATTCCGCAGATCGTTTCTTTCGAGAATACCTTTCATGGTTAAGCTTCCGGTTTCCTGCAGATATTTTTTTCCGAGTTCCTGAAGGATGGCTTCATCATCCCTGGAAACCGGGACACGCGAAACCGATTCCTGGTTCAGGTGTTTCAACGAATCAATGCGAACAAATCCAATTCCCCCCGTCATTCCCGCACCAATATTTCGCTTGGTATTTCCGAGAATCCACACCATACCCCCGGACATGTATTCGCAGGCATGAAGACCGACACCTTCAACAATGGCAGTCGCTCCGCTGTTTCTCACGGCGAATCGATCACCGGCGTATCCGGTCACAAAAAGCCTGCCACCGGTAGCTCCATACAAGGCGCAGTTTCCGATGATGGAGTTTTGCTCTTTTCCACCCGCATGGGGAGTGATGACGATTGTCCCGCCGGACATGCCTTTTCCGACAGAGTCATTGGCCTCACCCTGAAGTCTGAGATTAATTTGAGACACGTTGAACACACCAAAGCCCTGTCCCGCTGATCCGACGAATCTCAGATTCACTGATTCCGGAAGCTTTCTTTTTCTGGAAGCATATAAACCCGAAAGTGTGGCCGGGATCGCGCGGTCGTGATTCCGGATCGTAAACTCGTGAGTGTCACCGAGTGACTCAATCACTTCCTGATTGAGCGGAGAGGATTTCTCATGCACCAGCACACCTGTTTCCGGGGAGGATTGGTATTCCCGGGTGAAGTGGCTTAGGTCTAGCTTCCGTTTCTGGATAAGTTCCTGATGGCGCGGTTCCGGAATGAGGAGATGATTTTTCCCGATGATTTCACCCAGGCTGGCAACTCCCATATCTTTCAGATGCTCTCTGACTTCGCTGGCAAGTGCTGTGAGGAGGCGCACCACTTTTTCCGGCTCACCTTTGTAGAAGGCCTTGAACCTGGGATTGTGAGTGGCAATTCCCGCGGGACAGGTATTTTTCTCGCACACGCGAGCCATGATACAGCCTTCACCCACGAGAACGAGTTTACCGAAATCAAACTGGTCAGCACCCATCATGGCGGCAACCATCAGGTCTTTCCCGGTGAAGAATCCGCCATCGGCGCGAAGAGTGACTCTTGATCTCAAGCCGTTATCAGTAAGGGCGCGATGAACTTCCAGAAGTCCCGGCTCAAGCGGAAGTCCCGCGTGTTTCATGGAGAGAAGCGAAGCTGCTCCCGTTCCGCCGTCGCCTCCGGAGATCTGGATGATATCTGCACCTGCTTTGGCGACACCGACAGCAATGGCCCCGACGTTATCTCCCGAAACAAGCTTCACTGAGACTTTCACGTGAGGAGCGAGGGCCCGGATTTCATGAATGAGCTCTTTTAAGTCTTCAATGCTGTAAATATCATGCTGGGGAGCGGGGGAGATGAGATCAACTCCCGGACTGGTGAATCTCGCGCGGGCAATTTCTTCAGTCACCTTGACTCCCATGAGCTGGCCCCCTTCTCCGGGCTTTGCTCCCTGGGCGATCTTGATCTGAACTTCTTCACTGTTTACGAGATATTCAGCGGTCACTCCGAATCTTCCGGAAGCGATCTGCTTGATCGTTGCCGCAATTCCGTCTTTCTCGAAATACGGATTTTCTCCGCCTTCACCACTGTTACTTCTTCCCATGATAGTCCGGAAAGCAAGAATGAGGTCTCTTTGCGATTCAGCGCTGATGGCACCAAAAGACATGGCCCCGCTTCCAAAACGCTTCAGGATATTTCCAACGGGTTCAATTTCTTTCGCTGCTGTTTCTTTTTTCCGGAATCCCAAAAGATGCCGGATCATGATCGGTGTTTCTTCGATTTCGCGGGAGAATTGCCGGAACAGAGAATATGCTTCATCCTCGTCTTCAGTAGAAATCAGCTTATGAATAATTTTTGCACGTTTTGAAGTCAGGGTATGGAGTTCGCCCTCTTTCATCGCCGCATGCTCCTTGTAGAAATAGCTGGGAACAGGATCATCCGACATCGAAGGCATCTTATGCATGAGCTCAACCAGTCCCGCGAGATCCATGCCTCCGAGAAGTGAAGATTTCCCGCGGAAGAATGTCTTTAATACTTCTTCCCCGAGGCCGATGGGAGTGAAGAGCCGTGATCCCTGATAGGATCGGAAGACTGAGATCCCGCGTTTGGCCATGATCCGTAACACCCCATCATGCAGGGCCTTGATAAGGTTCAGTTCCCTTTCATGCGGAAAGAGCTGAGCAAGTCCCGGGTCCTTACTTTCCACGGCACATTCCAGGGCCAGGTAAGGACAAACGACCGATGCTCCATAACTCAAAAGGCATGCGAGCTGATGGGGATTTTTTACATCTCCCACTTCCATGATGAGTGAGGCCCTGAGTCGCTGGCCTGTTTCATTGAGTCCTACATTGATATACGACATCGCAATCAGCGAAGGTATCGGAAGATTTTCCTCATCAGCATTCCGGTCAGAAAGGATAAGAAGACTGTATCCCTTTTTGAGAGCGTGGATGGCCTCTTTCTTCATTTCTTCCAGACGTTCCAGGAACTCAGTGACGTTACTTCCCCGGCGGAACGTAAGATCGATCCTGCATGATCTCAGGTCATAGCTCAGCGGATTCGTACTTAATGATTTGAGATAATTCATTTGCCCGAGGGAAATCACCGGGCCCTTGAGCTCAAGACAGGCCTTGAGAGGAATGAATTCCTTCGGTTCAAAAATATTCGGTTTTCTTCCCAGGAAAACACGCATGTCAGTTACAATCTTCTCGCGGATATAATCGATAGGCGGATTCGTAACCTGAGCAAAGTCCTGATAAAAGAAATCGAAGATCGATCTGGGTTTATCAGAGAGAAAAGGAAGGGCCGCGGTGTCACCCATGGAACCCAATGGCTCTTTTTTATCTCTCGTCATCGGAACGATGATCTTATCTATGTCCTCTTTGGAATAACCGAAAAGCCCCTGACGTCTGGTCAGGCCCTCCGCAATCTGGGGTGGCTTGGTATATTCAAGTGGGATGGCCTGGGCATCAAAAGTAGCGTTTTTATTTTCCGGAAAGTTCTGGGGATCAACGAAAAAAATCTGTCCCGAGAGGACGTTCACAGTCACTGACTCACCTGAAGAGAGAGCGCCCTTTTCTATGACCTTTTCTTCCGCCACATCGAAGACTCCCGCTTCCGACGCCAGGAAAAAGTGATCATCTGTTTTTTGCCAGCGGCAGGGACGAAAACCATTCCGGTCGAGGCGAGCGCCGATATATTTTCCGTCGCTGTAAGTGACCATGGCGGGCCCGTCCCAGGGTTCCATCCCACGTGACCAGAATTTGTAATAATTACTTTCGGCGTCCGCCGGCGGAATGAGGATCGCCATGACTTCCGAGAGCTTTGGAATCGAGCTCCTGTAGCGAAGGCCCTCAGCGATCATGTTGAGATTTCCCGAATCACTCATCCCTTTGTGAGTAATGAGTTCTTCCGCCTGAAGACCAAGATCTTTTTCCCGGGTAATGGCCCAGGCCTTGTTTCCCTCGATCGTGTTGATCTCTCCATTATGAGCGATCAGGCGGAACGGCTGAACCTTGTCCCAGGTGGAAATAGTATTGGTACTGAAGCGGCGATGAATGAGGGCAAAGTTCGTGGAGTAATTTTCATCCTGCAGATCGAGGTAGAACTTTCTCAGGTCCTGGCTTTTTGCGAGCGCCTTATACACGATACTTCTCGGGGAGAGTGAGCTGAAATAAAACTGCTGGTAAATTCCGTTCTCTTTTTCTTTCGTCCTTGTCGCCATCCGCGCGTGATAAAGAAGACGCTCAAACGAATATAAGGTGCGGCAGTGCTGGGGCCTTTCGATAATTGCCTGAGTGATATAAGGCATGTTCCTGACAGATTCTTCGGTGAGAGCGTCTTTGTTCACTTTTACTTCGCGATAACCCGAAACTTTGAGCCCGAATTGCCAGAAAGTTTCTTCAAAGACTTTGAGTGAAAGGGCCGTTTTCTCTTTTTCGGGTGGAGCATAAAGAAACGCCACCGCGAAGGTTCCCGCTTCTCTTCCAAAAAGCTCGTACGGAATGGCGGTCATGATTCCTGCGCCGTCGCCGATGGAACCAGGTCCGGTTCCTCCACGATGTTCCATGCACTCAAGGGCATGCAGCCCCTGTTCCAGAATATGATGAGTCCTTTCACCTTTCAGTGAAACGACAAATCCAACGCCACAGCCGTCTTTTTCCAAGTTACCCTCGTTGATTGAATAGCGGGCGAGTGCTCGCCGGAGAAGGGGGATATCACAGGATCGCTTGTTGCATTAACAAACAATCGCTTACTTTTTTTTTCTTCAGGAAAATTAAAGGTGAGACCTAGTTCATGAACAGGCGGTTCTCCGGGTATTCCCAGAGATACTGTGAATCTTCGCCTGGAATGCGGACTTTGCAGAGAGAAACCGGAATCGCACCCAGGCGACGGACTTTATCCGACCATGCCTGAAGCGTTGTATTGATCTTTTCCTGAATGGCCTGGGCCTTCTCAGAATTAGTCTTTAAGAATGAAAGCTGGGAATTGAGGACATTAAGTTCGCGCTTAGTTTTGGAAGAAATCAGCTGAAGCAGCGGGATAAGTTCAAGGGCCTCTTCATGGCTGAAGGTCCTCGTCTGATTAAGAGGAGTAATATGGCGGACATTTTCGAAATTCGTTTCCATTACTCGTACTGGCCCTGTCTAAGTTTACGCTCTACGTCCTTTTTAGCAGCATCATCACGCTTATCAAAGAGCTTTTTCCCTTTCGCCAGGGCTATTTCACACTTAACTAGTGAATCTTTAAAGTAAAGCCCCAGGGGTATGACCGTGTAACCTTTAGAGCTCATCTTCTTTTCAATCTGTTGAATCTCTTCGCGCTTGAGCAACAATTTACGTTTACGGACTTCAGGATGATTATTGATGTTCCCGAATTCATAATGGGGGATCGTCGCATTCTGGAGCCAGGCCTCTCCGTTTGAGTCGATGGTCACAAAGGCTTCGTTGATCTGGCCTTTGCCGGCACGGAGGGATTTGACCTCGGTACCTACGAGGACAAGACCGCACTCGTACTTCTCTTCAAGGAAGTAGTCGTATCCGGCGCGCTGGTTTTTACAGATGATCTTGATACCCATGAGGACCCACCATAGCCCATTTAAAGCGGTTTGAGGACAGTTAAGTTCCTGAGTGGAGGGTCCGATAAGTTGCCTATGAAAACCATTATTTTTTCTCTTTTATTTGTCTCTTTTTCAGCTTTCACCCAAACAGCAGAAGAAGCGGCCCAAAACCTCGAAGTACTTCTGGATGCCGAACCTGAAGTGGCCTGTGATAAGCATCTCATGACACCGCAGGAAGCACTCATTGAACTCAATTCACCCAATAAGACCTTCCTTGGCCGAAAGAATCTTTATGGCCACGACCAGAACTACACCTGCATTTACAAAACCAGCAAGGCCTACGTTCTTTATCACAACTGCATGTCCAGTAAGAGAGAGACAAACGCGCTTGATTTCGAAGTCATTCCCTTCGAAGGAAATATCATCGGGTTCTCAATGGAAAATAATAAAGCGGGGCTTCCCAGCACTGTGAAACGGTCCCAATATGATATGAACTGGCAGGTGAGTATTCAGGCAACTGATCCTCCCGGCAGGAATCTTTCTCCCGAGCAGCTGAATTCTTTTCTCCAAAAAGCACCGGACCTTGGTTCATGTTTCGTGGGGGGAACCTTCAAGGCCCGGGACATGTCACTTAAAGCTCAGTGTAGTCGCCGCCTGCAAAACGCGGACAAGGCCCAGTGGGAAGAAAATGCGACGACTTTCTGGCGCGAGCCTGGTGATGAATGGTACTCCGCGATTAAAGAATCACGCAGGCGCATGTCGTCTTTCTAATATCTTTTCGAGGCTGAATAAAGAGTCAGCACCTGATCCATGGTGAGAGCTTCTGCCCTGATGGTGAGAGGGATCTCAGCTTCCCGGAAACAAGTTTCCGTTTTCTCCGCTCCCCACTCCGCACGTAAAATTCCGCCGAGCTGTTTTCTTCTCTGGCCAAATGAAAGTCTCAGGAACTTTTCATACTGATTAATTTCAGAAAGAGGAACGAGCGGATTTTCTCGACGTTTGAAACCCAGAACCTGCGAGTCCACTTTGGGTGGAGGAACGAAGGCTCCCGGCGGGGCATGTACCACGTGAGATACATGAAACTGAGAAGCGCACATGGCAAGAAGAGACCCCATGCTGTTTTTCTGGTCGCGGGTGAAAATTTTCTCCGCCACTTCCTTCTGATACATAAGAGTCATGTCATGAATCTCAGGAATTCTCAGAAAGGAAAGTGTGAGTGGAACGCTCACATTGTAAGGAAGATTACTTACCAGCCAGATATTTTTGAAATTGGTCGTTCTCAAAAACTCTGTCCAGTTAAATTCCAGCGCATCACCCATGTGAATATTATTCTCACCAACCACGGGTGAGAGAAGCTCAATAAATCTCTGGTCCATTTCCAGCACATGAACCGGAAGCCCGTGTTTCACGAGATGCGGAGTTAATACTGCCGGGCCCGGACCCACTTCAACTATGGCGTCCGCCTTTTCCGGCTTGGGCTGAGTGATCTTTGAGATGACACTGGAACTCGTCAGAAAATGCTGTCCAAAACTCTTGTTGGCCTCAGGGAAACGGCTCATTTTTTCTCCACAAACCGCGATTGCGCGTCGAGGGAAAGGCATTCCGGAAAGCTCACTTTATTCTGGGGAACCAGGGACGCATAGTGGGCGATCATGGCAGCGTTGTCAGTACAGTAGGTGGGGTTTACGACGTGAACATTCTTAAAGCGTGCCTTCATGACTTCGCGGAGTCTTGAGTTGCATGCAACCCCGCCACCAATCACAATCGGCATTTCGAATTTCCTCAGATCTTCATTCAGGATTTTCGTGATGATTTCTTCGCACTTAATTTTAAGCGTCTCAACAATCGCTTCCTGATAAGAGTCGCAGATATGGGGAAGATCCGCTTTCATTTCTTCGGGAGTCATCTTTTCAAGTCGCACGCGAAGGGAAGTCTTGAGTCCGGAAAAGCTCATCTTCCCGGGACGGTCACGCATGTAGCTTACCGGAAATTCGAACTTTTTACGGTCACCATTTTTCGCGAGATCATCAATGATTCTTCCCGCGGGATAACCTACACCCATGAGCTTTCCGCCTTTATCGAAAGCTTCACCAGCGGCATCATCCAGAGTCGAACCCAGAACTTCCATTTCGGTTGATGACTTCATCATCATAAAAGCGGTGTGGCCGCCACTTACCAGAAGTCCCAGATACGGATATGAGACTTTTTCTGTGAGATGAATCGCTTCAAGGTGGGCAAACAGATGATTCACCGGAATGATGGGAAGCTCTTTCATGAGCGCGAAAGTTTTGGCGAGATTGATGCCGGTGAGAAGGGATCCGACGAGACCGGGATGAGTGGTCACAGCAACCTCAGTCACATCATCGGGGGAAATTCCCGCCTCATCAAAACTCACTTTCAGTAGCGGCGGGATCGCTTTGACATGCGACCGGGCAGCGAGTTCCGGAACGACTCCGCCCCATTTCTCCAGGATGAAATCCTGTGAATAGCTGTTATGGGAAAGAATTCGCGGAGCTTCACCATCTGCTTCAAGTAAACAGATTGATGTATCATCACAGCTGGTTTCAATTCCGAGGATGATTCTTTTCAGATTTCCTTCTTTGCCTCGGCCGCTTCCTCTGAACCAGGATAGTCTTCGACACATCTCTGGAAAGCTTCTTTCGCTTCATCTTTCTTGCCCAGCTTCTTCAGCGACTTAGCAATGTAAAGAAGTGAGCCAGCCGCGAGGCTTGATCGTGGGTACTTCGTGTAGATCTTACTGAAGTAGACCAGGGCCTTATCATAATTTTTTGAAGAGTACTCGACCCGGCCCAAACCATGGAGGAGCTTATTTTTGTCTCCAGCCGAAAGTCCATCCGCATCGATCAGCGACTCAAGCTCAGTTCTTGCCTGAGAAAACTTCCCGGCCTTGACGAGACCCAGAGCTGCGTTCAGTTCCGCCTTAGCGCTTTTTTTTTTGGAAGAAGAGCGGGACTTCTCATTTCCCATCGCTGAAAGACTGTTGGTCACTTTTTCAAGGAATGCTCTTTGTTCCTTGAGCTCGGCCTGGATTTTTGTGAGTTGCTCGGAATCAGACTGCTGCTGAGTCTGAAGGAGAGTCATGTTCTCATTCATTTTCCGCAACGATTCCGGATCAATCTGCTTATTCCGGTGTTCGATTTCTTCCACGCGACCGTTAAGTTTATCAATCTGCGACTGCATATCCTTTAACTGTGAAACCATGTCGGCCAGAAGACCCTGAGAGTCTTTCATGTTTTCCGTCATGGCTTCGAACCGCTTTTCACGATTCACCTGATCAGCTGTTTTAATACAAGCAGTGGAGAGAAGGATGAGGGCAAGGAATGGAAGAATTTTAGTCATAGCAAATCACCTCGATAATGAGATGAGTTTACTATTATTCTGCGTTCCCTTCGAGGGCTTTTTTCCGGACAGCGGCGTATTCCGCCTGCTCTGAGAACTTTTTTGAAAGAATGGCGTATTCCTGAGCTTTGTTGAAGTATTTTCTCCGGTAAGCAGACTTGGCCTTGAGATAATAGTCTTCAGCCTGTCGGTAGAGATTTGAGGCGTGAATATCAGCTTCTGCTTCCTTGGCTGCAAGGAAAGCTGCCTGGGCAAGGCTCATTTCCACTTTAGGTCGTGTGGTGGTTAAGCCACACGCCCCAAGAGTGAAAAGAATAATTGAGATGAGGAGAAGTCTCACGTTTCCCGATTACTTCGCAGTTACTACGAAGTTCGCGCGGCGATTTTTCGCCCATGAAGAATCGTCAGAACCTTCAGCGGCCGGACGCTCAGAACCGTAAGAGATAATTGAGATTCTTTTTGCTGGAACACCAAGGGCAACAAGCATGTCACGAACAGCTTTTGCACGACGCTCGCCGAGTGCGAGGTTGTACTGGCGTCCGCCGCGCTCATCACAGTGACCTTCAACCTGGATATCGACAGAAGCCATCTTCTTCAGGAATTCAGCGTTTGCTTCAATTGTTGCTTTTGTATCGCCTTCAACAGCTGAAGAGTCGAAAGGGAAGTAAACAGTCTGGAGACCGCCAGCGTTTCCTGTA
>JAKFFP010000066.1:0-10415 GCA_036675045.1 Bacteriovoracales bacterium | reverse complement strand
GAATTGAACAAGATTTGAAAGCGTAGTGAGATTCAAGTTCCCTTCTTCAATCTGAGGCTCAAGCGATGGTATTTCTCCTAGCAGTCTTGCGGAAGAGATTCTCCTATGAGCAGAAGCTCCTGCGTAGCCAAGTTCGCGAACACAGTAATCATACAAACTTGTATAGCCTAGTTCCGAAAAAAGTTTTCTAAATTCAATTTCTTTTAAATGATGAAGAATTTTTACAGTGAGCTCTCTTTCGGAAGAAGCAAGTTTCTTGGTGTCTTCGAGAAGAGTTTTATCGGTAAGGTGTTTTAAGTTCATCTGTCGAACTTAATAAACAGCGCTCTCACAGTCTAAAAAGTTTCGCTCGAGGTAATAAGATTTTTCACAACTAACCTCCGCTGCGGAGGTCACAATGCATCAATAAAGACGGGGCCACGGAGGATGTGACCCCAGCATAAAGCTAAAGAGATTCGTCTCTTTCACCAGAATCTATATTTTCATCTGATTGAATATCTTCTCCATAATCAGATGTTGGTTCGGCGGTACCGGTACCAACGCCAGTCCCTGATTCTGAATTCATGTCAGTACTTGGTTCAACTGCTGAACCCGACCCCATATCGGAATCTGTCCCTGCTGGAGCATCCAGTTCTTCTGGCGCCATTTCAGATTCCATACTTGAATCTGATCTCTCAACAGCACCAGTTCCGGCATCAGACTGCTGATCTTCTGATTTATTACATGCGGACGCTCCAAGCATAAGCGCTATGGTTAATACTAAAAATTTCATCTTAAACCTCCCGTGTAGAAAGATGTACAGGGAGAAGTATTTGCAATTTCAGATGGAATGAAAATTTAATAAAACTAGCTGATACGGACGGGGCCGCATTCAACGTCAGACGTTGAGCGCGCGCCCTTCTGTTGCCGCAAGACAGGCCTCTTTAAAACCTTCCGAATATGTCGGATGAGCGTGAGAAATGCGGCCGATGTCTTCCGCAGAAGCGCGGAATTCCATCGCCACAACAGCTTCACCGATCATGTCGGCCGTTCGAGGGCCGATCATGTGCACGCCGAGAATCTCATCAGTATTCTTGTCTGCGAGAACCTTGATAAAACCATTTTTCTCCGCAGAAGCAACCGCACGACCTAGGGCAAGGAATGGGAATTTTCCGGTTTTGTACTCAATACCCTTCTGCTTTAATTCCTGTTCCGTGTAACCAACACCCGCCACTTCCGGCCAGGTGTAAACGACTCCCGGGATCAATAAATAATTAATATGCGGCTTCTGCCCGGCGAGAGATTCCGCAACAAAGACTCCCTCTTCCTCAGCTTTGTGAGCGAGCATGGCACCCTTCACCACATCACCAATGGCATAGATATGAGAAACAGCAGTCTGGAGATGATCGTTCACCGGAATGCGCCCGCGTTCATCAACCTTGAGGCCTGCGTTTTCAAGACCAAGATTATCGGTATAAGGACGACGGCCCACGGCCACGAGACAGTAATCGCCCTTGAGTTCGATTTCTTCGCCGGATTTGGCCTTCGCTTTCACGATGACTTCGTCACCTTTCCGGACAACAGAAGTTACTCCGTGACCCATATGGAATTTGATTCCGTCTTTCGTGAGGATTTTCTGGAGCTCTTTTCCGAGATCAACGTCCATGGCAGCGATGCAAGAGTCCGCGTATTCAACGACAGACACTTCTGAACCCAAACGACGGAAAACAGAACCAAGCTCCAGCCCGATCACACCACCGCCAATGACGATCATGTGCTTCGGCTTTTTATCGAGTTTCAAAGCTTCCGTGGAAGAAATGATTCTTTCTTTATCCAGAGTCACACCCGGAAGGGTGGAAGGCTTAGATCCCGTCGCGATAATACAGCTCTTAAAACCAATTTCCTGGCCATTTACGTTCACAGAGTTTTTCGACTTAAACGAAGCATGGCCGGTGAAAACCTGGATCTTGTTTTTTTTCATGAGAAAAGCAACTCCACCGGTAATTCCTTTCACGACACCGGCAACACGTTCGCTCATTTTTTTCACATCAAGTTTCACTTCACCCGTGATAATCCCATGAGAATCAAAAGTATGAGTGGCCTCATGATATTTTTCCGAGGAATCAAGCCATGCCTTAGATGGGATACAACCGACATTGAGACATGTTCCCCCGAGAGTCGGATATTTTTCAATGATCGCAACTTTCATTTTAAGCTGGGAAGCGCGGATGGCGGCAATGTATCCGCCGGGGCCAGAACCAATAACGACGAGATCAAACTGTTCCATAAATTACACGTCCAATAAAAGTCTTGAAGGATCCTCGAGCATTTCTTTTACCGTCTTGAGGAATGAAACCGACTCACGGCCATCGATGATCCTGTGATCGTAAGAAAGTGCCAGATACATGATAGGACGGATGACCACCTGGCCATTCACCGCTACCGGGCGCTCAACGATGTTATGCATACCGAGGATTGCTGACTGAGGAGCATTGAGAATAGGTGTTGAAAGCATCGAACCGAAAATACCACCATTGGTAATGGTGAATGTCCCGTTCTGCATTTCATCGATGGTAATTTTTCCGTCACGAGCGCGGGTTGCGAGCTCGATGATTCTGGATTCAATCTGCGCCATCCCCATGGATTCAGCATTCCTGATGATAGGAACCACCAGCCCGCGCGGAGTGGAAACGGCAACACCGATATCTGCGTAATTGTGGTACACGATTTCCGTTCCATCAATCATCGCGTTCACGGCCGGATATTGCTTGAGAGCAACGGTACAAGCTTTGGTGAAAAAGCTCATGAAGCCCAGACCCACGCCATGTTTTTCCTTGAAAGCGTCTTTGTATTTTTTTCTGATCTCCATCACGGCCGACATGTCGACTTCATTGAAAGTCGTGAGCATGGCAGTGGTGTTTTTTGCATTCACCAGTCGCGTGGCAATTGTTTTCCGAAGGCCCGACATTTTCTCACGGCGGGTCTCGCGCGAGAATGAACTTCTCATCGTTTCCTGAGCAAGGCTCTTAAGATCAGACGGCGCTTCCGCTTTGGCCTCGGCCCCGAGAGCGTCACCCTTGGTGATTCTTCCATCGCGACCTGAACCTTTAACAGAATCCGCCGAGACACCTTTTTCGGTGAGGATTTTAGCAGCAGCTGGAGAAGGATAGTTTTTATCGGGAGCTGGTTCTTTTTCAACTGTTTTTACCGGCTCCTGGGCCTTAGGTGCTTCAGGTGCGCCAGCAGTCACACTCTCATCCACTTCAGCAATTTTAGTGCCGATAGCGACTGTCTCGCCTTCTTTCACAAGGATTTTGAGTTTCCCCGCCTTGGGAGCGGAGATATCAAGCGTGGCCTTATCTGATTCGATCGAACAGATCGCCTCATCAAGCTTCACCATCGCACCATCTGGTTTTGTCCAGGCAGCGATTGTTACTTCGGAAATGGATTCTCCGACCGCAGGAACTTTTACATCAACCATAACTATCCTTTTTAAACTAACTCAATTTTTTCAGCGAAAGCATTATTCACAATCTTTGCCTGTTCCTGCGCGTGAACGGATGCATATCCGGTCGCGGGAGAGGCAGAAGATTTCCGCGCGATCAGCTTGAAATCATCAAACTGCGTATAACGGCGCAGGAAGGTAAATGCGCCCATGTTTTTCGGCTCTTCCTGAACCCAGACTTTCTCCGCGCTCTTGTACTTTTCAATAAGTTTCCAGCTCTGCTCTTCCGGCATCGGATAAAGCTGCTCCATTCTCACGATGGCAACGTCCTTCCGCTTGTCCTTCTGTTGTTTCGCGCGAAGGTCGTAATAAACCTTGCCGGTACAAAGGATGAGGCGCTTAACGTCCTTAGGATTCACGTAAGTATCATCGATGATTTCCTGGAACGATCCATCCGTCAGGTCTTTCGTCGAAGAGATGCACTCCGGATGACGAAGAAGAGATTTTGGAGTGAAGATCACCAGTGGCTTTCTGAAATCCCATTTCACCTGGCGGCGAAGGGCGTGGAAAATATTTGCCGGAGTCGTGAGATTGGCGACGACCATGTTCCATTCGGCCGCGAGCTGGAGGAATCTTTCCGGACGGGCATTTGAATGCTCCGGTCCCTGGCCCTCATAACCATGCGGGAGCATCATCACGACACCCGACTGTCTTTGCCACTTGGATTCACCGGAAGAAATAAACTGATCGATGATCGTCTGTGCTCCGTTGGCGAAATCTCCGAACTGGGCTTCCCAGATATTGAGCGACTGGGGAGACCCGAGCGAGTAACCATATTCAAAACCAAGAACGGCGTATTCCGACAAGAGCGAATTATAAATCTTGAATGCTCCTTGCTTGTCCGCAATCGCATTCAGGAAACTGTGACGGATGTTGGAGTTTTCATCCACGATGGCGGCATGACGATGAGAAAAAGTTCCGCGGATACAATCCTGACCCGACATCCTGACGTGGATCCCTTCCTGAAGAAGTGAACCATAGGCCATGAGTTCGGCCATCGCCCAGTCAAGCTGATCACCGGCAAAACGAGTTTTCCTTTCCTCCAGGAGTTTTTCAATCTTCTGGATCGGCTTAAAATCTTTCGGAAGACTCGTCAGGGCCTTCAGTGTTTTCTCGAGCACGTCCTTAGACACGTTTGTCTTCGGCGAATAATCAAAGTCCTTGGGAGTTGATCTGCGGAAAGATTTCCACTGCTCTTCCGGTTTCTGATAGAGATAAGGTAAAGGCTTCTGTTTTACCGAGTTAAAGCGGTCCTGGAGAATATTCTTAAATTGCTCTTCCATCTGGACAGCGAGCTGGGCCTCGATCTGTTTCCCTTCGATGAGTTTATCTTTATAAACTTCGCGCGGGTTCGCGTGCTGGGAAATGAGCTTGTAGAACTTCGGCTGGGTGAATCTTGGCTCATCACTTTCATTGTGGCCATGCTTTCGATAGCAAACCATGTCCACGAAAATATCTTTGTGGAATTTCGCACGGAACTCAGCCGCTAGCTCCACGGCGTAGACCACGGCCTCAGCATCATCACCATTGACGTGAATGACCGGAGTTTCCAGGACGCGTGCAACGGAAGTTGAATAGATGGAAGAACGGGCATCATCAAAGTCTGTTGTAAATCCGATCTGGTTATTGATCACGAAATGGATGGCACCACCAACATTGTAACCCTTAAGTCCCGACATCTGGACTGTCTCATAGCAGATCCCTTGCCCCGCCACAGCGGCATCTCCGTGGATGATGATGGGAAGGATCTTATCCGGATTCTGATCGTAGAGTGTGTCACCCTGGGCGCGCGAGTAACCAAGGACCACAGCTGAAACCGCTTCAAGATGCGACGGATTCGGCATGAGCTTCAGGTAAACTTTTTGCCCGCCGGTCGTTGTGACCTGCGAGGAATAACCCATGTGATATTTCACATCCCCGTCACCCATAGTGAGATCCGGAGTTGCCTGGCCTTCAAACTCGTTGAAGATGTAATCGTAGGTTTTCCCCATGATGTTAGCGAGAACGTTCAGGCGTCCACGGTGGGCCATGCCGATTACGACTTCCTCGCAACCATGGGCAGCCGAAGAATTGATGATGGCATCGAGTGCCGGGATGGTATTTTCTCCACCCTCAAGCGAGAAACGTTTCTGACCAACGTATTTGGTGTGAAGGAAGTTCTCAAAAGCTACTGCTTCATTGAGTTTTGAGAGAATGCGCTTTTTCTTTTCGATGGTGAAGTTCGTGTTTCCCTGGCTCGATTCAAAACGCGACTGGAACCATTCACGGATATCGGTGTCGTTTGAGTGCATGTACTCAACGCCGATATTGCCGCAGTAAAGGCTTCTCAGGCGGGCGATGATGTCTTTCAGTTTAGCATTTTTAAGACCCAGGATTTCACTGATGGCAAAACTCTCCTCAAGATCAGCGCTCGTGAGTCCATGATCTTCGAGATCAAGTCGCGGGAAACGATTGACTCTCTCGCGGATCGGATTGGTCGTTGAAATCAAATGGCCGCGCGAACGATACGACTGGATAAGACGGTAAACTTTGAATTCCTTCCCCAGGTTTCCTACCGTCGTGGTGTCCGCAGCTGCCGAGACAGGCTGGGATAAAGCAAAATCCACGCCCTTAAAAAACTGGCGCCAGCTGGTATCAACTGAATCCGGATTTTTTCTGAAGTCAGTGTAAAGGGAATCGATGAATGAGTTGTCGGAAGAAGAAACGTACGAAAAATCGTTCATAATTGAGAGCTCATGAATGGGGGTTAAACTTCGGTACCTAGTATAAAACAGTGATCATCCGGTGAAAATCATAAATCCTAGAAATTTCAGGAGTTAAGACTTTGACGCACGTACTGCGTTACAGAAGAAAATAGACATGAAGAAATCATCCAACTACTTTTATCTGGTACCAAAGGGATGAACATGAAAAAGCACTCTGGCGTATTTCTCTTCCTTCTCGTTTTTTCAGCAAATGTATTTGCTCACACTGCGCCAAAGCGTTCCAATCCCATCCTGCGTTTTGTGGCCGAAATCAGAATCCTGCGTGAAATCGCTCTCTACACTCTGATTGAAGAGCGCTGCTACCGTTATATGCAAAAGCACGAGCGTAATTCCTGCTATGAGGCCATTGATCAGAAAATAACTCTCCTCGACTTTGATCTTCTTCTGGAAAAAGGAAAGAGCACACCCGTCCTCCTTGATCAGAAAAATCCCGGATCATTTGTCTTTGTCGCTTTCAAAAAAGATTTCCTGCGTCTTCTTTCTGAACAGAGAACAGAAACCTTCCTCGAACTCGTGAATTCTGAGATGACCAAATTTCTGGTGGGCCAGAAATTCCAGGCCCCGAATCTCTGGGAACTGGCGCTGAATTTCTATGGTTCTGAATTCGAAGCGGCGCGGGCACTAGCGGTTCTTTTCCAGGACACATCAAATGTGAAGCTCCACCTCGCCTACCTCGAGATCAGCGGCCAGGAAGGAACGACGTCATGGTTTGACTCGAACCGCGAGCTTTTGGGCAGGACAATCGATACGATGAACATGGTTCTCGATGCTAACGGTGAAAATTTCCAGGCCCTGTTCTATCCGAAAAATGTCCAGGCGAAACTTCATCGCACGATCTACCATTTCTACGTTCCGACTTATCTTTCAATGGCGCTGAAGAAAAAAGGCGTGCCGGAGCGCTTTGCTTACATCGCTCCCCTCATGATGACCCTGACTTATGAATTCGTGACGGCAGCCCCTGATTTCAGATACCTCTTTAATGATCCCCAAAAAGTTGAGGAATGGTCACTGGGTGATATTTTCGGAAGCTACAATGGGATTTCATTTGCTGCTGGTCGCATGAGCAGAGTGATGTCACTGGATATCTTGAAAGAAAACTTCCGGATCTCGACTGCCAGGGGTGTGGAAGCTCTTATCCGCTGAACTGATCTAAAAACGAACTCACTTCTTTTACGACCTGAGGAGGAATTTCATGCCCTCCCGGAAAAGTACTCAGCTTCCCCTGAAAATTCATGCTCTGAAGTTTTCTTTCCAGCGCTCTTGCGCCTTCCATGTCGAGGATCGGATCTTGCGTTCCATGGGCCTGATAGAAAGGAATTGATCTTGCGGCCTTGGGAAATTTTTCTTCCGCCAGAAGGTTTCCGGAAAGAAGAATGAGGCCATCAACCGCGAAGCTGTCTTTCATCGCCAGATGTGAAGCGCACATCGCTCCCTGAGAAAATCCGCCGAGGATGAGTTTCTTATGCTTTTTCATGATGTCCATGAGAAAAACCTCAAGCTGCCCCAGGGTGGCATCGAGCTCCGGCGGGATGTATCCTGCCATCTCTCTTTGACGACCTTCTTTAATCGCGCGCTCCAGGCCCGCAATATCGATCGAAAACCACGCTCGACCCTCGTAATGGCCCATGGGAAGCGATTGAAGGCCATTCGGGAAATACCAATTGAATTGATTGCGGTGCCAGAGTTCCCAGAGGGGAAAAAGATCGTGCATGTTCGCACCATAACCGTGAAAGAAAACGACGGCCGTATCGGCATCCGGTGCCTCAAGCGCCAGGGTCTCTACTCCCTGGATCGTTTTCATTTCCCGTTTCATTCTCTGGTCCTGATGCGGATGAGCGGCGGATTGATCTCGATTCGCGGATCTTTGATTCTTTCTTTCAGTTCTTTCATCACAATCGATGTCACGGGGAGAATCCCGAACTTGATAAGATCTACTCTGATCACGATGGTTTTTAATTCATCTTCAAAGTGGACAGCTCCCCACGTGCGAAGGCCAGCCTTCACCACATAGCTTGCAAGGAAGTACATGTAGAAGTCGCCGTCCTTGATCGACAGGGTGAAATTCTTGAGTGGTTGTTCTTCTTCCGGCTGAGGGAGGCGCGCGAGAACATCAATCAAGAATCCATCGAGAGGAATATCGAAGCGATCGGCCTCGGCCTTCATATTATCACGGCAGTCTTCCAGCATCTGATCTTCAAGATCCGGAAGCTCGGAAGTGCCTTCACAATGAGCGCTGGCATTCCGGAGAACGTACTCTCCTCCCATCGTCATCTTCCCCTGGGCAAGAGAGAAATCATGGACACCGTTTCCGGCCGAGAGGCTCATGGAATTCAACGTCAGCTTTTCAGCATCCATCAAAAATTTCCAGGGATTGATCCAGGTAAATTCGAGCATGGGAGTTTTCGCCACGAGCGTCTCCCCGATCTTTTCCACTTCGAGTGCGTGGTTAACGGATTTGGATAAGCCGATTTCGATTTTATCAACCGAGCCCACGCCTGTGGGAGCTGTGTATTCGAGGGAAAGATTTTTTACACCCAGATGCTTTAATCCGGCGTGAGCGGTGGAACTAAAAAGAATGAGGAGTACGAAGAGAGTGCGCATAATTTATCCCCTGAAGTGCCACGCGGTGGCCGGATAAACTATTTTCTTTTTTTTGCGTTGAAGTCGGCAAGAAGCTTTTTGATCATCAGCACTTCTTGTTTCATATCGGGGTGTTTGGCATTAATGCGGACGAGTAACTGGTTAATTTGATGATCGAGGAGTTTCATATCGCTCAGCATCTCAGAGAGAAATTCGGTCTTAAACTCAGCAACTCCGACCTTGACCTCAGACTCAATCTGGACGCGTCTCATTTCCTCACGCATCTGAACGACGGATTCACTCTCAAAATCATAGGCGGTTTCAAGTGCACTTGATCCCGAGACCATGGGAGTTGGGATCTGACGGGGAGCTGTTCCTTCTCTGGCCGCCGGTGATTGCGCCGGAACCGGACGTGGAGCTGGTCGCGGAGTTCCCGGAGAGGCAGCTCTTGCGTCTTCAATTTTTCTGACCTGAGCTCCGGGTGAACTTGGAGGTGCAGGACGTGCAGCGGGCTCTGCCCCTTGTGGAGCAGGACGAGCAGCAGGACGCGGCTTGGAAGCTGGATCTGGCGCCTGAAATTCCAGGTCCACATCCACTTGCAATGTCTCGGCCTTCTTCTTTTTTAACGCCTCTTCTTCGTCTTCGAATTCGAGGTTTAAGTCATCAAAGGGCATTTCTTTACTCACCTATCCTTAGTGTACTTATCGGAAAACACTGTTAAAACTTGAACCTATACCCGAAAGCCTTAAGGCACTTGGGGTTTTCTCCGAGAAGACTTTGAACCCATTGGAATTTGAGGAGTTTTTCATGTCACCTGATGACGAAGATGACAAACCAACGGTTGTCCTCGATCTAAATGCTCTAAAAAAACAGAAGCTTGCTGATGACGAAAAACTCGCCTCCATCGAGAGCGAAATTGAGTTCGACGTCCTGGCAAAGGCCGACTCAGAGACCCTCACAACTATTGGTACAATTAAAAAAGAAGACCAGATCAAAGTCGTGCTGTTTGATTTTCAGTCTGACTTTTTTCAGAAATCCATCACTCAATTTCCCGCTGGTTTTGATTATATCATGGCCACGACTCTCGATGAGCTGAACAACTGCCTTCGGACAAAGGGCTTTCAGATTGTGGTGATGAACTACGATGTGAACGCCAAGGCGGTGAACCAGCTCTCCGCTCAGATTAAGAGTAAATTTCCTGAGAGCAAGGTGCTGATCATGGCCCGCTCGATTTCCCCGGAGAAGGCCCGAATCCACGCGCAAACTCCGGCAGGTGCCGCTGGCTACTATCAACTTCCGGTGGATGCAAAAAAGATCCAGGAAGAGTTTCAGAAAATTTCATTGAAAAAGTGATGTGGGTCAAAGAACAGGCCATCGCGGTCAAGACGATGGCCGTATTCGATCTGGGAGGAAATCAAGGTCATTGATTTCTGAGACACACATTCGCTCAGAGATCAGTTTTTCGTCAAAGGAGATTTGAAGTTTTCTTGTGACGGAGAATCCCAATCAAAGTGTTAGGAAAGCTTACTTGACCAATACCATTGGACATAGAAACATGGGTGGATGGAAAAGCAAGCATTTAAATA
>JAKFFP010000383.1:0-1632 GCA_036675045.1 Bacteriovoracales bacterium | reverse complement strand
CCTATACGATCTATGAGGGTATGAAGTTCGCCATCAAGCGCGCGGTGGTCGAAAGAATGGGACACATCCGCCTCATGACCCAGGAAGAAATCGATTCCATTCACCGTGAACAAGAGGCCATGCTCGAAGCCCAGCTGAAGGCCCATCAGGCCGCTCAGCAGGCCCAGCAGATGGCGGAAGAGAAAAAGGTAATTCGTGCTACACTTAAAGTAGGACGCAATGATCCTTGTCCATGTGGTTCAGGGAAGAAATTTAAGTCCTGTCATGGAGCTTAGATGACTGATAAGAAGAAGGATCTTACGCGGATTGAGGATTTGGGAGAATTTTTCCACGAGGAAAACAACACTGACTTCCCTGACTTCACTCTCGACGAAACTCCTTCTTCTGAGAGTCCTGAGGAATCCGATTTCTCGGGACTGGATTTCGGCACCACTGAAGAATTCCCGGCAGAGACTCCATCCCCGGAAACTCCGATTGAAGAAGACAACACTCCCTTCACACTTTCAGAAGAAGAACCCAAAGACGATCTTCCTCTGTTGACCGAAGATGAGCCCATCGCAAATCTCGTGGAAGAAACTCTTTTCGGGAATAACGAACCGGATAAAACCAGAAGCCTGTCTTTTGATACTCCTCCCCTGGAAGAACCAACACCTGCTCCGGTATATACGCCTGAGCCCGTCTACCGGCAGCCGGAGACTTTTGAAGAAGTGAGGAGATTCGCTGAGGAATCGAGCTTCTCCGGCATGGGAGCGGAAGGAAATCCTTCGTTTTCTGTTCTCGTGCGAAATGTGAAATTCGTTGAGGACGTAAACGACATCATCATCATGCTAAAGGAGCTTCAGCTTCTGACGGATACGGAAGAAGAAACAAGAAAGCGCCTCTCCAAGGGTCATCTCCTTATTCCACGAATCTCCGAATATGCGGCCATCCTCCTCACGCACAAGCTTCGCCGGTTTGAAATCGACATTCAGATGGGCCTTTCAGATGAAATTCATCCGCCGAAACATCACGAGGCACCCGAGGCGGGACTTTCTTCCAAACACACTCTTCATCAGAACCAGCACCATAATTTTCATTTTGATCATCCAAAGCTTGAGATTTCTCAGGTCATTGTCAGTGCCACGCCGACCCTCCAGGGTTATCAGGTCATCCGGTACCTGGGTGTCGCTTCCGAGCACAAGACTGTCCCGGCAGAGATGGTGGAAGATGAATCCAATGATGAAGTGCCTCGTTACTACCAGGAGCTGGCCCAGAAACTTCGCGCCCACGCCGTCAAGGCCCACTCAAATGCCATCGTAGGCCTCAACTATCAACTCACTCCCATTCCGTCAGAATATGGCGGGAGCGGACACAAGTATCGCCTGTCATGCACAGGGAATCTGGTCTGGGTCAACAAGCTATGAAAGTGTATGACGTCGTTATTGTCGGAGGAGGCATCAATGGATGTGGTCTCCTTCGCGATCTTGCCCTGAACGGGGTCTCCGCTCTTCTGATTGAAAAGGGTGATTACTCTTCCCAGACTTCCCAGGGCTCATCCAAGATGCTTCATGGTGGAGTGAGATACCTCGAGAATTTTGACT
This sequence comes from Bacteriovoracales bacterium, assembly GCA_036675045.1. GTDB lineage: Bacteria > Bdellovibrionota > Bacteriovoracia > Bacteriovoracales > Bacteriovoracaceae > Peredibacter. Next base: position 52 of record JAKFFP010000383.1, on the reverse strand, counting down.
TCGCCCTGGTTCAGGAAGCACTCGAAGAAAAAAATCTCTGGTTAAAACTCGC
>JAKFFP010000242.1:0-10472 GCA_036675045.1 Bacteriovoracales bacterium | reverse complement strand
AACCAAAGATTGATCCCACAGCAGCCGACATGGCATTGGCGTTGTTACAATTTCCGTAAAGTTCATGCTTACAAAAAACACAAGTCCCGCAGGAAATATTGAAAGGCACAAGCACCCGATCACCTACCCGCAGGTTCTGCACATCATCACCGATCTCTTCCACAATACCTGTGAATTCATGTCCGAAGGTTGATCCCACGCGCGTGTCCGGGACCAGACCATGATATAAGTGGAGATCTGACCCGCAGATACATGAGCGGGTGACTTTAATAATTGCATCTGACGGATGAAGAATTTCCGGAATCGGTTTGTCTTTATTGACCCTCACACGGTAGGGGCCACGATATTCCATCGCTAACATATCAACCTCCTGGTTCTTGCGATTAAATCTGCAAACTTGAAACCCATGACTTTATGGCCCTGCTATTAGGGGTGTCGTCTTGCTACCGCACCAGGGTAAAGGGTGGAAACCATAGGGGTTCGATCTGGCATGAGATAAGCAATAAGGGTGGTGTGCCGGTCGCAAGATCACGAACCATGGGAGGTTCATATGAAAGCACTGATACTTACTTTGTCTCTGGTTATGGTTTACGAAGCTTCGGCGAAGGACTTGAAAGAGAATCGTGAGATCGCCGGACAATTGACGAAGAAAAAGAAAAAGGAATCCATGTGGGCGAGAAATCTTCGCTCGAAACTTTCCGGCAGTGCGGTTGTGATTCGCACAATGTAAGCCTCGGAAATTCACGGAAGAAATATTTTGCCATGGATGGCGAAGTCTTAACCCGAAATATCAAAGAAAGAAAATATTTTAGTGATTTCACTACGAAAAGATTTTAACTCAGGAAGAGTGACTTCTTTATCGCCGTAAAAAGTCCTGGCAAATGTTTCAGTCACCGTAAAGGCAGGCTTTGCTAATTCAGGTTCAGCGACCTTGATTCCCTCATAGACGATGCATGACGGAGGTGTCTCGCTGGTGAAGATCAGTGTCTTTAACCCGTCATGGAAAACATTGTAAGTGTGAATTACTTCTTCCCTCGGCGACAACTTCATTTTTTTTATCGCTGCCAGCTCCACTTCCAGCTCCTCTTTCACCCCTTCCGGAATTCCTCTTACTCTTTTGACTCCTTTTTTGCCCAGGAGTTTCATGAACCAGAAAAACAGTGCTGCCCCAAGAGCAAAGACCCCGAAACGTACAATCTTTCTTATCCAATTGGTGGGGACGGATTTACCGGTGGATGAATTCGCTTTATCTTCCCTTTGAAGTTTTTGCGAAATTTCTTTCCGGACTTCCCTGCCGGCGGCAGTAAGTTTACGCTGCTGATTCTGGAGTTTTCTTGCGAGCTGTGACTTGTCTGCCGCATTCATATGAGGAGTCATACCTCTCAGGAGGTGCTCCGTTTCCTCTTCAAGCTCGAGGATTTTCTCTTTCAATCGGGGGTCCGTCGTCCGCGTAAGAAGATCTTTCTGGAGGTCAGAGATTTCCTTGAGCTGGCGTTCGATCATTGAGCGGTCTTCGCCAGAAAGGGAATCGATCGCATCGAGTTCGTCTTTCAGAGATTTATTGATCGAAAGAAGGCCTTCATCAGAATTTCTTTTCAGCTCTTCAATATTCTTATTCAACTTGTCCTTCAGCGTTCTTTTTCTTTCCTCAGATTTCTTCAACTGATCGAGGAATACGGCATGGCCTTCACTTCCGGCACTATGATCAAACTCGGTTTCTTCGCGGTAGTAGCCACCCTTTCCGAATTTTATTTCCCGGTACTCTGAAACCAGCTCACTGCCACCCCTCCCATCGTAATTGCGGGCCCTTTCAAGAAATCCTTCCAGCTTCCGGTATGCCGCAGGACTTAGTTCACCCTTGCTGCGGGACCGGGCATCTTCCATCATCTTCTCCAGGAGCTCCGGAGTTAATTGCGGCGCCGGTGCTGAAGACAACTTCTCCTGAAATTTATTTTCCAGGGCCTTACCCGTATTCAGAGTTTCTTGCCAGGTTTCCTGACTGACATCAGTTTTCCCGCTGAGTTCACGGAGTTTTTCTGAGTGTTCTTTCATCCTGTTCAGGAAATCCGGATTCTCAATCAGGCAATTTTGAATCATATTCGTGAGGGCCGAATTCAGCCGATCAGTCGTCTTCAATTGCTCCTGAATTTCTTCCTTCCCGACAGAAGGCCTAAGTTTAAATTCCATATCCTGGAATAAATATATTCCCGTGCTGAAAGAGATCATAAGTATGGCCATGACCCTTGCGACTTCAAACCATTTCCCCTGCATCCACTCGCGAAGTTTCCCACCCAGTCTTTCTTCCGAAGGATAAATAAGGGCAAGATTCAGAATTAAGAAGATTCCATACACAAAAAAGATCGAAATTTCCCGGGTGGAAAAGTTTTCAACTCTTGAAAGTGTTATCAGGAAATTGATTCCAAGGGGAACCAGAAGATGGCCCACCGAAATGGAACGCATGAGAAAGAAACAGATCACGGGAGGAGCAATCGTAACTGTATTGACCTCCACGTTCAGACGATTGAAAAGAAGGTAAAGTGAGACCGCAAACAATAACCATGAGAGAAGCCGCCTGACGGAAGCTTTTTTCCAGTCGAAAAGATCGAGAAATTTCTCTTCGTTCCGGTCATTTTCGTCTTTAATCTCGAATTCGACCGGACCAAACCTTACTTTCAAATTTTCATTTTTCTCAGGTGCTTCATGGAAAACCATGAAAAAACTTTTCGAATAGTTCAAACGGTAAAGGTGATAGGCAGCGACAAGATATAGAGGCAGGAAAAGCCATCCTTCCGTCGCCAGATTCATGGCAAGGAGCGAGCCCAGAAAAAGAGTTAACGTATATAAGAGGAGAAAGGCCTTCAATTGGGCCTCGTCTCGAGAAGATGATTCGCTTTCTCTTTCAGGATAATTCTCAATGGAACTCTTTCCCTGATATCAATTTTGATGAAGGCGATCCCAACCTTCCTGAGATCGGTTTCAATTCCCGAAAACTGATTTCTCGCCTCTTCTCCGGCCTTAAGCAGTGGAACATGAGCTTCACTGGTGGCGGCCTTTCTCATTTCATAATAGGGGTCAAATCCAAAAATGGTGATCTGGTGTCCCAGGACTCTTAAGCGTTTAAGGACATTCAGGGTTTCCGTGACATTATGAGTGGCAAGGAGAGGACAGAAAAAATAAATTTGCGATTGAGACGGGAGGTCCTGAAGACGATCGAGATGATCAAGTCCCGTTTTTGAGAGTTCATGGTAGGTAAAATGTCTTTCCACAGAAAGGAGCTGGGACTCACCTGTTCCAAACGGCAGGAAAAGATCCTGTGCCAGAACCTGGATATAGTTTCTTTGCCGGATTTCGTTGGCGGCAATACTTAAGGCCAGATCCTTTGCCGCTTCCCAGGTGGAAAGAGATCCCACCCCGACCTGAGATGAGAGCTCAAGGTCAAGAAGTAAGGTGACGTAGGTATTTGTGTTCTTCTCAAATTCATTCACGATCAGTTTCATGGTCTTCCGGGAAAGTTTCCAGTTGATTTGCCTGATCGGATCACCGTGCCGGTATTCCCTCGTTCCGATGAAAAGATTCGACTCTCCTCTTTTCTGAATGTCAAAGAATCCGAATTCAGTGGAGTCCGGAGAAATCGATTTTTTAAGCTGTGGGGTTTCAATGATCAGCGGGTAAACTTCAATTTCTGCTTTACCCTGGAACTCGATTTTATAGGGAAAAAGAGAAAGCTCGTCATGGACTTTGATGAAGAAATCTCCGATCTCTTTAATGCCCATTCCCGCATCCAGATTGATCTCTGAAGTGATCCGGACCCTGGTTTGCGGAGGGACCCCTGATTCAACTTTCACTTCGAAAGATCCTTCCTGCACTCCTTCGAAATTCTGACGGAATGAAAACGGAGGCAATGAAAACCCGGTGCTGTTAGAAATATCGTAGTGGATTTGAAATTGTTCTTTCTCTCTTCCTTTCGGGTCCATGATTCGCCGGACCTGAATTCCGTACGCCAGTTTTTTGGTCCGGAACCAGGCATAGATAAGATAGGAAGACAAACTAAGCGAAAGGGCCCAGTACAATGGCCGGAAGAACCCCAGCACCACGGAGAAGGCCGTCAGAAGCAGGAAGAAATTCAGCGTACTGAAAAGATGAGAATTAAAATAAAGATTATTCTTAAAATTGAAATAACGACGATGCCAGGAAAATCCCGCCAGGAGAGACGGAGCTGAAATCTTTCTTTTCATCGCGTAGGAACTTTCACGGAATCAAGAATGTCTTTCAGAACATCTGCCTTGGTCCGGCCTTGAAAGCGGCTTTCATTAGTCAGGGCAATCCGATGGGAAAGAACATAGGGAATCATCTTGTAAACCGTTCCCGGTCTCACGAAATCTTCGCCATTCACAAATGTATAGGCCTGGCTCACTTTAAGCAGGGAGAGCGATCCGCGGGGACTGGCAGGAAGCTGGATTTCCTGGTGATGCCGGGTTCTTTCGACAATATCCAGAATGTATTTCAGCGTGGCCTCAGTCATCTTGACTCCCGCTACAGCTTTTTTAATTTCCTGGATGTGTTCTTTTTTCACCACCGCCTGAAGCTTATGGAAAGGGTCACCGGACATGCGTCCCTTAAGGATTTCTTCTTCTGTTTCGCGCGACGGGTACCCCATCGTTATTTTCATGGCGAAGCGATCCAGCTGAGCTTCCGGAAGAGGAAAAGTCCCATGCTGCTCGATCGGGTTCTGGGTCGCAATCACAAAGAATTCATTGTCGAGTTTGTAGGTTGTTTTATCTACCGTAACCTGAAACTCCGCCATCGCTTCCAGCAGCGCACTTTGGGTTCTGGGTGTCGCGCGGTTAATTTCATCGGCGAGAAGTATCGTTGAGAAAACCGGGCCCCGGTTAAAGGAAAAACTTTTTGATTCCTCATCGTAAACAGTGCTGCCCGTTACATCAGAAGGAAGAAGGTCAGGTGTAAACTGAACCCTGCCGAATTCTGCGTTGACGGATTTTGCCACGCATTTGGCCAGCACGGTCTTTCCGGTTCCGGGATTGTCTTCAATCAGAATGTGTCCCCCGGAAAACCAGGCAGAGAGTACAAGCTTGATCGCCTCGTCCTTCCCCAGGATAACGGTACCGACATTACTCATGATGAGTTCGAGAGCTTTTTGTGCGATTTGTGACATAGTAAATTTTCTCTTCATCTCACAGGAAAATGAAGAGAAATCAGACTGGAAAACTCTTCCCTTCCCATCCGAGTAAAGAGCACAAGTATGTTTTAGATTACCTTGAGTACCGATGAAACTCGGGGAGGGTATCCTTTCGGCAGGATTAATAACCACGGAGGATGTATGGCCAGAAAATCAGCACAGAAAGTGGCCGCCGGAAGAAAGGGCGGAAGGGCCTCAGGGTCCAGAAGAAGCAGCAGCTCATCGGCGCTGGAAAAAAATTACCGTAACTATCGTGACTCTCTTCTTGAGTGGTCGGAACGTCCGGCAGTGAAATACGTGGCAGGAGGATTGGGCCTAGCCGTACTTGCGCGCCTGGCCTATGGCATGTCAGATCGTTATCCGGAAATTGCCCGCTTTGTCCGGGAAAATATCGACACGATTGAGGACAAGCTAAGAGAGTTCAGGGGAATCGAGTCTCAGGATGGCATTGAGGCCAGACACTAAAATTATCACGGAGGATTTATGGCGAAAAAAGTCGCAAATGGAATGAATAAAAGAACATCAAGAGCACGCAAGCTTACTGATAGATCAGATTTTGAATCTGGTTCAAATTTTCAGACATCACCGCGAAGATCATCTTCTTCAGGAGATTATCAGCATATGATCCGGGAACTGATCAGTAATCCTGCCGTTAAATATATTGCAGGCGGGATAGCTACATCAATTCTTGCACGACTTGCTCAGAACATGTCTGAGAAGTATCCCGAGCTTTCGCGTTTTCTGCGAGAAAACATCGACAGCTTCGAAGGCCGATTAGGCCAGTATCGTCCGAGCTACGGCGGCGACGAAAGAGAATCTCGCGTTTAATGAAAGAAAGGGACCTCCGGGTCCCTTTCTTGTTTTGGAGGTCCAATGAATCAAGAAAAAAGTTCAACCGAACACCACGGAGCTCACTCCGGTTTCCGGAAAGGCAACTCTGAATATAATGACGGCGCCAATATCGATATCAATGGCGGAAATGATGATTATCCGGAAAGAAATTTTATCCTGGATGCATTTAGCTCAGGCACCGGTTTGCCGGATGAGGATATTGGTAAGATCGCTTACGGTAACAAAGTCACCGAAGAATCAGATGATGAAGATAATCAGACCGATGATGACCTGATAGACCAGGCGATCAGGGAATCATTTCCCGCAAGTGATCCTCCCGGATACAGATCAAAATCCGCCGTCGATCAAAGATCTCACGATCACGACAGGGCCTGATAATCCGTATAGCCTTCCTCGTCTTGCGAATAAAGTGTTGAAAAATTCACCTGATTGAGGGGAGCGTTCTCTTTAAAACGTTTCACAAGATCGGGATTGGCAATGAAGTTGAGCCCCCATGCCACAGCATCAGCATCACCTTTTTCCAGAAGAGCTTCAGCACCTTCACGAGTCATTTTTTCATTGGCAATATAAACTCCACCGAACGCTTTCTTCAGCTTCGCTGTCATGCTCTTGTCGTCCTGAAACTCACGGGCAAAGAGAAAGGCAATATTTCTTTTCCCGAGTTCTTCAGCAAGATACGTAAAAGTTTCTTCCGGATGAGAATCAGAGATTCCATAGGAGTCGCCACGAGGTGCGATGTGATAGCCCACGCGATCGGCGCCCCAGACTGAAATCACCGCATCAGTAACTTCCAAAGCAAGACGCGAGCGATTTTCAATCGACCCGCCGTATTGGTCAGTCCGCTTATTCGTTCCGTCCTGAAGGAATTGATCCAGGAGATATCCATTGGCGCCGTGAATTTCCACCCCATCAAATCCTGCCTGAAGGGCGTTCTGAGCACCATGCCGGAAATACTCAACGATCATCGGAATTTCATCTGTGCGAAGGGCCCGCGGAGTAATAAAGCTCTTTTGAGGACGAACCAGGCTGACATGTCCGGTCGCTGCAATGGCACTCGGAGCAATCGGCAGTTCTCCGTTTAAAAACATGGGATCGGAAATCCTTCCCACATGCCATAACTGCATGAAGATCTTACCGCCTTTATCGTGCACGGCCGAAGTCACTTTCTTCCAGCCTTCAATCTGTTCATGATTCCAGATTCCGGGAGTGTTGGCGTATCCGACACCCATGGGATGGACGGCGGTGGCCTCGGAAAGAATCAGTCCGGCCTCGGCACGCTGGCCATAGTATTTTGCCATGAGAGCATTCGGAATTCTCTGCGGGCCCGAGCGGGACCTGGTGAGAGGTGCCATGATAATCCGGTTAGAAAGGGTAAAAGCTCCGACTTTAAGGGGCTCGAAGAGTTTAGACATATATCCTCAGCTGATTAAAATTTGGAGGAGATGGCTTGGATTTTCACCAAACGTGGATCAGCCTTGCACAGCTGAACCCCTGAATACTCGGGCACATCTCCATAAATGCATCAATCTTAGATACATTATAGCCCCTGGGTTTAAATTGCAACTATAAAAAGTACATTTTATATGCTAGACTGTTATTTATGGTAGATACCCGATTTTCCCTGTCTGTTCATGTCATGATGACCCTCGCTTACAATAATAAAGACGAGCTGGTTAATTCCGAATACCTCGCAGGTGTTCTGAAAACAAATCCGACTTTTGTAAGAAAGATTGTTTCGCGCCTGGTGGACGCAAAGCTCGTGGATAGCTTCCGCGGTAAAGGCGGCGGGATTCGTATCGCAAAGTCCCCGACGGAAATTGCGCTCTCCGAAATCTATTCAGCGGCGGTGGAAGATAAATGCCTCGTCTCTACCCATAAAAAACCCGTCATGAGATCATGCCCGGTCAGTTGTTGTATGGAGGAAGTGCTGACAAATATTGTTAGTGGGATTGAAGATTCCACCAAAAACTACCTGTCACGCATGCGTCTCAGTGATCTCCTGAAGAAAGTTCAGAAAAAATGAGTCTTTATGAGCGAAATGTTTTCCTACGCTGAAATCCTTAACCGCGAGTGCCGCTGCAAGACTCTCTGTGAAGATACGCTCGAGAAAAAATTATCGGGTATCCGGGAACTGCGTCCGAATCTTTTTTCTGAGACTACGACCTACCTTGATCACACTGACTACCAACAGATCTTATCTCTCATTACGCTGATTGAGAGAATCATCCAGCATGAATCATTTGTGACAAAAGAGAAGCCCCGTACCCCGGGAGTTCTCATGGGCTATGATTTTCATCTCACAAATGAGGGCCCTAAATTAATTGAAATCAATACCAATGCCGGCGGGATCTATCTGAATCTCATTCTGGCCCAGTCCCAGATCAGTTGCTGTGAGGAAATGAATCTCTTTTTTGATGAGAAGAAGAATTTATTATCGCTGGAACACGTCCTGGTGGAAATGTTCCGGAATGAATGGAAAGCTGCCGGGCACGACTCCCCTCTTAAATCTATCGCAATTGTGGACAAAAAGCCGGAACAGCAATACCTCTACCCGGAGTTCCTGCTTTTCCGGGAACTGTTTCTCCAGCACGGAATTGAAACCTATATCTTTGATCCGTGCGAGATCAAAAATAAAAAAGTTGATCTCATCTATAACCGGCTGACTGACTTTTCTCTTAGTCTCCCGGAGCATCAGCACCTGAAAGACAGCGCTTCTGTCATTACACCGGCACCGATCCACCACACGCTCTATGCAAATAAAAATAATCTCTCTCTCCTGACCGACAGAAACTATCTCGCCTCACTGGCGCTTTCAGAAGATGAGATCTCTCTTATTCTGAACATGATTCCTGTCACCAGAACAGTAAAGAAAAGCGAGGAAGCCGCGCTCTGGAAGGAGAGAAAAAATCTTTTCTTCAAGCCGATGGATGGATTCGGCAGTAAGGCCACTTATCGCGGAGACAAGCTCACTAAAAAAGTCTGGGGCGAGATCCTGGAAGGTGATTATGTCGCCCAAAATCTCATTCCGCCAGGGCATAGAGTTATTGCCGGTCGTGAAGGCCCCCTCAAGGCCGACATCCGCGCCTATACCTATGATGGTCAGATAATTCTTCTGGCTGCCCGTCTCTATGAGGGACAGACCACCAATTTCCGCACCGCGGGCGGAGGTTTCTCCCCGGTTTTTGTGATTTCCGGCAAAGAGGCTTGACCTTCCCTCTTGGGGAAGGTTTACACTGGTTCCAGGAGTAAATCTTATGGAACAACAATTAGATCTCAATGTGAAAGGAATGAGCTGTGCCGCCTGTGTGAACAGGATCGAAAAGGCACTGCTTAAAAACGGAACCGAAGAAGCGCAGGTGAATCTCGCGACCGAAAAAGCCCGGGTGAAATATGATCCGGCAAAACTCTCTCCCGAAAAAATTATCCAGATCATTCATGATACGGGTTATGAGGCCACACTCACTCCCATTGATAAAAAGGAAACTGCAACATCACTAAAAAAAGAGCAGCTCTATATTCTCATTTCAGCGCTTCTGACTCTTCCTTTGGTTCTGCCGATGCTGGGATTTTCATTCATGCTCTCTCCGCTGTCGCAATTACTCCTCGCCATCCCGGTTCAGTTCGGTTTCGGCGGGCGTTTTTATAAAGGTGCCTGGGGAGCGATAAAATCCAGATCGGGAAACATGGATCTCCTGGTGGCAGTGGGTACCAGTGCGGCCTTCGGTCTATCGCTCTATCTCATGAAAGACTCTCATCACGCTCATCTTTACTTTGAAAGTTCATCCGTCATCATTACTCTTGTGATGCTCGGTAAATATCTCGAAAAAAGAGCAAAGGCCGAAACCACGGCGGCCATCTCCGCGCTGGAAAAACTCCAGCCCGAAACGGCGGTGGTAAGACGGGACGGAAAAGAAACTTCTCTTTCCGTGAAAGAATTGAAACTGGAAGACATCGTTATCGTTCGCCCGGGAGAAAAAATTCCGGTGGATGGGATCATTGTCGAAGGCTCAAGTGAAATAAATGAATCTCTTATTACCGGAGAGAGCATGCCGCGGCCGAAATCAGAAAATGATAAAGTCACCGGCGGATCCCTCAATGGGCAGGGTCTCCTCCTGGTAAAGGTTTCCGCCCTGGGAAATGAAACCACTCTGGCGCGAATTATCCGGATGGTGGAAGAAGCCCAGATGAAAAAGGCTCCTATCCAGCGGTTGGTAGATAAAGTGAGTTCTGTTTTTGTTCCGCTGGTCATGGGAATTTCATTTATTACTATCATTGTGACCGGTATTCTCACCGGAAACTGGGAGATGGCGATTATCCACGGTGTTGCTGTTCTTGTTATCGCCTGTCCCTGTGCTCTGGGACTTGCGACTCCGACATCTATCATGGTGGGAACGGGTGTGGCCGCTTCTCATGGGATCCTCAT
>JAKFFP010000052.1:0-10511 GCA_036675045.1 Bacteriovoracales bacterium | reverse complement strand
GCGGTGCCGCGCAGGCCGATACGTGGTGGCGCGCTGGCGAACTCGGCATCCAGGCGATAGGCCAGTTGGCCGCTGGCGGTCTGCTGGGCTTCATAAGCGCTGCGTTGCAGGCGCGCGGCGTGGCGATGCAGCGGGTCGCTGTCGAGGAACAGGGCCACTTCGCTGCCAGTTTTGAAGTCCAGGGCATCGCCCACTGCCGGTTCAATCTCAAAGGCGAGAATTCCTCCCATGGAACTCATTTGCGTCTTCGCCAGCTCATGCGCGGGATGAGATTTTAAACCGGGATAGTAAACTTTTTTCACCCGAGGATGGGTGGCCAGAAACTCCGCCACGACCTGGGCGGTGGCTGCAGCACGCTCATACCTGAGATGGAAAGTTTTGAGTCCCCGCTGAATGAGAAAGGCAGCGTGGGGATCAAGAGTGGCACCGAGATTGATCGTCATCTGACGGATCTCCTGGATAATCTTTTTCGCTCCTGAGATCGAGCCCGCGATGACATCCCCGTGTCCGTTTACGTACTTGGTAAGACTCTGGATGAAGACATCAATACCGAAATCCCGGTGTTGATGGGGCCCGGCAAAGGTTCCGTCCATCATCACGAGTATTTTATGTTTTTTAGCGATACTCACAATGTGCTTGATATCGGCGACATCCAGGTGAGGGTTCGTCGGACTTTCAAAATAAATAATCTTCGTCTGGGCCGTGATCGATGTTTCCAGCGCGCTGAGATCAGACAACGAAAGAACGGTCGAACTCATGCCGAATCGTTTCAGAGTCGAGCGAATGAAAATTCTTCCCGGCCGGTAGCTCTCGCGGAAGGTAATCATGTGATCACCTGCCTGCATGAGCCCGAGGATGGCTCCCGTGATCGCGGCCATCCCACTTCCTACGACGATACAGTCTTCGGTCCGTTGCAGTTCTGCGAGTGATAACTCGAGCTCTCTTAAGGTGGGATTGGAAACGCGGGTATAAAAAAACTGCGACTGCACCGGCAGGCCTTCGCCCAGGCTGAACTTCGCGGTCTGATAAATGGGAGAAAGAATGGGCTTATTCCCGGCAGGAATAGCGACTTCCGGCGCGTGATTAAGACGGGTAGATTCGTGAAGCTTCTCTCTATCAAGTGACATATTTTGCCCGGGATAAATCTTTTTTAAATTTTAGTGGAAAGGCCCGGCACAAGGCAAGGAAATCGAGGCTGACCTAGCTTTTCGCCAGATAAAAATTATCGTGTTGATTGCTGTAAGCTTCCTGCTCATAGCTGATCTGGAAATAGGCTTCGTTGTGACTAAGTCCTGCCAATCTTCCTCTGGCGTACTCACCAAGATAGCGGGCATAAAACTTCAGGACTCCGTCCCGCCTGATCTGGGCGACATGAATGGCCTCGTGATTTTTTACGAATGGATGGGGATCTTTGTCGGCATACAGCACGAAGGGCCAGAGGACAATTCCGTTTATGCCAAACCACCGGAGGAGCTTAACGTTCCGGATGTTATTCACGGGCGAAAATAACTATTGAGCGCGAGGCCTTACCAAGACCATTTTTCTTTTCACCTTTCTCGGGAATGCCGGCTTCCTCCAGAGATTCCTGGATCCTTGCCGTTTGATTGGGGATTAATTTTTTAAGTCCGTCCGGCCGCTCCGCCATGCTGATGCGATCGATGTTAATCTTCCGCTCTTCACCCTGGATGAATCGGCTGAGGGCATCGTTTCTTTTTTTGGCGAGTTCAATCTGTTCCTCGGATAACTCTCCTATCTTCTCGGTAGGCATCTCCTGGTCGGCCCACGAGATAAGTATGGCCTTTGCCAGGGAATCATTTCTTTTCGCCTGTTCAATGACTGAGGTGAGAGATTTCTTAGCTTCCGCAGTGAGCTCAGTTGTCCCCTTGGCAAAACGGATTTCCGAGACGTAACTGGACTCCATTTCATTGGCGAGCTGTTTGGCATCGAAGCTGACTCCTTTTCCCTCTCCTTCAACGATCTTCGGGGTCTTCGGCGGAGAAGCCTTTCCCGGATCTTCCGGCGCCTTGGTCGAACACGACACACTTAATCCCAGGATCAACAATGGCAATAGAATATGTCTCATGAAAGCTCCTTACTCTTACTCTTTATCGTCAGGCTTCTTGCCCTCTTTTTTCTCATTCTCACGCTCAGTTTCTTCGGCTTCGTTTTTCGCTTCCTGTGCCTGCATGGTGAGATTGGAGTCCACACCCGGAGAGAGTTCCTGGTCAAAACCGTGCTCGATCACTTCACCCACGGCCTTCGAGGTATTAACTGAAAAATTCTTCCCGTCAAATGTGAAGGGGACTTTCGTCGCCACCGTTTTACTCCGCTTGGCCTCCATGACCCAGTTCCCGACGGCGCTTACGAGTTCAATCAGCCAGTGCTTCGCACCCTTGAAGTTCTCGTCCGTCTTCATGAATTCGAGATCCTGGATAAAAGGTTTTACGTATCCACGGATCTTACCTTCTTCCGATTTCACCTCGGCATAAAGATCAAAATTCCCCTTCTTGAAAGTCAGGGGCACCTTGTTCAGGAGAAATTGATTCATGCTCACGAGTGAAAAGCCCTGCATCTGGGCATCGAGATCCCATTCTGCCGGATCGGCGAGGAGATTCACGGTTCCGACAGCTTTAAACGAGGATGTTCCGCTGCCTCTTCCTTTCGTGTGGAAAAACGACCGTGGTGACTCACTGTCTGCGAAGACATTCGTGATTCTTCCCTCCACATTCGTCAACCGGAACGGGCCCTTATTCGTGTAGGCCTTGTCCGAAGGATAGGTGATGTTCACATTTTTCCAGTCCAGCCGGGAGATCCTGAGAGGAGGTTTCTTCTCGGGCTCGGCAGGATCATCCGGCGGAATGGATCTTTTGATCGCATCCGGAAGACGTTCATCGAAAGTAAAATCCACGCCATCAATCATGGCATCGGCCATGAGATTTCCCTGGAAGATTTCTCTCCAGGCAAGAAAAACATCAACGTCCTTAATTTTCAGAAACTGTTTGTCGGCCTTTTTGAGTTCCATTGTGATCCCTGAGAGACCGAATGCTCCGCGGATAATGGAAAGGTGGAGTTCTTCCGCATGTCCTCTCAGTTCCGGAGAAAAAGTTTCAAGCTTTTTGTTGATCTGAGAAAGAAGTACCGGTTCCAGGACAATTCTCACGACCACTAGAGCAAGTATGACAACCAGGGGGATAACGATTTTTTTCTTTTTATACCATTTCATCTGATATCCTCACTGACATTCAAAGTAATGAACGGAGAAAAGCGACCGCGGATCCTGCCAGGACTTTCTCAAGGACAGCCCACTTTGACTGCCGAGAGCGGTGAACTCTCCGATAGTGTATTTGTATGAGTTTTCGGTATGAATCGTTTCACCCTGCCGGAACCGGAAGATGGACTGATTGACTCTTACGGATTGGGAAATAAGACTTTCCAGGTGCATTTCAATCCTGCCCTTTTCCTCGTTATAAACTGCTTTGTGCCGGAACTTTGAGACATCAAAGGATGCGGCTACTTCCCGATTGAGCCGGTGAAGGAGATTGAGATTAAATGCCGCCGTTACTCCCTCAGGGTCATTGTAGGCCAGGCGAAGAATATTTTTATCCTTCTTCATATCCACACCGATGAGGAGTCCCCCGCCCCTTCCGATCAGCCGCGCACATTTTCTCAAAAACTCACGGGCCTCATGGGGATCAAAGTTACCAATGGTCGAACCTGGAAAGAAGACCACTTTCTTTCCGGATTGCCGGCGGATGCTCTCAGGGAGAACGAGATGGTGGGTGAAGTCAGCGCAAACGGGAAATATTTCGAGATCTTCGTATTCATCCAGAAGTTCACCCGAGGTGCGGAGTAATATTTCACGGGAAATTTCCAGCGGGACATATCGCTTCTTTCCTTTAATCTCGGGGAGGAGAATCCGGATTTTTTTCGAGGCCCCGCTCCCGGGCTCGATAATCAGTGCATCCGGACCGATGTACCCGGCCATCTCACGGGCATGAGTCTTCAGAATGCCGGTTTCAGTTCTGGTTGGATAATAGGAAGGAAGACAGCAGATATCTTCAAATATCTCGCTTCCTTTTTTATCGTATAAAAGTTTTGCCGGAAGAGTTTTCTGGGATTGTGAAAGGCCCATGATTACTTCTGTCAGTAAACTTCCGGAATAAACTTCTGCGTGTGTATCCATCATGCAAGATCCCTGGCGAGGCGTACGCCACCGTATTGCCATCTCATGTGTGGGTAATAAAAATTCCGATATGTTTTCCGGTAATGTGTTTTTGGTGTGACACATGAACCGCCCCGAAGAACCATCTGATTGATCATGAATTTTCCGTTATACTCGGAAAGTTCTCCCGGGAAACTTTCATAGCGCGGGTAAGGAAGATAAGCACTCTGAGTCCACTCCCAGACAGTTCCGTGAAGGCCGGTGAAAGTCTCTCCGTCATCCGGAACCATGGCCTCAAAGTGACCGCTTTCCATGAAGTCGCCGCTTATCTCTGTTTTCTCTGCCGCCGCTTCCCACTCAAATTCAGTCGGAAGCCTGGCCCCTCTGAAGCGGGCGAAAGCATCAGCTTCATAATAGGAAAGATGACAAGCGGGAGCACTGAGATCGAGTGGAACCATTCCCCACAGAGTGAACATCCACCATTCTCCATCACGTTGCTCCCAATAGAGAGGATGCTCCCACCCTTCTTTCTCTATGAGATCCCACCCATCCGACAGCCAGTAGCGGGAAGTTTTATAGCCTCCCTCCTGGATGAAGGTGAGAAATTCACCATTGGTAACCGGATGACTCATCAGCATGAAGCTGTCGATCCAGCGAAGATGGGAATCACTTTCGTTGTCGTAATGAAATTCCGGCGTCCCCAGTGGCACACCGATCCGGATGAGGCCCGAGGGAATATTCACCCACTGAGCATTTTTATGTTCGTGCGCTTCGGAAAGAACCCTTGCCCGGTAGCGTGGTCGCTGTGGATTTTCAAAAAAGTTCCGCTTGATATCCATGAGGAGAAGTTCCTGGTGCTGTTCCTCATGATTAATTCCGAGCTCGAGTAGTCTTTTAAGCTCGGAAAGATTTTCGGTCGAGGCACTTTCCAGGCACATGACCATTCGCTCCTGGATGTCACTTCGCCATTCCCTGATCTCATCAAGCCCTGGGCGGGAGATGACGGAGCGGGATTTTTTCTGAATGTGACTGCCGACTCCTTTGTAATAGGAGTTGAAAACAAAATCGAATTCCGGCGAAATCTCAAAAGAAGAAAACTTACTCAGGATGAATTTTGCGTAAAACCAGCTGGTATGTCCCAGATGCCACTTCGGCGGGGATGTGTCTTCCGTTACAGAGAGGACGGAATCTTCCGCGCTAATCGAATGAGTCAGCTGATCCGTTCGCTCCTGAGTTGAAAGGAATCTCTCCCGAAGATCGTCAATTTCACCGTTGAGGCCGATGATATCCATCATGTCTCCGGAAGCTCAGATATAGCGGGTCCCTCGATAGGCGTCCCATGGGTATTGAATCTTGATCCGTGGGCCGGACAATCCCAGGTCTTCTCAATATCGTTCCAGTGAACAATTCCTCCGAGGTGAGTGCAGACGGCAGATTTTCTTTCGAAATTATCTCCCTGCTCATGATAGACACAGGCCTTCGAGAGTCCATGGCGCATGAGGCATCCGGTATCTTCCGGGATATCCTCTTCCCGCTTAACCTCGCTGCCGGTCAGCCAGTCAGTGTATTGATAGGCGACATTCATGTTCTCTTTCACAAATCCCGTCATATTCCTGATCGGAGGACGTTTCGGATCGTAGATGTCGGCCAGGGGATGAAATCTCTTTTCAATCAGGTTCGGAATAATCTGAGAAGCGATGATCGCGCTCGTCATCCCGCTGCCGGAATATCCGGTAGCAATATAAGTGTTTCTTTCAGTGCCGGGATTTTTTCCTATATAACCGATGGTATCCGAGGGTTCAAAGACCTGTCCTGACCACTTGTCCACGACTTCGCCCACGAAATCGAAATGAGCACGTGCCCAATCTTCAAGTTTTTCGAATGGATCATGCTCGGGATTTTGCCCTACCCGATGATCTTCTCCGCCAACGATAAGCTTATTCTCCGCTACGCGAATGTAGTGATAAGGATCTTCCGTGTCCCAGAGAAGAACATTCTCAACTTCGCGTGTGAGGTTGAGTGTAATGGCATAGGTCCGGTAAGCGTGTTGCTTCGTATGGATATGAAAACGATTATTGATTGGTGTGTCTGTTGCAACGACGACGTAATCGGCCTGGATATCAAAGTGATGTTCCGTTCTTATGTGTGAAAGATCCGGTGTTGGATTTTCGATTTCTGTCACGCGGGTATTCTCGAGTATGGTCACGCCGAGATCAGAGAGACAATGAATGAGTCCTTTCAAAAATTTCAGCGGATGAAATTGTGCCTGATCCGGAAAGCGCAGCCCGGCGATTTTTGTTTTAAGCAGCGGAGTCTTGAGAACAGGATCCAGGGCGAGACCGCATTTCAGAGCAGCTTCTCTCTCGCGCACGAGAAAGTTTTCACTGACATTCTTTCCGGCAAAAAGATACCCGTCGAGGCGTCTGAAATCGCAGGCGATCTCTTCCTGGTGAGCGATACTTTCTATGGTATCGATAGCACTCCGGTGAGCTTCCATGAATTTCCGGATGGTCTCGAGATCGTGCATTTTCAGGAGATCGTAAAATTCCTCTTCCAGCTGACAGGAAAGATGGGCCGTAGTTCTTCCGCTCTGACCGGATCCCAGGCGGAAGGATTCAAGCAGGATGACCTTCTTCCCCCGCTTGGCCAATTCATAAGCCATCGACACCCCAGAGAGGCCTCCGCCGATCACACAAACTTCCGTCCGCATATCTTCTTTTATCTCAGGAAAAGTGGGGAGACTTACCGTCTCCCACACTGAATCTGTTCTGTCTTTGATACTCATATGCGATTCTCGAAGCTATTTCTTCGGGCCCGGTCACTGGAAGGGCTGATGTCCGAGCGACCCAATGGCGCCTTAGAGAGATCTGACGGAGAATTGGAAGAGTCGAAAGTATCCATGGATTGGATGGTTCCTTCTCCCAGAGCTCCTTCCTTCACGGATCTTCTCTGGACGTCCACAATTGATCTGTCAGCTTCGAGATTCTTTTTCTTCCAGGCATAGGCCGAGAACAGGAAGGCCGCAGAAATGATCAGGTGAACCGAGTGGTCCATTGTTCCGAACTCCAGAACATTCGGGATCACACGAAGAAGATTCTGATCCGCCTCCATGTGTCCTACTCCCGGATATCCGGGCTGACCTATGACGAAGCCGGCAATACCGAGAAGACCGTAGACCACACCGAAAGCTACCGCGAAGGTATAGGCCTTACGGGAATCATCAGCGTAACCGAACGCCAGTGCCAGCGCACCGGAAGCCAGGTGAATCAGGTTATGGGCCATGGATAAATGCATCGCCATCAGACCCGGCATGAGAATACCGGCGATACCCACGAGGACAAAGCCCGCACCCAGGACGATGCAAACTTTTTGTATACTTGAACGCGAACCGAAATCAGGCCTAGTCCTATGCCTGCCATGCTGCGTATTCATTACTGTTGCCATAAAACACTCCTTGTTCACATTAGCGGCTCACACGCGGGAGGGCTCACCGCTCATGGTGTAGTCATTTAAGAGCAAGGAATAGGCCAAAACAGAGGAGGGAGAAAATCCCTGAACTACACGATCACTTTGTCCCTTGTGGTCTATTGCCCCGGTGAAATCACTCCAGCTCCCGAGTCATTCGCTCCAGCATTCTCCGGTAAACAATTTACCGCTGTAGTCCGATAGAGAGGACAGGGAGAATTCTATGCGCACTATTGTTATGCTCGCTGTATTCCTGAGTTTTACTGCCTGCGTGCAGGATGAAGGAAAAGTCAGCACTGACTCTGTCTCAAGTGACAGCGGATCCACCACGGGATCAACCACGGGCGGGACTACTGGCAGCAGCGGCGGAGGAACTCCCACCGATCCCCTTTATCAATTCCAATGGCACCTGAAAAATTCCGGTCAGGACGTCGGTAGTTACGTGGATATCGCAAACGGAATTGATTCTACTCCCACCTCAGGAATTGATCTGAATGTCGAAAGTGTCCACGACGACGGAATTCTTGGCGAGGGAATCCGCATCGCGGTTTCCGATAGTGGTGTCGATTACAATCACAGTGATCTCGATGGAAATTTTCTCTCAGACGAACAGCGGAACTATTCTTTTGTTGATCCTACCAGATGGAGAAATTCGGATGCCTATCCTTCCGGAAATGGTCCTCATGGTACGGCCGTTGCAGGAATTATTGCTGCCGAAGGATGGAATGATGTCGGAGGACGCGGAGTCGCGCCGTCGGCTTCTTATGGTGCTTTCAAGTTTCTCCTGGATTACGCGGAAATAGCACACATGTCTTCGTACACGGATAAGCAGATTGACCAGATGGATGGAGATTTTGACATCTTCAACTACAGCTATGGTTTTCCTCAGTGTGTGTTCTATAACGATTATGATGACCTGATCGATGCGCAGAAAGACGGCGTTCTGAATCTGAGGAATGGTTTTGGCGCCAATTACGTTCAATCCGCCGGAAATTCCTTCATCGATGTTGATTCTGATGAAATCTGTTATGCGACTCCGACCATCTTCTACGGCAACACAAACGCGAATGCTTCACTTTCTACTCCGTATAAGATTGTTACCGGAGCAGTGGCCGCCGACGGAGTCAAGGCCAGTTACTCGACTCCTGGTTCAGGCATTTGGGTCAGTGGTTTAGGTGGTGAAGGTACTTACGACATCGATCCCGATCCCACTGACAGCGTTTACGATTACCAGTATTTCCCGGCGATCTTTACCACGGATATTGGCGACTGCAGTTCAGGCATGAGTACCAGAAACATCGCTTACCAGATCATGAACGCCTTCAACTACGGCTACGACCGGGACAATAACCCTTCTTGCGACTTTACCAATGTCATGAACGGGACTTCTTCGGCTGCTCCGATGGTTGCGGGTGTTGTAGCACTCATGCTGGAAGTAAATCCTGATCTCACCTGGCGGGATGTGAAGTATATTCTCGCCAGAACTGCGGTGCAGGTTGATTTCGATCCTTTTGTGGCCGCAAGCAATGAACTCCCCCATCCGGACCCTTTCGGTCTCACCACTTTCGGTGCCTATATTTATGACTACAAATGGGTTCAGAACAATTCACCTGATCAGATCTGGTTTTCAAACTGGTATGGCTTTGGTTTAGTTGATGCTGAAGCTGCCGTCGCCATGGCCGCTTCCTGGATTCCGGCAACACTGGGAACTTACGTAAGAACCGAAGACGCTACCGGCGTCTGGGATCATACTGACTCGCCGGCAGTTCCGGCGATTAATGAAGACGACACGATGGCGACTTCAACGGACTTCACCATTACCGGAGTTGCTTCACTTACGATTGAAGCGGTTCAGGTAAGGATCACGACCGATCATCCGGATCCGGGCCAGCTTGCCATTCACCTGGTGAGTCCGCAGGGAACAGAACACCGTCTCGTCCTCGCTCAGAGTAACATCATCGCGGATGGCTCCGGGACGTACTATTTCCTCGCCAATGGATTCCTGAATGAAGATTCCGGATTCGGCGCCGGGACGTGGACGCTTAAAATCTATGATTCGGTTGAGGACCTCTCAGGCGCAAGCCTTACCAACTGGGGCGTGAACATTCACGGGCACTAATGAGAAATAAAAAGTTTCTTCCTCTTCATCTTATTCCTGTGGCGCTCGTCGCAGGAGTCATGTTTTTACTCCAGGAAAAACCCGCGCCGGAAATCCGCCGCACACCCACGTCAATTCCGAAGGTAAAACGTCATTTCATCCCGAAAAAAATTTCCATGCCCAAGCCTTCGAGAAGTCCCGCTTCGGCCCGACCTTTCTCGCGCCTTGAATTGGCACAGCTGGTAGTTCCGGATACGGAAGTAAAACTTCCCCGTGGAAATATCCTGGCTTCAAACCTCGGGGCCATTCCTCTTTCTGCCTGGAAGCCGGGAATGTCGCCGATTCTTTTTGATGATGGCGTGTATGGTTACATCCGAAAAAAAAGCGGCGATAAATCCATTCCAGTTGCCTACAACCCCGCCTTCAAAAATCTCTATCCGGTCTCTTCCATCCTGCATGTCCGCGGCGTGAATGAAGAACTTCGCCAGCAGCTGAAAAAGTCTGGCCATCAGGAATATATTTATTTTAAAAATATCCAGAAACTTTCCCTCAAAAGTTCCCCCGATCAGGTCGTAAAGCTCTATCAGGAACTCGGAAAACGGGGTCTTGATGTGAAGCTCGAAGTGCTTCAGATGCGGACAGTGGCACACTGACTTTTCGCACAGCATTTTCTCGACAGATCGCCCATTTTTCCCCACAATAGTACGACAATCTAGGTTCCCACACACTTTTGCCTGGCAGTGCTTCACTTTGTGCTGCTTCGCCAAGCAAAAGTGTGTTGGAACC
>JAKFFP010000300.1:0-1663 GCA_036675045.1 Bacteriovoracales bacterium | reverse complement strand
TGCTCTTTGGTTCACGGGCCTTGGATAATTTTCTTTCAGGAGGTTTAAGTGAGCGTTCAGAACTGCATTCGTGATGGCATTGCCTTCAAGAAGATTTCTCGGATTGTGATAGAGGGGCATGGTCGCGTTTGGATCACGAGAAAGTTCCCCGTAAAAATAACGGATGTCATGTTTAAGTTTATCTACCGCGCGATCGCCGACTCCTGAACCACCGAAGCCGTCGAAGATCATGAAGAGCTCATGATCGAAATCAAAATCATAACCATCCTCATTTACCTGAAGATACGGTCCCTGATGTGTTTGTGCTGCGTAGGCTTTAAGGCGCATCCTTACTCCAGATAGTTCTTTAGTTTTTCCGAGGCTTTCTTATAGTAATCGCTGTCGCTGGGAGAGATCTGCTGAACTTCCTGGAATTTTTCTTTGGCATCATTAAACAGACTCAGAGATTCAGCGATAATCGCTTCACGGTAAATCCGCTTCGAACGTCCATCAAGAAGACTCTTGATCTCATCTACTTCGTTTAATGCTTCTGCATTCGTCGGTTCGATCTTTAAAACTTCCTGGAATGATTCATAGGCGGCCTTAAGGTCTTGCCCCTCTTTTAAAGATCTCGCTTTCCCAATTACCGGACCAAGTTCAGCCGCCAGTTCATTTTTCGCGTCACTCATCATGTCGCTGGCCTCTTTCACCAAGTCTTCATCCATGCCTTTTTTCTGTAGAAAATCTTCGAGTTTTACAATCGCTTTGTACCACTCTCTTTTGAGATACAGAGTTTTCCCCGGCGAAAGGGCATCTACCATCCGCTTTCTGGCAGCTTCCTTGGCAGCGAGCTCCAGTGCCTTTCTTTCTTCTTCTTTCTGCCAGGCTTCGAGCTCCAGCTTCAGCTGCTGGACTTCCATATTCTCAGGATCTTTTTCAGTGATCTGTGAGAAGTAGCTTTCCGCAACCTGAACTTTCCGGTCTGTGACGGCTTCCCGCGCCTTCGTCATGAGTTCATCAATGACTTTCTTCAGCTTGATTCTTTCTTCTTCCTCTCTTCTTTGCTTTTCAAGATCAGCGAGCTGCTTGATCGCTTCTTTCGTCTGCTTGAGATAAGTCGGAATATTCTTATAATCAGGATCAATCGAATTCACAGTTTCAAAATGCCCGAGGGCCTTGTTGAAATCTGCCAGTTCAAATGCCGCAACACCGAGTTCATATTCGGTGTTTCTTTTTTGCTCGAGTTCTTTGGAGAGATTGAGCTTCGGTTTCTGATTAGGATTTACGACAGCTGTTTTCGGTTTTTTTTGTACCTGGTTATCCACATCGGGCGTTTCATCGCCTAGTAAAAGCCAAATTAAACAGACGGCGACTGCACCATAGATAAGTTTTTTTCGCTGTTCCGGATTTTTCCAGATTCTTTTTATAATCGATTTTTCTACCGGTGCGTTCGAATCAAAGCCGGCTTCGGCTTCATTATCCACCAGTTCTTCTTCTATCTCTTCGGTTTCAATGATCTGACCTTGCTCCACCGGCATCAGGCGGTCTCTTTCCGCGTTGAGAAGATCCGACTTGACCTGGAGGGTGAAGCTCGTGCTGCCAATGACAAATTCATCACCCGGCATGACGGCAGAGCGGTTGATTCTCTCACCGTTCAGTATTGTTCCGTTGGAAGAGTTGAGAT
>JAKFFP010000226.1:0-10709 GCA_036675045.1 Bacteriovoracales bacterium | reverse complement strand
ATCGGGCGCCCTCTTCGTCCTTCTTCTCACGCTTTGCGGTGAACTGGAAAAGTTTAAGAGAAAGATTGCAGGACTCCGTAAAACTGGATGAAGCCTTGGCCAACGAAAGAATCCTGGCCGACATTAATTATCTCGGAACAGATCTTCAAACGACTCTGACAATCAGACCACGGCTGCACAAGTATTCAATTAATTTACAAATCCCACAGAATACTGAATTTGACTTATGCCTGGATGATCTTTATGTCACGGTGAAGAATGGCCGGGTTGTTCTTCTTTCAGAATCGTTGAGAAAAGAAATCCTTCCCCTCCAGAATTCGCCACATCAGTTTCTCAACTCTCACAATCCTTACTACCGTTTCCTGTGCTGCCTTTTTTATCAGAACTCACACCGCTCGATCTCTTTTTCTTTCGGTTCCCATACTACCCTTCCCCGTTTGCCCAGAGTGTCCTCCGGAAACATCGTTCTGAATCTCGAGACCTGGAACATTCGCGGAGCGGATGTCCTGAAAAATCTCCATCGATTAAGAGAAGTTTACGACCTTCCTCTCTGGGTACAGTACGCGAGACTGGACCAGACGGTTCCGTTAAGGCTCGATCACCCGGAGTGCCTGGCACTCCTGAAAAAGATCGCTAAAAAAAATTACTGGGTAAAGCTCCAGGAAGTTTTCCCGGCCCCCGACAAGACGGTTTGCTGGATCAAGGGGAAACCCTATCTGAACGAGATCCTTCTTCCAATTCCTAGGCCCGCGAGGAAAGAAGACAGCGCTCAGGGGATCGCGTGGGTCTCTCCGGAATGGGAAAAGAAGTCCAAATACTTCGCTGTCCATCTTTCGATTTCTAAGAACAGCGTAGATCATTTCCTGATCAGATTCTCCGTTCTTGAAAAGACGCTTCTCCAGAAGACCAAATTCTTCTACATCAGACACGTTGATGAGAAGCTTTCAGTGTTGCGGATTCGATTCAAGCTCCCATCCGGTGTATCAAAAGATGAGATCACCAGGATTTTCGATGAGGAAAAAAATCTCACTCCTTTTTTTGACCATTTTTCTGTCCGGCCTTATCTTCCCGAATGGCAGACCTATGGCGGTGTAAAAGGGATTGACCTGTTTCAAAAAATCTCGCATCTGGATAGTTTGCTGGCCATGCGTATTCTTGCTTTCATACGATCAAATCAACAGCTCGAGGCTTCAGAACCCTTTTACAAAAAAATTTCTCTGAGTCTTCTCGTTCTCATTGGACATCAGAATTTTATTCATCTGGATAGCCCGGCCATCATCAGCGAGCTGTGCCGGCCCCGGCAGATGCCCCACGACGATGCTGCTGAGATAGTCCAGGTGAACAAAGAGCACGATGATTACTTAATGAACCAACTGTTCGGAGACCATCGCGAACTGGACGTGGTAGCACAGTTTGTGAAAGAAAACCGTCAGCTCCTGCGGAAAAGATCAAAGGAACTGAAGCAATTATCTGCGTTGGTCAAAGCAAAAGAAATTCAAAGTACCTGTCCGGTTTTCTTCGAGCGACTTACCCATCTCATGATTAATCGTACCATCTCCACCGATAATTCACTGGAAGACTATTTCGTCTACTATGGCCTGAATAAATTCGAGCATAAATTGGGAATCAAGAGAGAGTACATTTCCGGAATTTTGAAAAATATCCTGTCTGTTCTTTCCTAGCCCGTCGTAAGCATTCCGCAGGCAATCCCCGTCACGGTCTCTCTCAGGAGCACGTGATCTCTTCTCTCAAGTGCGAGCTTCTGGATGACATTCAACGGATGAATCATGCTCGAGCGGAAATAGATACTTTCTCCTAACCACGGCCGGAACCAGGTGAAATTCGTCTCCCCGGTGATCTCATGGAAAAACTTCTGGCTGAGTTTAAGCTCAGTCGTGATGATCTTTTTCCAACGCTCGCGTTCTTCTGGTTTCATGTCCGCATGATCCAGGTGGAAGTCCCAGACACCAAGCTCGACTTTGGCGAGAGTGAATCCGAGATTTTTCACATAGGTCTGGAGAACGGGCGAATGCCCGTAGGCCTCTTTGATCTTTTCTTTTTGATCTGTGGTAATTTTTTTCCAGGCACTTCCCACCCCCCACCATACGGGAAGATTGAGACGCGTCTGGGTCCAGCAAAGGATCCACGGGATCGCGCGCAGGCTGAATTTCCCGGGTGTCGATCTTTTCGTGGGACGTGACCCCATCTTCAAAAGATCGAGAAAGTCGTAGGGAGTCGCCTTGGAAGTGAGCTCGTGAAAGGAAGGATCCTTTACCTGGTCGCGATAGGATTTCTGGATGAGAGCGGACAATTGGATCACTTCTTTTGAATGCTTCGGATGCTTCGGTTTCACTTTCTCGAAGCCCTCGATAACTTTTCCCACCTGGGAGCGCATGATTCTCGGATTACTGAAAGTCCGCTGAACCATCTCTCCCTGGATCGTAACCTTGAAAATATCCAGCGCCGATTTCGGAAGCCACGAAAGCTGTTCAAGGACTGTCCCGCCTCCGCGGCTGGTACTTCCGCCGGAGCCGTGAAAGAAAACCGGAGTAAGTCCGTGACTCAGGAGAAATTTCTCAATATCAAAAAGCGCGTCTTCTATCAGGAGCCGCGCCGGAAGAACTCCGTTTTCCTTACTTGAGTCCGAGTATCCCACCATCACTTCATAGAGCCCATCCCAGCGCTTCTTATGCTCCGAAGGAAGCTTCGCTCCCTTGAACGCTCCCAGAAGAATTTCTTTAGCTGACCGAAGGCCCTTCTCATTCTCAAAGAGCGGAATGACCGGGATAAGCATGGCCCCCAGGGCCTTTCTCGTAATCGTAATCGCAGCGAGCATGTCTTCAGTCGTCTGACACATGCTGATCACGAATCCTCGCACATACCATTTGGCGTTGATGCCTGCCGAAACGTCTTTCAACGTAAGAAGCATTTTATAAATCGGCTCGCGCGGATTCGTGACAGCGTTCCTGATGAGCTCACTGTCCTCGCGGATTTCCAGTGGGAGAACCAGCGCGGGATAAAGGCGGACGAGTCTTTCGACATCATCGAGCCTGGGTGATGTGAGATTCGCCCGGTCTGAGATATTTCTTAGTTTCGCGAGCTTCAGCTTGAATCGCGTAATCCTTTTCCCGTCGCCTTTTTTTACTGACGACAATTCTTTCAGCGATTCGCGGAAATGAACGAGTTCTTTCCTGACGACTTCTCCTTCATGGATGAGAGTCATCTCTTCTTCAAAGCTCTTCAGATGATTTTTTATTGCTTCAAGAAAGCGCACCCGTGATTTGGTGAAACTCTCCAGCATGGTGGCACTTCCGACTTTAGGGTGTCCGTCCTTATCGCCACCGACCCAGGTACGAAAGTTTACGGTATAGCCGTTCTTTTTCAGGTTGATCTGTTCCAGAAGGATTTTGGGACTGAGGACAAAGTGAAAGATCTGATCCATTTCATCTTTCACCAGGGGCTTCCGGTTGTTAGCGAGGTCCAGCCTGATCGCGATCTTTAAGAGATAAAGAAGTTTCGCCTTGATGGATTCCAAATCTGTTTCAAGTCCCCGGATGAGAAGCTCTTCGACCGAACCCATGAGCTGCAGGAATTCCTTACTCCGGGATTCTGTCGGGTGACTCGTGAAAACATAAATCACCGCCCGCGGTTTTTTAGCGGCCGTAATTTTGAATTCCGAGAGAAGATGGGAACGATAAGCAGTTTCACAGGTGTTGATGAGTTCGAGCATGAGCGAGAATGCTTTCGCGATCTGCCTTAGTTCCTCAGTCTTATTGCCAGCGAGCTTTTTATAGACGGCGTTCAGCTCTTTTTCGACCAGCACGGGTTCAGCGCTACGAACTTTTTTCATGCGGATGCGCAGGGTTTCGATCTGCTGGAAAAGATGATTCCCATGCACTTCTTTGATCGCTTCCCCGAGGATTTTTACTGAGACAAAAACGAGTTCTTTTAATTCAGGTTGAATCATGCGGAAAACTTATCATTAGAGGCCTGGGGTGAGATAGACCATGGTGGCCCAACCGGTGCGTTAATCCTCTGATTCCGGATCTTTCGGCCTTGCCATAATCCTGGGAAGATTCCGCATATACGCATTTGAGAGCTTCAGGAAAAGATTGTCATCATCGTAATTCACGTATTGGTCACGGTTCTTTTCATGGAACTGAAAGATGCGACTTCTTTGTTCTTCATTGAGACCCGTGTAATCCACTTCGGAATTCTCAGGATTCGATTGCAATGCCGGAAGATTTTCCTCAAAGACCTCATTGAGTTCCGGCATAGGACTTGATTCCTGAAAGCGCTCCACTGGTGCAGTTGAGGCAACAGGCATTTGCACAGGAGCGTAGACCAGAACACCATTTTCCACGTTCTTGATTTCTTCGTTGATGGACTTAAGTTTTTCAGCAAGATATTCAGGACAATGATTCAGTTTCCCGGTTTTGATCTGGCTAAGTTGAGAGATCATAAGCTTTTTATTGTCCGTGCGCTTGCAGGTCTTCGGATCGATTCCAACCAGCACCATATTTCTCATATGTATTTTCTGTGCGACGAGGGCCGCTTTTCTCCGGAGAATGTCCTCTTCAGCGACAGCTGCAACACCGGAAATTTTCCACGACAAGAGAAGAATTCCAAGCAATATCTTCTTTGAAGACCTGATCATTTCCAGGCCCCGGTGCTTGAGCATTCTTTTCTCACGACTGATTCCGGATCCCGGCATTCAGATTTACATCTCTCTTCAGTATCGTAGGCATCCATGTAATGTGAGCAGAAGAAGTGATTCCCGGATGGAGTACAGGCGAAAAATTTCGCAGGGACGATGCACTGACCACTCATCCCCGCTTGAGTTGCGGGCATCGAGCAGGAACGAACCTCACCGTTGCCATTAGTCACTTCACCAGTGGCCGTGAAGGAAGTCTCTGGGCATTCGACGGGCTTCGTTTCAGTTAAGACTGGAGTTCTGGTGGAACAGTTTGGACAATGAGAATCATCCAACGTCCAAGGCTTCACACCCGGTACGGGATATTTCATTTCGGTCGTTGGAACTATCCCCTTTCCCGGTAACTGGGTAAAGAGCGAAGCATTCGTTGAGGCCATGGTAGCGGCAATCGCCCAGGCACCGGAATGTTCCGGAAGTGCCGAGCTGTGGATTTCTTTTCCGTCGGCATAGATAGTGATCGTTTTCTTGTCGAAGTCACAATCAAATGTAAATCGCGTGTCGCTTGGGAGAGCGAAATTAGAATCCTTGTCTCCAATGTAGTAAGACTTTCCATTCACGTCGACGACCCCAGGGCCACGGGCGAATGCAACCTGTCGACGGACACCGACACTATTCGTACCGGCAGCTCCCAACTTCACAAGCTTATCGACGTCGAAAGTCACCGGCGCAATTCCCATGGACGATCGCTCGGCCCATGAGTAACTAGCCATCTCAAACTGCCAGCGGCCGGTGGACTTGGGACTCATGCCAAGTATCGCATCTCCGCCAGAATTCAAGACGAAGATGTCCAGCGACTGAGCTTCTGTGCCCGGAAAACCTTGATCAGCCACTCCTGCGGAAGCGGAAGAGGTATTCGAGTCCCAGAGATTGGGGAAATTCTTATCAAGATCAGTTATCCTGATTCCGGAGAATCCGTCTGGTGGACCATAGGTCCATGGCTGGTCTCCAAAATTTGTCACGAGTTCGGTTCCCTGTCCTCCCTGGACGAATGGACGGACAAATCTACCAGGGACAATTTTTGAAACGCGGGCGAGTTCCTCAGGGGTATAGTAGGAGCCCGTGCCTTTTGCGGGATCAGATACATCCATCGGGCCAGGCTTAAGCCAGCTGCCATTTACCCCAATCCAGAACTTGGCAGTGCTCGCATCGTAAGCGGCCATGAGGATATCACCCTTCTGAATTTTTCTGAAACTCGACTTATTAATCTGCGAGAAATCCTGGTATGACTGCCTGAACTCGAAACCATACTTCCCGGAGTCACTGATTGCGCCACCACCAAAGACGCGATTAAGTGTATCCAGACCAATCGCTCCCGTGGTTCCCAACTCAAGCACTTTGACTTCGAAATAAATTTTACCCGTACTGGTTCCGTGCATCGTTCGTACACCATCAGTCTTGTCTTTAAATCTCACCTTGAGAAAGGGCGGATAATCCGCGCGAAAGCCTGCACCTGAATAATAGGCCTGAACGGGATCGAGGATTGTGAACTGTGGTTTCGGCAGAATTTTGAACTTTACTGGCCCCTTGAAGACGCTGCGTCTCAGGTAAGAACCAGCACGGATAACCGGCGAGAAGAGACCTGACTTCCGGGGAACCCCGACAACGTTTCCGCTGGTTAACAAAGTAAGGCCCGGCGGCATTTCGCGGGAACTAAACCGCGAAGGATCATAGGGTGTCGGTGAGGTGTATGAGATAGTATCGTCAACTCCCGACTTCGACATGTACGGCAATCCCTCATAGCCAGGATAAATATCAAATGGGGATGGGTTACTTCCGTAGTTGGGTGCTGGATCCGGTTCACGCAGGTAAGAGTTATCAACCGGATCGAGAATTTCTTTTGTCTCTGGAACTTCTGGTACTGGTTCTGTCGTTGTTACTGAGGTCGGAGTAATCCCCTGATTGGGAGTAGCATAGGTCAGAATTTCTTCCACAGCTACTCGTTGAGTTCTTAGATCCTGAACAATTTTCCGGCGACCGATAAATCTTCTTGTCCGGCATGCGGAGAGCATACCGGTTGATTCGAGCTCTTGGATATTGCGCCGAAGGGTACGGGCAATGTCTGCTCTTTTCACAGGAACTCTGCAGTTATCCGGATCAAGCGCCATGAGATCAAGGTTCATCTCGTACTGAAGCTGCGAGAGCATGCTCCCTCTCTGCTGGAGGAAGAAAGTGTCCTGCGAAACCTCAGCAAAGACACTGCTCATAATCAGCAAAATTGTGAGAACGATATTCATGCTATTTATTTTAATACCTTTTCAACTATTCCCAATGGGGAATAAATCACCCCTTAAAGGAGACATGTGAATTCAGTGTCTTGAACTGCTTGGCGTAATAGGGTGGTGAACACTTTTAAAGGCATTTCTTTTAAAAGATCTAGATGAATTCATGTTCCTGAAAAATCAAAAGACCATCCAGCGAGACTGTTGAATACATCGATTAGAGAGTAAATTTTACACGTTTCTCCGCCGGTATCCCGGGTCATGGTAAGAGCTGGGATATGAAAACCCCTCTTTCCTTTGTCTTACTTACCATTCTGGCCAGCTGTGGCCCTGCACCTGAGATAAAGAAGCGGGCGCCGCTTTTTACGACCGAGGAAAAGCTGGTCGTTCTTTCTGAGAAAGCCGACAAAGAAGTCATCATTTCCAAGTATAAAAATACCATCAAACTTAAATGTGATTTCATGATCGACAATAAGGCCGACACAAATGTGACAAATCTCACGGGTGCCGGTTTCACAGTAAATCTGGCGGCGAGCGAAGCTCCCACCAACCTTGTTTTTAAAATGTTAAATGGCCAGGTCTTCACCGCCGGTGTGCAGGTGAAGAAATTTGATATTCTGCCGGAGAAGGTGCTTTTACATGAAGCTGGCAGCACATACATCATGAAGCAGACACCGGTAGTGGAACTCGTAATCAGAGGAAGAGATGTACACGGGAAGAAGGATAAGCGCTACCAGGCGAAGAGAATCGCATACGAAAACATTGCTGTAACGATCACAGATCTTTTCCCCAAAAACTATCCGCATTTCCTGAAGTGTGAAGTTCAAACCGTTGTCCCGGAAGGATACCAAGACCAGTACCAGGTGATTCCTCCGATGAAAGAAGCTGCCCCGGTTGAAACAAATCCGGAGACAGCTGTGACACCATCTCCGGATGCGGTTTCGGAAACAAATCCAACTATGGAAGAGACAACCGGCCCTGAGCTTTAAGGCCTGACCGAAAAGAACCGGGCGGGAAGTTATCCCGAAAAATCCATAACCAGAATTTAAGAGTCCCTTAATCGTATAACGCTGACAGGACTGCGAAAGAGGTCCGCTCTGATCACCTAAGACTCTACTAGTCATAAGGATTCTCCTGCTATAGTTCTTAGAAACTTAGCAGGAGAAAATCATGAGACTTTATTACTCACCAGGTGCCTGTTCCCTTTCACCACATATTGTCGCTCTCGAGCTCGGTCTTCCGGTTGAAACAATCAAAGCAGATCTAAAGACAAAAAAAACTGAGAAGGGAGATGATTTCCTCAAGATCAATCCCAAGGGTCAGGTTCCGACTTTCCAGCTGGATAACGGCGAAGTTCTCACCGAGGGCCCGGCGATCGTTCAGTACATGGCGAGCCTTGCTCCTGAGAAAAGACTTATTCCGGATGGATTTGAAAAATTCCGCCAGCTCGAGTGGCTCAATTTCATCAGCACAGAACTTCACAAGGGTTTCTCACCTCTTTGGGGTGAAATCTCTCCTGAACAAAAAGAAAAGACTATCGCCAATCTTACAAAAAAAATTCAGCTCCTCGAGCCGGCACTTTCAAAAGGGCAGTTCCTGATGGGTGATAATTTCACGGCCGCGGACGCCTATGCGTTCACTGTCCTTTCGTGGGCAAAACACGTGAATGTTCCGACTCCGAAGTTCATCCAGGATTACTTAGGACGTGTGGCCGCTCGCCCGGCAGTCCAGGCAGCACTCAAGGCCGAGGGACTTTTGAAATAAAATGAGCTGGTGGAAAGAAGCAATTGTTTATCAGATTTATCCCCGTAGTTTCTACGACAGTAATGGTGATGGCATCGGTGATCTCGAAGGCATCCGGCAGAAGCTGGGATACCTGAAAGATCTGGGGGTGAACGCCATCTGGATCTCGCCGGTCTACCCTTCACCGGGAAAAGACTGCGGCTATGACATTTCTGACTACACGGATATCGATCCCCTCTTCGGAAGTATGGAAGGGTTTAAGAAACTTCTTTCTGATGCCCATGAAAGCGGTATCCGTATCCTCATGGACCTCGTGATCAATCACACATCAGACCAGCATCCCTGGTTCATCGAAAGCCGTGAAGGTAACACGCATAAGCGTGATTGGTATCTCTGGCATCCGGGCAAGAACGGGAAGAAACCCAACAACTGGGTCGCGACGCTGGAGCTCACGAATGCCTGGTGGTGGGATGAAAAAAGAAAAGAATATTATCTCAGTACCTTCACGCGAAACCAGCCCGAACTCAACTGGCGCCATCCGGAAGTTAAAACCGAGATTTTCAAGGTCTTAAAATTCTGGCTCGATCTCGGTGTCGACGGTTTCCGGATGGATGTTGTGAACTGGTACATTAAGGATGATCAGTTTCGTGATAATCCGTGGAGCCTCAAGCTCTTTCCGGATCTTTTTCAGAAACATATTTATGATCGCAATCGTCCCGAGACGCATGATATTTGTCGCGAAATAAGGACACTTGCTGATTCCTATCCCGGAGAAAGAATGCTGGTGGGAGAAATCTTCACCGACAACGCCGAAGAGGCCGCAAGTTACCATGGAAGAAAACTTGATGAGCTTCACATGGCCTTCAATTTTCATTTCATGTACCAGTTCTGGGGAGCGAAGCGCTTCTATAAAAGTATTGTGAGATGGTACGAAGCCCTTCCTGAAGGCGCCTGGCCGAATTTCACCCTTTCTAATCACGATTACATTCGTCACGGAACACGATATCGCTGGGGAAAATTCACGAACAGACGTCTTCGACTCGCGATCACGATGCTCATGACTCTCCGGGGAACGCCTTTTCTTTATTACGGTGAGGAAATCGGAATGGAGAATACGCCGGTGCCGAAGGGCCAGGCGATGGATCCACTTGAGCGCTTTCCGCTCATTCCAGGTCGGGCCCGCGCGCGTACACCCATGCAGTGGTCACCTGCTGAGAACGCAGGTTTTTCAGAAGGAAAACCGTGGCTACCGATCAATTCCAAATTTACGAAGGTGAATGTTGAGTCTGAAATGAACGATCCTGATTCACTTCTCAGCTACTACAAGAAGATCATTTCCTTGAGACAAGGAAACGACTCACTTCGAAAAGGCGACTTTCAATTTCTTCTGAAAGAGCACTCTGATCTGATCGCATTTGAAAGGAGCTTTGAAGAAAAAAAAGCCATTGTGATTCTAAACTTCGCGCATTCAGAAATCTTTATCCCCGAGGGAATTATCGATGCCGGTCGTGAATGTGATTTCGGGACACACGGAAAAGCGAAGGGAATTCTGAAGGCTTTAGAAGGCCGGATCTACTTTTCGTAAACCCGGCCGGGAGAAATTTTAAATCTTAGTAATACCATCCAAGAGCATCACGACATTCGTAGCGTGATGAAAATTCTGCTTCCATATAACCAGTCTGATCAAACATCACGTTATCATCACAGAAGTCTCCGTAGATGCGGATGTCGTTGATAGCTTCGTGACAGTCCATTGAATAACGGAAGTTATGAAGTGATCTTCCGTTCAGGACCAGGTCACCATACATGTTACAGCTGTAACCGAATGGAACTGACCAGATGATCGGCGTGCGACGATAGGTACGATACACACGACCAGGACGATAAGTTCGGCGGGGAGTGATCACCACACGACCCGGACCAGGTCTTACGACAATAACCGGACCTGGACGATAATCGTACCTGTCCTGATGACGCTCAATACGACGTTCTACCCGTCGTTCAACCCGACGTTCAACCCGATCCTGACGGCC
>JAKFFP010000233.1:0-10745 GCA_036675045.1 Bacteriovoracales bacterium | reverse complement strand
CGCTTCGGGCCGAGTTCGCGGCTCTGCGGGTGCGCGTGGCCGACGGGCCAATGGCGGCGCGGGCGCAGCACCTGCCTGGTGCGACAGCCTGGCTCGTCGGCGAGCATCGCGTCACGGGCGAGCGCAAATACTATCTCGCAAACCTGTATGAGAAAGAGCAGCGCTTCGAGGAGTCGACTTCTCTCATCCTAGGGATTCTCGAGAACGAACCCAAGAACGCCCATGCCTGGAACTTCCTCGGATATTCACTTCTGGTTCGCGGTGAGAAAATCGATGTTGCCTATGATTATATCCAGAAGGCGCTCGCAATTTCTCCCAATGACGGATATATCCGGGATTCCCTGGGATGGTATTACTATAAGACCGGTAACGTGAAGAAGGCCCTGCAGGAACTGCACTTTGCTCACAAGAAAGTCCCTGATGACATCGAGATACTGAAGCACCTTGCTCTCATTCACGAAGAAATGAAAGAGTTCACCAAGGCGCGTAGTTATCTTCAGAATGCTCTGAAACATGCCAAGTATAAGACGGATAAGGAAGAGATTCTTTCCCGCATTGAATCTCTGAATGATGACCGGGTTCCTGCTTCTAAAAACATTGACTAATATTTCTCTGCGGCTGAATATGATTCATGCTCAGCCGCATTCTTTTTCTTCTCCTCCTCACCTCATGCTCGCTCTTTAAGGGTTCTGAAAAATTATCCAATCCGGATCTGCTTAAAAACATCGAGGCGATCAAGGTTGAAGGCGAGGGAAAGGGAAGACTCCACATCCGTGAACGTCAGTATCTTTTTGGGATTGAAGCCGTCCTGAAGGATGACAAGAGCTGGATTCTGGCAGTGACGATCCCGCTTCATGGGGAAGAGGCGCTGATTTTTCCAGATCTTCGTGACCAAAACGCCGATGATCCTGCCATGGAATCTTTTGCCAGACGCATAGAGCACAGCATCCGGGAAAATCTCAAAGATTCAGACCTGAAGGGAGCCGATTTCCTCGCCGCTCTCAGGAAAACATTGCGGGTTCTTCTGGCGCACAAGCTGGGACTTCCCTTAAACTGCAGGGAAAACCTCTGCACGCTGGAAGAAGAAATCTTTCAGGTGGAAAAAAAAGAAAAAGAAATTTCGATCATTACGCCTTTCGCAGGTCACAACCTGATTGCTACTGCGTCTAATCTTACCGATTCTTTCTTCATGAACACCCGTTTCAAAGTCCTTTCTCCCGAGGGAAAACGCGAACTCATCTCACTGGAACTCTTCTGGAAATAATAGTTGATCTCACTGGTGGCAATTTGCACCTATTGTCATAAGCAACGCCTTGTTTTTATAGTGAGGTTTACGTGCGAATGACCTACAATATTTCTATTTCTTTTATCGGAGTCAAAATGAAAGTTTCGAGCCTCATACTGGCAGCCGCTCTGGTTGCTCTTTCTTCCTGTAGTAAAGAGAAAAATTTTGATGAACGCGAATTGCATCTTCTTTCTCCGGAAAAAATTGCGGGCTTTGATCCAATCAACGTTTCTGACCGTTATTCCGGTCATGAAACCGGCAAGGTATACGAAGGCCTATTTGAATTTCATCCGCTGAAGCGTCCCTATGAACTCATGCCGAATCTTGCTGAGTCTATGCCGACGGTCAGCGCCGACGGACTCACATACACATTCAAACTGAAAAAAGGCGTTCTCTTTCATGACAGCGTTGCCTTCAAGGGTCAGCCGCGTGAACTGAAAACAGAAGATGTATTTTATTCTCTCCGTCGCCTCGCCGATCCTAAACTCCAGGCCAAGGGCTGGTGGGTGATCGATGACAAGATCGCGGGTCTCAATGAATGGCGTGAGAAAAATGCCAGTCTCGCGGCCGCTAATTACGACGAAGCCATTGAGGGATTCAAGAAAATTGATGATCACAGTTTTCAGATCGTCCTCAAGCGTCCCTTTCCGCAATTTCTTTATTCACTCGCGATGCCATATACCTTCATCGTCGCGAAGGAAGCCGTTCAGCACTTCGGAAACGAGTTCCTGAATCATCCAGTGGGAACGGGGCCGTTTACCCTCGAGAAATTCGAGCAGAGTAACCGAATCGTTTATCTTCGTAATAATAAGTTCCGGGACAAGTTCTATCCTTCTGAGGGTGCTGAAGGAGACGCCAAGCTCGGTCTTCTCGCCGATGCTGGAAAAAAACTTCCCCTGGTAGATAAGATCGTGGTTGATATCATCCCGGTTGATCAGACTCAGTGGCTGAATTTCCAGAAGGGGAGAGTTGATCTCATGGAAATGAAGTCGATGTATGAGAGAGCTCTTGATGATTCCAATAATCTTCATGCAAATCTGAAGGGTAATGGAATCCGCCTCCACATCGATCCGATGCTGGATGTAACTTTCGTCGCATGGAACTATGACAATCCGGTTCTCAAGAACAGAAAACTGAGACAGGCGATGTCACTTGCGTTTGACCGCGCGGGATATAACAAGACTTTCTACAAGAGTCTGGCGTCCGAGGCCCAAAGTGTGATTCCCCCGGGGCTTTCGGGTTACCGGAAGGAATTCAAAAACCCTTATACGAAGTACGATCTGACACTTGCCAAAAAACTTCTTTCCGAGGCCGGATATCCGGGTGGAAAGGGATTACCTGAACTCACGATCGAAACGCGTTCCGACACTATTCCGCGCCAGCAGATTGAATTTATCGCGAAGAACATGATGGAAATCGGAGTGAAGATAAAGGTTGGTTCAAATACCTGGCCCGAGCTGATTAAGAAAGTCACCACTCGCCAGCACCAGGGTTACACTATGGCGTGGGGAGCTGACTATCCCGACGCGGAGAATTTCCTGGGACTTCTTTATTGTCCAAATTCGGCGCCGGGATCTAACGGTGCCAACTACTGTAACCCAGAGTTCGATGCTCTCTTCAAGACCGCTACACAGATGCAGGATTCTCCGGAAAGAACCACCATGTATGAAAAGCTCTCCGAAATGGTGGCGATCGACACTCCATGGATCTACGGATTTCATCGTCCGGAAGTTTATGTTTCACAAGCTTGGTTAAAAAACTTCAAGCAGATGGAATTTAACCACAGTCAGTTCCAGTATCTCGGTGTTGATCTGGAAGTGAAAAAAGAACTGAGTAAGAAGTTTTAACGATGGCCCAATACATAATCAGAAGATTACTTTACATGATCCCAGTTCTCCTTGGTGTGAGCCTGGTGATCTTCATCCTCTTTAATATGATCGGAGGAGATCCCACTGCCGTCCTTCTCGGGAAGAATGCCAATGCCCGCGCCATGGCCGATCTCCGTGAGCAGCTGGGGCTGAATAAATCCCTCTTCCTTCAGTATCTGGATGTGGTGAAGTCCGCATTCACTTTTGATTTCGGCCGTTCCTGGGCCACCCGTCAGGAAATTACCTACATGATCCGGCAGGGGGCCTATCCTTCGCTTTGTCTCACGATTCCCGCATTTATTATCTCGACTGTTCTCTCGCTCATCATTTCACTGGTGGTTGCGTTTTATCGCGGAAAAGGGATCGATCTCTTTGTGCGCTTTTTCTGTATCGCCGGAATGAGTATCTCGGCGCTCACATACATCCTGGCCTTTCAGTGGCTCTTTGCCTTTGAGCTTGGATTGTTTGAGATTTCGGGCTTTGAATATGGGTTCCCTGATTTTGTTCCTTACATCGCACTCCCTGCAATCATCTGGATCATTCTGAGCCTTGGTCCGGATGTCCGCTTTTTCAGAACGGTCATCCTCGACGAGATTTATCAGGACTATGTCCGTACTGCCCGCGCGAAAGGACTTTCTGAGATCAATATCCTTCTGAAACACGTTCTCCGGAATGCCCTGATACCGATCATCACTTACGTTGTGATTCAGATTCCCTTCCTGATTCTCGGAGCTCTTCTGCTTGAAAGTTTCTTCGGGATTCCGGGTCTTGGGGGAATCACCCTCAACGCTCTTAATTCATCAGACTTCCCGGTGATAAAGGCGATGGCGATTCTTTCGAGTGTTGTTTACATCCTGTTCAGTCTTATTTCCGATGTACTCTACACATTTGCTGATCCAAGGGTGAAACTCAAATGAAAGAAAACTCACTCTGGAAAGATTCTTTTAAACGCCTCATCTACGACAAGACCGCGATGATCTCCCTTATCATCGTGATCATATATACGCTCATCGCACTTTTCTCCTCGCTGGGGCTCATCGCTTCCGACTGGGCTAAAGAAGTGGGAGCATCCAACTTGCCTCCCAGTCTTGATCACTGGTTCGGGACTGATATTTTCGGTCGTGATGTCTTCAAGAAGGTCCTGAGGGGAACTCAGGTCGCGATGTCAGTGGGTGTTGCCACCGCGATGATCTCGATTCCCATCGGCGTTTTTCTTGGCTGTATCGCCGGATACTTCGGTGGATGGGTGGATGACCTGGTGACCTGGCTCTACACAACTTTTTCTTCCATTCCGAATATCATGCTTCTCATTTCCATTACCATGATCCTGGGTAAAGGACTGTTTGCTGTTTATATCGCTCTTGGTGCCACCAGCTGGGTGACGCTCTCGCGACTCATTCGCGGCGAAGTGATGAAGCACAAAGAAAGAGAGTATGTTCAGGCCGCAGGTGCCATCGGCGGCGGTCACATGCGGAAACTTTTCCGGCACATCCTTCCGAACGTCACTCACATTGTGATCATCAATACTTCGCTTCAGTTCCAGATCGCCATTAAGTCGGAAGTCATTCTTTCTTATCTCGGCATCGGCGTGCAGGGCGAACCCAGCTGTGGCACGATGATCGATGACGCCAAACTGGAGATCTCACGCGGTGTCTGGTGGCAGCTTGCCGGAGCGACACTGGCGATGTTTTTAATTGTCCTGGCATTTAACTTATTGGGAGACGCTCTCAGAGACTCCCTTGATCCGAAACTCAAAGGAAAATAAATGACCGCTCCTTTACTCTCAGTTAAAAATCTCACGGTCGACTTTCATACTTCTGAAGGTGTCACCCGTGCGGTCAACAATGTTTCCTTTGATATCCCGGCGGGAAAAACTATAGGTATCGTGGGTGAATCCGGGTCCGGGAAATCTGTGACCTCTCTTGCAGTCATGGGCCTTCTGCAGAAACCTGCGGCTAAAATTCCCCAGGGTGAAATCCTTTTTAACGGCCAGGACATTCTCAAATACTCCGAATCCCAGATGAGAGCGATCCGGGGAAACAAAGTCTCCATGATCTTCCAGGAGCCGATGACAAGTCTGAACCCGGTGTTCAAGGTCGGTGATCAGATCGCTGAAACTTTGCGGGTACACCGGAACCTCTCGAAGAAAGAGGCCTGGGAAAAAGCAATTGATCTCATGAACCAGGTGGGAATTCCTAGTCCTGCGGCCCGTGCCCATGCTTATCCGCATGAGATGTCGGGTGGTCAAAAGCAAAGGGTCATGATCGCGATGGCGATATCCTGCGAGCCGAAACTTCTTATCGCAGACGAACCGACTACCGCTCTGGATGTGACGATTCAGAAGCAGGTGCTTGATCTTCTCTTCAAGCTCCAGCAGGAATATCACATGAGCATGATGTTCATTACTCACGATCTGGGTGTGATCGGCGATATCGCTGATGACGTGGTTGTCATGTATCGCTCGAATGTCGTTGAAAAAAATAATGCGAAAACCATCTTCACGGGCGCCAATCATCCATACACGAAGGGTCTCCTGGCTTGTCGTCCCAAACTGGGTGCCAACCCGAAGCGGCTTCTCACCGTCAGCGATTTTATGAATGAAAGTGGAGAAGAGATAAAAATCGACACCGCGAAGGTCGTGGTTTACGACAAGGAAGCAATTACAGAGAAACCTTCTGATGTTCTTCTGGAAGTTAAAAATCTCGTCACTCAGTTTCCGATCAAAGGGGGATTTTTTAACCGCACCGTTGATCAGTTTAAAGCAGTGGACGACGTGAGTTTTACTCTTCGAAAAGGGAAAACGCTGGGGCTCGTGGGGGAGTCAGGTTGCGGTAAAACGACACTGGGTAGAACCATTCTCCGTTTAATTGAACCGGCCAGTGGACAAATCATTTATGGCGGAAAAGATATCACCAATGTCTACGGCGAAGAGCTTCGTCTTCTTCGTCGCAAAATGCAGATTATCTTCCAGGATCCGTATTCATCGCTTAATCCGCGTATGACGATCGCTGAAATCCTTACTGAGCCACTGGTTATTCATAAAGTGGGCTCAGGAAAAAAAGAGCGCCTGGATATGGCAAAAGAACTCGCTGAAAAAGTGGGCCTTAAAGTGGCACAGCTTAATCGTTACCCGCACGAGTTCTCCGGTGGTCAAAGACAAAGAATTTCCATTGCCCGTGCTCTGATGCTCCGTCCGGAGTTCGTCGTCTGTGATGAATCGGTCTCGGCACTGGATGTTTCCATTCAGGCCCAGGTACTCAATCTACTGCTTGATCTGCAGGACGAATTCGGTCTGACTTACGTTTTCATTTCTCACGATCTGAGTGTGGTGAACTTCATCGCCGACGAGGTCGGAGTGATGAACGCAGGAAGAATTATTGAAATGGACAAGGCGAGCCGGATCTATAAAAATCCGAAAGAGGAGTATACCCGAATGCTTCTCTCGGCTATTCCCAAGGGCGAAGTAAAAGATTCCGTCCTCTGATCACCGATCAGACTCATCAACATTCAAGCGATATCCATCATTTGACCCTCCTTGGCGGAGGGTCTTTTTTTATCGAAATCTTAAGGTGTCCTGAGAGGGGATAATCCTCAATTCATGATTTCCAATGACCGATAGGTGTTGAGAAGTATTGGATTTTTTGAGGACCAGAGCGACATGATTAAGCTTCCGATTAAAGATCTCGCGAAAAGAAAAATCGCAGATGGACATGTTTATCTTTCAACAAGTGAAGGAAGAAAATTTTATCTTCTGAAGCCTGGCATGTTACTGGATGAAGATTTCATAAAAAAACACGCGCAACTAAATACTGTTTTTGATTTCGAGCAAGTTACGAAGCCGGAACTGATCGAATCATTCCACATGCTCTTCAAGGAACTCCGCTATCTGCAGTTTGAAAAAGATCTCAAAATGCAGAGTCTGAAAATCATCAGTAAATTTTTCGATGCTCATTCGCAGGAAGAGCACTTCCTGAGTTTTGCTCAGGCATGCTTTGACGTCTTCAATCTGGTTCCGCATGAAACGCTAAAGATGATGCATGCTAAGGATACTCAGCTTTTCCGTAAGAGTTTTTACTCAGCGGCTTTTTGTGTAGTCACCGCTCTCAGTAATGATTTTTTCCACTTCATGATGCTGAGGGATTTTTACAACATCTCATTCCTTCTGGATTTCGGATTGTGTGAAGCGAACTACAGTTATTACGTGGCCCAGGCCTGTAACCAGGAGAACAAACTCCCGGGGCATGGAAGGGTCTGGCTTGAATCAGAGAAGGCCTCTAAACAAGAGATTGATGTCTTCATGGGACACCCTAAGAGAAGTTACGATTTTATCAGAAAATCCAATATCCTTGCTTTCCCTGAACTGGCCGAAGCGGTTTTATACCAGCATGAGCTCGGCAACGGAAAAGGCTTTCCTAAGGGAATTCCGCGGAATTTTGTTTCAGGATGGGAAGCTGTCATCATCTTCGCTGACTCACTGGTGGAAATATCTGATGACTTCACCTTCGAGACAAGAGTGATTGATCACCTCCTGCATTTTCAGAATTTGAAGTTAAAAGAACTGCCGGTAGGTAAGGTCCATTACAAGTTGAAAGAAGTGCTGAAATATCTTGAAATCAACAAGGAGAGCCAGAGCGGATGACGGACATGATGAGCAACATCATCATTCTGAACCTTGCGGGCGCCCTCACTGAGGAGCTGAGCTCTTACCTTGCCAACAAAGGTGTGAGAGTTATTGATCCGATGACTGAAAATGTTGTCCTTGATTGGACTCATATCTTTGTCCGTGATCTTGAAAGCTTTGATGCCGTGGGAGACACATATGCGACTCTCGAAAATGATATCAAGCTGATTTCTCTCTCTCAGCCGCGTGATCTCAAGAACTTCATGATGAATAACGGGAAGCTTGTTCTCGATGAATCATGGCTACTGGGTCCTTTCGGGTCCTTTATCCTCGATAAGTTTTTCCAGGAATTTGGCGGAGTAAATCTTTCGGACAACTATCCTAAGTTCAAAGAACATGGTTCTTTCAACATCACGAATCCTTTCAATACCGGTGAATATCTCGATCACCTTGTTTATAATGCTTTTGAAAATGGCATGAGTGCCCTTTCCATCAAGACTTACTTTGACCATATCCTTATGTATCTCACATCTCTCAAGAATAAGGGGAGAGTCGGATTCCCGATCGAAGTAAGCTACGGCACATTCAGCGATGTCTATGGTCTGCAGATGCATTTTTACTCTGAAAATATGCAGATTGAAGATGTCACGAACTCACTGACTTCCAGTATCACTAAGACTCCGGAAGAATATTTGTTATACGTTTCCCTGCAGTCATCTGACTTCTTCGACTTTACCTATCTTCCGGAAGTAAACAAGGTTGTCATCACCGGCCTCTGGACCAAAGATGAGAATATCAAAACCCAGAATAAAGGGATGATGTTCACGCACTCACTCATGGAATCGGCCGTACCTCAGCCGGTAGCGGATTCCGCGACACCATTTGTTCTGATTGACGGTGAAATAGAAGATCTCTCATCCCTTGTTTCACCGGCAGGGGAAGTAGAAATTATCCCTGCAGAGATCGAAACTTCTGAAGACGATCTCCAGATCATACCGGCACATGAGGTTGAAGAGGAAACGGTAACGAAAATTTCCGGAACTCCTCAGGAAAAAGAAACCCTCACTACCGTGAAGGGCCAGAAAGAAGAAAAAGATAACTTTAAGGTCACGCTTTCCGGTTCGAAAGAAGAGAAACCCGGAAATATGTCAGTCAGGTCTATTCCCGGCGCGGACTCTAAAGGGCCTGGCATGTTCGACTTCTCGGAGCGGGACAAAGTAACGGAAGGTACTTCCAGCACCGGCGGAAACAAAAAGGCCGCAGCTCTCTTCAGAGTGTCGGGTCCATCCAGACGCGAGGGCGATCTTGAGAATAAGCTCAACGCTGCTCTGAATGAAAAAGATCAGCTGAAATCAAAACTCATGACGGCCATGAGTGAACTTAAAACACAGAAAGAAACCCAGCTTCGCCTCAAGAAGGTTTCGGAAGAAGCTGCTAAAATCGTTGTTCCGGATGCGCCATCGAAAGTGGACGAGATCCTTCGTGTGAATGCTTCCAAGGCCGCTCCTTCTGAGCGTGAAATGAAACTGGCAGAGGAATTCCGTGAAATGGAAAAACTCACGCGGAAGCTTCAGCTGGAAAACTCCCAGAAAGAAACCCGTTTTGGACAGGAACTTGAAAAACTCCAGCGAATGATGATCCTGAAAGATTCAATGGTGGAAAAAACCAAGGAGTCCTACACCAAGGCAATGGAAAAGAAAGACCAGGAACTGGGTGGCATGCTCTCCAAACTTGAGCAGGTAAATAAGCACATGGCCGGCGGTGGCGCTCAGGCCCAGACAACGGTCATCAAGGAACTTGAAAGACAATCCCAGAATCAGAATAAAATGATTGAGATGTATAAGGCGAAGATCTCAATTCTTGCTGCCGCGATTGAAGCGGGCAAAACAGATGATGGGCACAAAGAAGACACCAGGAAAATTCAGCTCTTGAATGATCAGTTAAAAACTCAGCTGGAAATGGCAAAAAAAGAAGTGACCAAGCTTCAGGAGAGATCAACTTCTGATTCAGCCCAGCTTCTGGTTCTTAAACAGGAAAAGGCCAAACTGGCTGAAGCTCTGAGAAAAGCTGAACAAGCTGCCCGCATGAATCAGAATGCCAATGCCAGCAATCACGGCAGCGAAGTAGAGGCCAAGAGACTTCAGACGCAGGTCCAGCTCCTGGAGCAATATCTGAAGGATGCCAGTGCCAAGGTCAAAGATCTCGAGATGAAACTCCAGACTGCGAATGCCGTTAATAGAAATACCGTCGCTACTGAGGATGGTCAGAGTAAGGTCAAGATCGGGCATCTCGAGAACTCTGTGAAAAAGCTTACGCAGGATCTGGTGGAAAGCCGAAACCAGCAGGCCGAACTCAAGAAAGAAACGAATAAACTCCGCCAGGAAAAGACCGCGCTCCAGAACATGCTTGATAAGTCGAAAAAAGACCTCGAAAAACTCGAGAAAAAACCCGCGACGCCGGGCAAGAAGTCAGCTTAATTCCTTGCCAAATTTGGCCCACAAATCCATAATTTCATTTCTCGATATCGATGCCCGGTTGGTGGAATTGGTAGACACGTTAGGCTTAGAACCTAATGCGCGAGCGTGGGGGTTCGAGTCCCTCACCGGGCACCATCGCTTTATTGTAAGCATATTGAGAGTTTTAAAGCCAGGGTCTCGCGCCCCTGGCTTTTTT
The DNA here is from genome assembly GCA_036675045.1 of Bacteriovoracales bacterium. Classification (GTDB taxonomy): domain Bacteria; phylum Bdellovibrionota; class Bacteriovoracia; order Bacteriovoracales; family Bacteriovoracaceae; genus Peredibacter. The sequence continues at coordinate 298 of JAKFFP010000233.1, read as the reverse complement.
TTGTCAGTAACTTATGCGGTTACTTAGTTTTCTAGTACAATTTCCATCATGCATATGCAATTTACGAAAGAAACTCTGAAAGATGAGAGTTTGGGTGTTTTTAGATTAACCCACGCTGGTTATTTCGTTACGTCAAAGACAACCAGTTTTCTGATTGATCCATTGTTAATAAATGACTTCTCAGATTTTTTAACCCTGAATCCGACTATTGATTTTAATTATTCCGAAATCAGAAAATTGAAACTGGATGCGGTCGTCATCTCCCACATGCATGTTGACCATGTGCTCGATCTGCTGG
>JAKFFP010000275.1:0-1687 GCA_036675045.1 Bacteriovoracales bacterium | reverse complement strand
AAGATATTGATCGAGAAAGATCTCGAGAAGCAGAAAGCTGAGATCCTCAACAACCTTGAGAAAGGTCAGGTATTGGAAGGTGTAATCAAGAACATGACCAACTTCGGTGTATTCATCGATTTGGGTGGTGTAGACGGATTGCTTCACATTACAGATATCTCTTGGGGTCGTATCAATCATCCGGAAGAAGTACTGCAGCTTGATCAGAAAGTTCAGGTTGTTGTTCTTGACTTCGATGATGATAAGAGAAGAATTTCATTGGGTATGAAGCAATTGACTTCTCATCCTTGGGATTCATTGGCTTCAAGCCTGGAGATCGGTTCAAGAGTAAAAGGTAAGATCGTAAACGTTGCAGATTACGGTGCATTCCTTGAGCTTGCTCCTGGTGTAGAAGGTTTGATTCACGTTTCTGAAATGAGCTGGTCACAGCACTTGAGAAACCCTGCTGACTTCGTGAAAGTAGGAGACGAAATCGAAGCAGTTGTATTGACTTTGGATAAGGACGACAGAAAGATGTCTCTTGGCATCAAGCAGTTGACTGAAGATCCATGGACTAAGCAGGACATGAGCACTAAGTACGCTGTAGGTACTAAGCATAAAGGAGTGGTGAGAAACCTTACAAACTTCGGTTTGTTCCTTGAGCTGGAAGAAGGTATCGACGGGTTGGTACACGTATCTGATCTTTCATGGACTAAGAAAATCAAGCATCCATCTGAGTTTGTAAAAGTTGGTGACGAACTAGCTGTTGCTGTTTTGGAACTTGACGTTGATAACAGAAGATTGGCTCTTGGTCATAAGCAATTGGAAGAGAATCCTTGGGATACTTTCGAGACAGTGTTCCCAATTGGTTCAATCCATAAGTGTACTGTAAACTCTAAGAACGACAAAGGTGCTGTTCTTGAGCTTCCTTACGGTTTGGAAGGTTTCGCAACTGTGAAAAATCTTGAAAAAGAAGACGGTACTCAGGTAGAAGTTGGAGATGCTTTGGATTTCAAAGTGACTGAATTCTCTAAAGACGACAAGCGTATCGTACTTTCTCATACTGCAACTTTCAAAGAAGAGGCTAAGCAGGCTAAGAAGCCAGCAGCTGCTCCTGCAGGAAAGAAGAAAGAAGATTCTGTAGAGATGCCAGCTCAGTCTGAAAAATCAACATTAGGTGATTTGGATGCTTTGGCTGAATTGAAAGAGAAAATGGAAGGCGGGAAAAAATAAGATGTAAGAAGTGAGACGTAAGATTTGTCTTTCCAATCACCTGCCTCTTGTCCCTTATATAAAAGTGTCTGCCGAAAGGCGGACACTTTTTTTGGTATGTAGGGCATGGGAATGTTCTGGCGGGGTGTAAGTTCCCGCATACGCCGGGTTCAGGAAGTATTAGCGAATGGCAAGGGTGTCCACCGTGAGGCGGAATCTGAAGAGCCTGTCCGCCGTGGCGGAAAGCCATCAGCAAAGATGTGGATTCGACGCACAGAAACATGATATAAGGCTCTATGCGGAGGGTCACCGAGCCATGGATCGGGTAAGTCCAAAAGTCAACCTTGTTCAAATGGAGTAAATCATGCGGATCCCATTGAAAGAGCATTTTCTTATCCCGGGAGATCTGTGGGAGAGTCACGATAGGAGTGGAAAAATGGCAAAGCTGGATCCTTGCCCGAAAGGGCAAGGGACACCGGCGGAAGCCTTCCTCACC
>JAKFFP010000164.1:0-10764 GCA_036675045.1 Bacteriovoracales bacterium | reverse complement strand
CCGTTCTCGCCAAAAATGACATTGCCCGGATGATAACTCTGCGGGCGGAAATGGGTAACGAGCATATTTATAATATCCGTGGCGACGGAATTATTATCTCCACACCCATGGGATCAACCGCGTACTCCATGGCAGCCGGCGGACCGATCGTTCACCCCGACGTAAAGGGAATTATCCTAACTCCGATCTGTCCACATTCCTTGATTCATCGTCCTTTTGTGGTTCCTGATACCGCACCTATAGCGCTGAAGCTTCTCCCGCCCCATCACTCAGTGACTCTGACCCTGGATGGCCAGGTGGCCATTAATATTGATGAGCAGGACGTCGTTCTGATTAACTCATCCCGCATGAAGAAGGTTTCACTGGTGAAGAATCCGGAGCGCCTCTACTTCGAAACGGTCAGCGAAAAATTCGTTTCTGGAAAAAAGGAATAGTGGTCCTACGGAAAAAATACGGACAACTTGATTTTCCGTAATTTATCCGTATCATGGTCCTTAAGGGGTCACCATGAACGCGACATTCTATTTAAAAAGCCTGGTTATTCAGAACTTCGCCACCTTCCGCAATCAAACGGTGCATTTCCGTCCGGGCTTCAATGCCATCGTGGGGGAAACCGGATCAGGTAAGAGCTTACTTCTCGATGCCCTCCAGCTCATCCTGGGTGGACGGGCGGACAAAAGAGTCGTTCGCCGTGAAACCGAGTATTCACTCGTAGAAGCTTCCTTCCACTGCGAGGATTCTGAAGTAAGAGATTTTCTTCATCAAGAGGGATACCCCGTCGAAGGTAAAGAGCTCATCATCAAGCGTCTGGTTTACAAAAACGGAGCAACCAAAACATACGTCAATCACCTTTCATGCACCCTGGTCTTTCTTTCGACCTTTGCGAGGAAGTATATTGATCTGGTTGGCCAGTTTGAAAACCAGAAGCTTCTTTCCGGCTCCTATCAACTTTATCTTCTCGATCATTTTGCCAAGCTGGAGTCCGAGGTTGCTGACTATCAAAAGACCTATCGCGATTACAAGCTGGTAAAAAAAACACAGGAAGAACTCGAGGCTTCACGCCGGGAGCGGGAACAGCGCCTGGATTATCTGAATTATCAGCTCCAGGAGATTGAGAAACTGAATCCATCCTCCCAGGACGAGCAGGATCTCCTGAAGAAGAAGAACTCTCTTGTTAACCTCGAAAAGACCCAGCGCCTGTACCACCAGGTCCGGGATCTTTTCGATGGTTCAGAGGGCACCGCAGGTATTCATGGTTTGTTCCGGCAACTGAATTCCCTCGTTTCAAAAAACCCCGAGCTCTGTGGTGATCAGCAGGAGGGCCTTGCCATTCTCCTGGATCAGATTACGCTGGTGGAAACTTCTCTGGAAAAGAATCTCAACCAGGAGGCTGATCCTGAAGAGCTTGAAGGGGTGATTGATCGCCTGGATATTTATCAGAAGTTGAAGAAGAAATTCGGTGGAACAGTGGAATCCATTCTTCAGATGCAGGTCGAGTTTCTGAAAGAGAAAAACTTTCTCGATGAGCTGGAGATCAACCTGGGTGAAAGTGAAGCAAGACTGAGTGAGCTTGACCGGGGCCTGAGACTGAAAGGCTTAAAGCTTCACGAAAAAAGAATGAAAGCATCCGGCAAACTTTCCAAAGAACTCACCGAACGAGTGAGACTACTTAAGATGACGGGAGCCACTATTCGTATCCAGATCGAAAAGTCAGAGGAGCTTCTTGAATCCGGGATGTCTACCGCCCACTTCACCGCCGAAACGAATGCGGGCGAGGGATATTTCAGGATCAAAGATATTGCTTCCGGAGGCGAGCTTTCACGGATTCTCCTGAGTGTTCGGCAGATCCTATCGAGCTATGATTCGATCAGTATTTTCCTCTTTGATGAAATTGACACCGGCATCGGAGGAGAAACGGCAAACTGCATCGGCAAAGCTCTCGCTGAGGTTGGTAGCAGGGGCCAGGTCATCGCCATTACACACTTGCCGCAAATCGCTCAATACTCTGAGCTTTTGATCGTTGTCCAAAAAGAAATCCAGTCGGACCGGGAAGAGAAAAGAACGGAGTCTTCTGTGAAAGAACTTATTGGGAAAATGATCATGAAAGAAGTGAAGGCCATGGCGCAATTACACTAAGGATACAAATCTTGGCTCATGCTTTTCTATGAGAATGAAAGTTTTCGACCTTAATGCGTAGCCATTATTGAGATAAACCGATTTGCCCGAATCATACATATCCTGAACGTGGCTATGGCCACCAATCACGAAATTGTATCTTTCGAGTGTCACTTCTTTCACCCCATCGCGGAAAGTCTTACGTACACCTTCCTGGTCAAAGGTCTTTGATCCTTTCTTTCGAGACATCGAAGAGGCCTTTTCTCCAATAAATTTCAGGACGGCATAAGGCATCAGTTGATTGGCGACAAACCGGAGAGGTGGCGAAAGAATCAGTTTCTTGTATCTTTGATAAGGGTGGTTATGAGGTTCGTGCTCATCACCGTGGGAGAAGTAGTATGACTTTCCATCCCATGTTTCAATTTCCGGATTCTGTCGGACGGTGACTTCGCCCTTGGGCCAAAATTTCCTGAAGAGCTTATCCAGGTGAACATCGTGATTCCCTTCAAAGTAATGAACTTTTACTCCGGACCTAACCAGGGAATCAATTTTCCTGAAGAGTTGGTCAAAATCGGAAAGATACTGACTGTGCGGGCCGCACATCAGATCGAAAATATCACCCAGGAGTAAGACGTGATCGGATGATCGCACATCAGGATGATCGAGGAACTTCTCGAGAAGCAATTGCGCCTCATCACCTGGTCTTTTTACATGGACATCGGAAATCGCTGAAATCTTCATGCTATCCATTTATAGCATGGAGCTCTTCCTTTATCCGTTCAAATATGAATCGCTCCAGCTGTTTTTTGGCAACCGGATCCATTTGGGTTATCTGGCATGACACCCGCCAGACTTTATACGGAAAGCCATTGGCCTCATCGGGTTCTGTTTCCCGAATGGCCAGAACCTGAGAAGAAACTTTCGCAGACCAGTTTTCTGATTTGATCTCCATGTTAACGATGGGATCATTCGCGTGGAATAGTTTCGCTTCGGATTTTGAAACAAAGAATGAAAGTCCCCCGGTGCTCACATCAAAGCATGATTTCAGGAAAAACTGGCTCATTGTGCGGGGAAGAGTTACGGTTTTGCCGAAACTCACTTTGATTTTCTGATCGTCATAGACATTCAAGCGAAGCTCTTTGCGGCGTTCGGACTGAGCGATGAATTCCGGAAACTCGAGATAATAGCGGAAAGGTGCGTCTGTCTGTTTCAACCGGCAGCGCATGAGTATGCATCGGGACGGAATATAAAGATCCACATGTGTCTGTCCGCCAAACATTTCCTGAATTACGCGATCCTGCCCCTCTGCCGGAACGATACAAAAATCATTCCTCTGCTTCCGGACAGCTTCTATCCGCGAAAGTCCAAGATGTTTGGTCGCGCCGACAAATCTCCAGACGTAGACCTCAGAACATTCGTCCTTCGCAGACATAATATTCAGAAAAATCTGATTCGCGTCCTGGATTTTGTTCAGCTTATTCCCGTCTTTCAATGATACCTCAAAAAAGCCCTCCGTGATTTCTCACGGAGGGTCTTGGGCTTAAGGAGAACAGACACCATTAACAATTAACCAATCAAACGGAGCGCTTGCTGTCCAAGAGCATTTGCCTGGGCAAGAGTTGCAACACCAGCAGCGTTCTTCATCTGCGCAGATGCGAGTTTCGCTGTTGACTCTGCTACATCCACGTCTTCAATCCGCGAACGTGCTGATTCCTGGTTAACTACCGCTACGTCAATATTGTTGATCGCAGACTGGAGTCTTGATTGTACCGAACCAAAGTTTGCGCGAAACGCACTCACTTTTTGAATGGCACCATCGATTCTCTCCAGATTGTCGATCGCGTCCTGTTTATCACGGACGTTTGATCCACTAATTCCTAAGCTTTCTACCGAAGCATCAGTTTGCCCGGCATCAAGCTCGATCTGGTTTTCCTGGCCGCCGTAAGCGCCGACCTGGAATTGAAGGACTGAGCCTTCACCCTGCAGAAGCGGTCTTCCGTTAAACGAAGTCGTCTTCGCAATACGGTCCGCTTCAGCTACCAATTGTTCATACTCAAGTGAGAGATAGCCTCTTTCAGCATCTCCGACTGTGTCTGAACCGGCCTGGATAGAAAGTTCGCGGAGGCGAGTAAGAATGTTACTCGATTCGTTCAAGCCACCTTCGGCTACCTGAACCATCGAGATCGCATCATTCGCGTTCCTCGAAGCTACTCTGAGACCCTTGGTCTCTGCTTCCAATTTTTTAGCAATGGCCAAACCGGCGGCATCATCAGCGGATTTTGTAATTCGCTTACCTGACGACAGTTTGGAAAACTCGGCTTCTTGAGCGGCATTGCTTACCTTCAAGTTCCGTTGCACCTCTTGGGATGCAATGTTGGTGTTGATTCTTAAGCCCATGTAACGTACTCCTTGCAGAATCAGAAAGCCTGACCACAATGATCAGACTCACCACTGATCGGTTTCGTCGGGTATTATTTGACTCCTATTTGAGAATGCAGCCTAAGAAAATTAAGTTAAGCCATGATTCAGGCGACTTAGCGAATTGTGAAGAGACCCGAAACATGTGGAAATGGACGATAAGCACTGGATTTTATGGAACGCAGGAAATATGCCTGCCGAGATTATTGGGCGGGGAAATTAATCGTGATGCTGAATCTTCTCAATCAGACTGGTGGTTGAATATCCATCTACGAAATTAAGCGAGAACACTTCTCCCCCCATTTGCTGAACTTCTTTTCCACCAACAATTTGCTCGATCTTCCAGTCTCCACCTTTCACCAGGACACTCGGTTTAACAGTGAGAATAAGATTGAGGGGAGTATCTTCAGAAAAAATTTCGACGTAATCGACTGACTTAAGTTGAGACAAAACGTAGCGCCGATCATTTTCATTGTTAATCGGACGCTCAGGACCCTTGAGTCTTTTCACACTCGCATCCGAATTCAGGCCAATGACCAGAAGATCACCGAGCTTTCTTGCTTCTGCGAGATAAGTGACGTGACCGCGGTGGAGAATATCAAAGCATCCGTTCGTGAAAACGATCTTCTTTCCCTTATTCTTATCCAGAAATTCCGCGAGCTCTTTTGTGAACATTAACCGACCTTGATCACCTTCGAAGAAGTTGCCTTGTTCTGGAGGTCGAAATAGGAGAAAAGACCAAGACTTGCGAAATTGGCGAGAGTAATAAGGCTTCTCAGGACGAGAGTCATAAATTCATGAGAGCGATTTTCCGAATTCACGACACGAATATTCATCATCGTTTTCCCCATCGTAGCCCCGGTTTTTTCGGAGATAGAGAAGTAGAGGATATAAAATCCGCAGAAAAGAGTGAGAATGAGGGGAGTGATTTCATTCGGATATTGGGCCCAGGCTTCCATGATTTCCATTTCCGTCGCGCGGGACATAAACATGAGCATGACACTTAAAACTGATCCAAGAATCCCAAGATCCAGAATGTAGGCAACGATGCGGTCAACCTTTGAAGCTGTCCGGTGAATCTTTTCCGTTGGTATTTCCTTTACCGGAGCTGACTGAACGACCGGCTGAGATTCTCCGTAGAAAATCGAAAGATCATTCTGATAAACGTTCATTTCTTTTTTGGGAGTGGGTTGCGGACGTGACACTGCTGGTGCCTCACGAATGACCTGCCGCTCAGCAAATGCCGGTTTAATTTCGGTGGTGGTTTTCTGTTGGTGAGAAAAACCGAGGCCACTGGTGATCGGCTTGAAATCAAATTCATCAAGGTCAAAATCAACCGAAGCAGCGTTTTTCTTGGTAGAAGGTACATTTTCGAGATTCATTATTTCCCTTTGAAGACTTTAAAAAATTCTGTCACAAAAGATTCAACTCATCAATCTTTGAAGAAGGATTCCCGCACCCGTCGCCAGAGCGGTAGGAGTTCTCAGAATTGGTGTCGGGAGAAGAATTGATTCAACATTTTTATGTCCGCGGATGAGACTGAGTTCCGCCGGAGAAAATCCCCCTTCGGGCCCTATTATCAGGAGATTATGTGAAGAAGCTTGAGTGGATTTTCCCGCTTTTCCTTCCTGGGAGTCGAGCAGGACTACCGTACCATAATCGTTCCACGGCAATTGTTCCCAGCTGGCCTCAATGACTTCCGGAAGAAAGGGTGCATTCGACTGTTCCAGGGCAGATATCAATAGTGAGGTAACTCTTTCGGCTTCCGGCACTCGCGTTTGAGAATAAGCACTTCGAACGAGGAAGATCTTCCGTAAGCCCAGCTCCACTGCCTGCTTCAGGCACAGTTCCAGGGCGTCCTTTTTGGGAATGCCGATCAACACATCCATCACTCCGTGAGGTTCACTTCTTTTTTCACTCAAACGATTTAAGACCAGAGCTTTTTTGGTCACTTCGGCTACTTTCGTCGTGACTGAATACCCTCTGCCATTCAGGAGGAGGAGTTCTTCATCTTTTTCGATGCGAATGACATTCACCAGATGATGGAGGATATCTCCGGTCAAAACGTACTGTTCCTGGGAAGTAAGCTCACTTAAGTAAGCCGCTCTCATGGATTTCTCCGGAAAAGGAGCGCTGACCAGTCACCTTTCGTCACTTCATTCACAAAGCACAGTGAATGTTGATAAGCGGAAATGATCCCTGGAGACTGATGTTTAAGAAGTCCTGACAGGATGAGAGTGCCACCAGGGTTAACCCGACTGATGAGAAAATCTTTTTCTTCCAGGAGAATATTCTCGAGGATATTGGCGAAGACCAAATCATACTGTGCCTGGAGAACATTCCTGACTTCCGGTAACAATAACCTGAACTTCCGTTCAGAGAGGAAGTTGATTTCAGCATTCTGAAAACAATTCTCATTCGCCTCGGGATCAATATCGTAAAAATCAACCCGACATTCAGGATGAAGTTTAAGTGCGGCCAGACCAAGAATCCCTGAGCCGGATCCGAAATCAAGAACATCTTTGAGGGTGCATTTAACTTCTTCCGTGAAGAGCTTAAGACAAAGAAAAGTTGTCTCATGGCTTCCGGTTCCGAATCCCATTCCGGGATTAATGAGAATTCGTTCCCCCGACTGAACCCGAAAATCTTTCTGCCAGGAGGGAACAACGGTGAGCTTTTCGTTTACAACGATCGGCGAATAATGTTTTTTCCATTCAGCGTTCCAGTCTTCCACCGGAAACTCTTCCACCTGCATTTCTCCCAGAACCTGTTTTTTGAGGGCCTCATGAAATCCACGGGCCTCATTTTCGTTCTCAAAGAAATACCTGACAGTGACGGGGCCACTCTTCACGACATCTTCAACTTCATCCAGAACATCTTCCGGCAGATCTCCACCGGAATAAGAGCGATCACCCAGGATCCGGTCCACTGCCGGCTCATCCAGAGAGAATTCTTCAATTCCCTGGGCATTGAAATCGGACACGGCAAGATCCTGAAGTCGGGGCCAGTCCTCCGGCTTCATTTGAGCGTGGAATAGAGTCACAATCCAGAAGGTATTCATGCTGAGGACTTATAGCGTACTTGAGGCCAGATGAGAGGATAAAAAATTTACAAAGCGCCGCCTTTTTTTGACGGAAGGAGCCCATTCCTGCTAGAAGAACCTCCCATGCAGAAGATCTTTCTCGTGGGTATTGCCGGTGGCTCTGGTTCGGGTAAAACCACCTTTGCCAAAAAAGTCATGAAAGGCATTAACAGTGCCCGCTCCCTTCTCCTTCACATGGATTCCTATTACCTGAACGAGCTGCCACGCGATGTTCATACGAATGCGGGAAAGCCGAACTTCGATCATCCCAATGCTTTTGACTGGGAACTTTTACGGCAACACCTTCGTGACCTGAAATCCGGGAAATCTATTCAATGTCCGATCTATGACTTCACCACATCGGGAAGAACGGGTGAGTTCGAAACTCTCGGTCCGTGCAAAGTGGTTCTGTTTGAAGGGATCTTCACCCTCTACGACCAGGAAATCCGCGATATGCTCGACATCAAATGTTTCCTTCATGTCGATTCCGATATCCGTTTCACGCGTCGTCTTCACCGCGATGTCAAAGAACGCGGGCGCTCTCTCGAATCAGTCATCTCCCAGTACTATGATACGGTGAGACCAATGTATCAGAAGTACCTCGACCCTCAACGTCAGTACGCAGATTTCACGGTTGGCGAAGAGACCGATGTTGCCTCTCTCATTCTCTCTGCTAGAATTAAGGAACTGCTCGATACAGAAGCACACGCCGAAGCAACAAAGGCGATCTAGTTGAGGAATAAATATTTCAGTGTAATGCCAATGGGCGGAGTTGAGGAGATCGGCTCCAATATGACTCTCATCCGAACTAAGAATGAGGATGTCATTATTGATTGCGGGATGCTTTTTCCGTACGAAGAGTGCTTCGACATCAATTATCTTGTCCCGGATTTTTCGACACTCGACGGATCACGCCTCAAAAATATCATCATCACTCACGGGCATGAAGATCACATCGGTGGTCTGGGTCAACTCCTCCAGCAATTCCCCCATCTCACCGTTTACGTTACAAATTTTACGCTTCACCTCATCCAGAAAAAGCTCCAGGAATTTTCGGTCACCCTGAAATACCAGCTCTACAATACAACGGATGACCTTTGCTTCGATGAAGTCGACATTTCCCCGGTGCATGTGAATCACTCGATCCCGGAAACCTGCGGGATGATCGTGAGATCAAAAGACCGCACATGGGGGGCGCTTTATATTTCGGACTTCAAGGTTGACCTGACATCTAGGCATGAAGCTCCGATGGATTTCCCAAGGATCAAAGAAAAGCTTGGTGAGTGCAAATACACAGCATTTTTCATGGATTCCACGAACGTGATCTATGACGGAAAAACTACTTCCGAGCGCGAATTGAACGAAGACCTCAAGGCTCTCCTCGATCGTCCTGAAGAGCGGATTTATCTCACACTCTTTGCCTCTAACGTTCACCGCATGAATACCATTGCCCAGATGGCGAAAGCTTCCGGGCGAAAAATCGTTCTCATGGGGCGATCAATTAAAACCTATATGGAAGCGGGATTCGAAACCGGTCACGCGACCCTGAGTCCAGATGAATTTTCGGATCCCGCCCAGGTAAAAGGCGAAAAGGGGAAAATGCTTATTTTCCTTTCCGGATGCCAGGGAGATTTCCTTTCAGCGCTCAGACGATTCAGTTTCGGCGAAGACAGTACCTTTAAACCCGCGCCTGGTGACCTGGTTGTATTCAGTTCGAAAGTCATTCCCGGCAATGAAAAGAAAATTTATCGCATTTATAATAAGCTCACTGAATTTGGCGCAGAAGTTATCACAGCCAGCGATCACCTGATCCATGCTTCGGGCCATCCGGGAAAGGAAGATCTCAATCTCCTCCTGAAAGAATTCAAACCAACTTACTATTTTCCGATCCACGGTGAATCCTACATGCTGAAGAAACACCAGGAATGGATCGACTCTACCTATCCCGAAATAAATACCGCCGTTTTCTACAACTACCAGGAAGTTATTTTCGGCGACGACATGATCAAGATCCAGAAGCATGAACATAAAGATCCGCGCTTGATTCACGGAAAGCATCTGGAGATCGAAAAGACCCAGATCTCTCAGCGGCGCAAGATGGCCACCCAGGGAGCTGTTTTCATTTCCTATCACCGGTCATCCGGTCATCTTCAGCTCACCAACGTGGGGCTTCCCTTAATTGCTGAGGAATGGAAAGAGAATCTGACCAAGAAGCTCCTGCAACAGATCAGAAATGACCTTCACACCCGGGAAGAGACTTATTTCAGGGATCAGCTTAAAATATCCACAAGACAGTTTTATAACAATTTCCTGGGCTACAAACCCGTGACGGAAGTTCATCTGTACTGAGTATGGAAAACACGACACTCATCTTAATTGTGGTCACCAATCTCCTCCTGGTGCTTATCCTCGGTGTCTTCGGGTTTCTCATCTATCGCCTGATGAAAGACCAAAAAAAAGAGAAATCTTCAGGATCATCCATTTCAGCCGCCAATGCAGAATACCATCCGGTAATCTTTGCGCGCTTAAAAGAGGCGCAAAGACTCAAGGCCGCTAAGAGAGCCGAACTATTTTGTCCTAATCATCCGGAAGAACCCGGTGAAGTGAGTTGCGGGATCTGTGACAAGCTCTTCTGTAAGAACTGTATTAAGCCCTTTAAGTCCCTTCATTTTTGTCGTGAGCATCTTCCCTTGGTGATGAATTACCAATGGGAAGAAGTGATGACAGTGAAAACTTCCACTCAGGATCCTGAGCACGGAGTGAGAGTCTACGACCTTAAAAAAGAGATCTTTGAGAAAGAAGACCTTCCGACTTACGTGGAAACTCATTACAAGATCAACATTGACCAGGACCACATTGAAACATATCTGGTAGTCTTTGCGATTCAGGAACAGCTGGAAAAGATCAAAGCGAAGTTCGCTACGACTCTCTGAACTTTCTGATCAAATCACCCTCTAACGTGGTCTCAACAAGTTTTAGTCTCGGAAATGCGTGAGACTTTTCCTCTTTCATGATCCCGAATGCCTCAGGCACAGAACCTTCTGAAAAAAGCAGTCCAGGAATGGATCTCACCCATTGGTAAAAAGGAATCACTCCAGCACCTCTTTCGATCCAGGTCGTTCCCGGTTTCACATAAAGAAAAAGCTTCC
>JAKFFP010000241.1:0-10812 GCA_036675045.1 Bacteriovoracales bacterium | reverse complement strand
ACATTTCCCCGGGGAAAAGAGCGAATGACTGAGTTATCTTCAGTCTACACATGGCCTCTTTCTTGAATAATCCATCCCACAGGGAGGATGCTGCCATGGGTGAGTCAATGAGAGTCCAACAGGTACTGAGTCGCGAAGAAGAACTGCGCAATTGTGAGAAGGACTATCATGATCACAATCTGACAGAGCTCAGTGACATTCATGAGATCCTGCTCGAAGCCGTTAACGCGGTTGAAGAATCCGGTATCCCCTATGCCATCATCGGAGGCCTGGCCGTAAAAAATCTTGGGCGTCCGAGAATCACTCATGACATTGATTTTTTTGTGAGACCCGATGATGCCGAAAATGCGCTTAAAGTTCTTGAAGCGAAGGGTTTCACAACACAGCTTCGCGATCCCTTCTGGCTATACAAGGCATGGAAGAAAGACATCCTGGTTGATGTTATCTTCAAGTCGAGCGGCGATATTTATTTCGACGAAGAAGTCCGAGCTCACGTGAGACGCGTTCCCTATAACAACATGTTGATCAATGCCATTTCACCGGAAGACTTTATTGTCATCAAGGCCGCTGCTCACCAGGAACATAATCCGCATCACTGGCACGATGCCCTTGCGGTCCTGAAGCAAGGTAGTCTTGACTGGGATTATCTCCTCAGTCGCGCGAAGCACGCTCCCAGAAGAGTTCTGGCACTTCTCATTTACGGCCAGTCAAATGATCTCGCTGTTCCGAATGAAATTATTCAGAAGCTTTATCGCTCCCTCTACGAAGCACCCTCATATAATGCTCAGTCGGTCATTTACCCATATCGCGAGAAAAAAGAATCTGTGAACGATCGCGATGACACTAAAGAGCACTATATCTACACCAAAGGGAGAATCATGGACGCACTCACTCTCGATGAGAGGATTGCGGAACACGATATCAAGGTCATCGTCACGGACTCTACCATCATTGCCAAAGGTGAAGTTTTCACCCGGGAACAAAAAGATGCCGTCGATGAAGTGATCTCCCGTTGCGCTCCCTCACATGATGTCAGAAACCAGGTGAATGTTCGCGTCCTGACTGCACCCGAAGGAAGTGAGGCAATCAAATGATCAGAATTGCTGCTGCCGGTGACGTCCATTTTGACCGGAAATCTCATAACCGATTTGCCCAGCATTTTAATAATCTGCAGGATAAAGCGGACATGCTACTGATCGCCGGAGACCTTACCCAGACAGGACACCCCGAAGAGATGCAGGTTCTGGCCGACGATCTTCGCAAATGCCCGGTGCCTGTGGTCGCCGTCCTGGGAAATCATGACTACCATCTCGATCAGGTCGATACTGTAACGAAGATCCTTCAGGATGCGAATGTCACGGTCCTCGAAAGATCATCTACTATCCTTCATGTGAATAACTTCAAGGTCGGGATCGCCGGGGCCAAGGGGTTTGGCGGCGGCTTTGTCGGTGCTTGTGGTTCAGATTTCGGTGAGCCCGAGATGAAGGCTTTCATGAGGCACTCAAAAAATGAGGCGCGTGAACTGGAGAACATCATCAAGTCGATGGATGTCGATTACAAAATTGTCCTCCTTCACTATTCGCCCACGGCCCAGACACTTTACGGCGAAAAAAAGGAAATTTATCCTTTCCTTGGTTGTTACTATCTCGCCGAAGCTGTTGATTACGGAAAAGCGGACATTGCGTTTCACGGACACGCTCATGCCGGAGTTGAGAAAGGTGAAACGCCCGGAAAAATTCCGGTCCGTAATGTGGCCCAACCGGTGATCCGTCACGCTTTCAATATCTATATTTTGGATCACTCACAGAGAGAAAAAGATAAGGCGAAGCAACCGGATAAAGAATCAGCGTCTAGTCTTCACTAAACCGTTTGGTTGCTGTGAGATGGATTGGGAGTTGGTATTACTGGGTTAGCCTTAATTTCATGGGCTTCATTTCCCAAAGGCTCTACTGTCAGCGATCGATGCATAATCTGACTATTGATAAACTCTATGGCGGAATGTTTCAGCAGGATGTCCACGAACTTATGGATGAGTTTGGCACATCTCATATCACCCATAGGATAGAGATATTCTATCAATACTTCCCGCAGGAGACTGTATTCCGTCATGATGTCTGCCAGTGAAAAATCAGTCATCGTGGAACGATAGTATCCGTGATTTTTTCCCAGCTCCGCTTCATCAACATATTCCTCTTTCAGGATCTTTTCCAGTTGGTCGAGGATCTTCGGCATATGATCCAATAGGATCAGTGTCGATTCGTGTTGTGAAGAAGAGATGACATTCCGGACGAGGTTTTCCCATTCGAGAAGAATGACATTTTTGAGAGTACAAAGAGAATGACCGGCATCGACACAAAATTGCTCTTTCATAGCTTCCCATTTTAGGGCCCCCGGAGGCGAAAGTCCGGAAACCTTAAAATATTGGGACATAATTAATCTTGAGCTATTTCTTTTTGACCGATTGAATCCAGGCGTGGATATACGGAATGTCATTCTTCAACATCTTGAGAGGAGTCATGGCCTTCGTCTTACGCTTGGGAACAAAGCCTGGCGGTAACGGATCAGGATACTTACCCGTCATGATCTTTGATACCACAACTTCGAAAGGAGCATCGATTTGCTGCGGACCGAGATTGCCTTTGAGATTGGGATCAGGGTTATGGCATCTGACACAATTTGCCTTGTAAACCTTCGCGCCTCTCGCCAGATCTGCAGAAGTGGGATTCACCAACGGTTTCAATTCCATTTCCCCGGCCACCGTTAGGGTGCTGGCGGGAGTCTCTGTCTTTACCGTTTCGGTTTTTTCAACAGCGGGAGCGGTACTTTCCGGCGACGATTGCGGAGTACAGGCGGCGAGAATAAATAAGGGGGCGACCAGCGCCCCCATTATTTTTGAAATCAAACAATGACCTCGATAAGAGCGTAAAGAACAACCAGAAGTCCGAGTCCGCAATGGATAACTCCCTTCACTGTTGCCATAGGTCCCATCTTTCCTTTCATCGCATTTGCCTGAAGGGCAAGAATGACGAGAGTGACGACACCAATAACTGCTGCCGGGTTAAAATTCTCAGGGATATTAAGCCCGAGGTGGCGTGCAGCACCCATGAAGAATAAAAGTGGGATCGAAAAGAGAACGTTAGTTCTTGAAGCTAGAGCTGCCCGAGGTGCTTTCGCGGTAAACGAAGCATCAGCTGTGCCGCTACCAAGAGCTGCGTTGGCGTTGGCAATGAGTCCTCTCTGAATAGGCCAGATAATCAGCCATACGTTAAGGAACATGAGAGTTCCCATGAGAGCACCAGTGTAAATATAAATTCCATAAGGAGTCTGGAAGAAATCTCCGCCGAGGTCCTTACCGACGATGGCAAGCATCGCAAGCCCTGATACGAAAGTACCCAGAGCGCCGTAACGGAACCACCAAAGGGCACGCGGAACGAGTTTCGACATGACCTGGTTTTTCACCGGGGCTTCAACTTCCGGCATGAAAGCGCCCTGACAGAAATTGAAATAATAGAGGTGTCCGATCCAGGCGACACCGGAAAAGAAATGGAGCCAACGGAGGGCCATGATCAAGCCTTCCTGAGTAAATAGAGCAATATCCATAAGATCTCCTCGGATAAGAAATAATGATTTAACCAAACACACTTATTCTAACTCACATAGAAAGAAGATCGCCACTATCAATCCATTGAAAAGACGAAAACATACCTGAGCGCGACAGTGGGTCAATCATTTCGAAAATTTACCGATGATAAAATGATGGCGAAAATTACCTTTATCCTCTGCATCCTTATTTCTTTTTCACTGCACGCTTCATCAGATAAGTACGCGGCGCTGATACAAAGCGCCCGTGACTTTGAGCTGGATGGCAAAACCCCTGAAGCCAAGAAAGCATATGAAAAAGCCTGGGCCTTAAAAACTCCCGATACGGACAAGCTGCCCCTTCTGGTAGAACTGGTGAAACTTCATCGCGATGATAAAGAATCAGGGCTCCGCTGGGTCATTGAGACAGAAAAATGGCTGGCCGCTCATCCCGATCAGAAAGAAAAATTCGATCCCTGGATCAAAACCATGCGGGGATACGTGACGGGGAATCTCGATCCTCAATCCGCCCCGGCCTTCATGAAGACTTTCGTGATAGATAAAAAGCTCCCCTCTCTCATCAGTGAGAAGAAATTCCCGGAAGCATGGACACTCGTAAAAGATCGGAAGCTCGCTCATGCCGACTTAAGATCGCAGGTGGTCCATGATGTTCTGGCCGCTGTCGCAGTGAAAGACAAGTCCCGGAAAAATTTCTGCGAAGCCTCGCTTAAGCGCCATCCTTCTTCACAGGCCTGGACGATCAGAGTCTGCAGTTACCTCGAGAACTGGAAAAAGAACAAAAGCGATAAAGAACTCATGAAGTCCATCGTTTCTCAGATCAGGGAAGAAGAACCGAAAAGCTCATATCTTTCTCATGCGCTGGAGGAACTGTGAGAAAAATATTTTTCATTCTTCCATTTCTCTTTCTTCTCATGTCTCAGTCCAATCAGCGCCAGCTCGGCGCGATCACAGCTGTTACGAATTTCTTTACCTCACCCTTTGAGGCCATCGCCAATGCGATCGCTCACAGGAAATACGAAAAGTATGCCCGCGATACTCTCTCGCAGGCAAATACAGCCGCTCTTTCCCGGGAAATTCAATGCGCTCCCGATGGATCTCCTCTACCTGCATCTGCTCTCAGGGATTTGATGAGTATTCCGCACATTTCCTGTAAGTGTGAAGCCTGGGGTAACTGCGTGAAGCAGGCTTGCCCATGCGATGTTCTTTGTCCGAAAAACTTCCATCTCTTCCGTCGTGGAATGAGCTCTACCAGAGATCTGACGACTCCCGAGAACTCCCTCGCTTTCAGGAACTCAGTTGATGAAGGAAGCGTTGAAGGAAGAATAAGATTCACCGATGGGATCTGCTGGGGCCACGCCGCGGTCACTCAGAAATTTAATCGTCTCGGTTTTTTTAAGCCGGACTCACTACCTCCGCATCGCTTAGATTCCACTGACCCTCAGGAAAGACGTCGCGCGATCAGATTCTATCGTTCGATCATTGATGACATCATTGATAACAAGGCAAAAGATATTCCCGGTTTCAGAAACCTTCAGGAGTTCTCTGATGATCCTGAACTCAGTAACTATTTCCACGATAAAGTAGCCCGCGAATGGGCCGATCGTGCCATGAGCTGGCAGGGACTCGGACTGGCGGTCAACGATCGCCCGGGGGCGCCTGAAAAGAATGAACAAATTTTCGCGGAAGTCAGAAGAAGACTTTCCATGAATCAGCAGCCAAATCTGGTCTACACCCTCGCCGATTTCAAATTTAACACTCACTCCGCCCTTGTCTCTCATGAGGAAGTGAAAGACGGGAAGTCAGTTCTGTGCATGCGGGATAATAATTACGAAGAGATCCTGAACGCCGCCTGCCTGAACTATATGTTCCTGGATGAAAATGGCCGGATCATGAGTATGGAAATGGGTCATACCTACATGGTCGGTGGCCTCGACCTGGCATTCAATGATGAGCGCGATGCCGTCAATCAGGTGAAGAGCCTTCACAAGAGATGTAAGCGAGAGAAAGGCTGTCGCTAGTTGAGCGTCTTGGGCACCTGTGGAACTTGCTCTATGTGATGAGGCTGTTCTACTCGATGCGGAACCTGGTCTTCAATGCTCGATCTTTCGTCTTTTGGCAGCTTGATTTTAAATGTCGTGCCTTTTGTATTATCACTTTCTACGATGATTGATCCTTTGTGCGCATCGACCATCCCTTTTATCATTGTAAGACCTAGTCCCCAGCCCGTCTTGTTCTCAGAAGATTTCATTCTTCTATACTGTTCAAACAAAATCGGGACATCTTCTGGTGGAATCGCTTTCCCGAAATTATGCACGCTAAGCTCTGCGGATTCCTGATCCTGTGTGAGAGAAATTGTAATTGATTTATTTTCCTCTCCATACTTAATGGCATTTGTTATTAGATTTTCAACAATCCTCCGCAGACCACTCTCATCCCAATGCCCTTCGCACTTACCATGAGTCTTCATTTTGAAACAATCCGGGTTAGAAATGCTTAGCTCATCAATAACCTCTCGGATGATTTTATCAAAGTCACATAATGAGATAACGATAGGCATAGACTGTCCGGCCTCTAATCTGTTTGCATCCAACAAACCGACAATCATTTGATCGAGTCGGTCCATGTTGTTAAGTATGAGTTTCATCCTGGGAAATGAGGAGTCGTCAGGTGACAGTTTTTTTAACATTAACTGTGCAGTAATCTTGGTTGAAGTTAAAGGATTTCTCAGATCATGAGCGAGGGTATTAGAAACTCTCTCTTTTACACTTTTCAGAGTATCACTATACTCAGTGGCAGCATCATTTACTGCTTGTTCAATAGAACAAACGATTACTTCACGTTCCACTTCCGTTAAAGGTTCTTCATCTTCCAACACGTCACACAGAACTTGTCTTAAAATATGGTACTCAGTGATGAGTTGATCCATTGTATAGTTTTTACTTCCTGCCCTATCTTCACCGTGTTTCTTACCTATACGGGAACTATCTCTTTTATCACTACGCTTTCTTGCACTCGTTCGATCAATGGCAGTGGATAAGGCATCTGCTAATTGCTGCAAATAAACTGGCAGTGAATTTCTTAATGCTAACGCTTCCTGATGGTGAGCTGCCGCGACTTCCTGATTTACTCTTTCTTCCCAGATCGTAAGAATTTTATCGATATTCTTTTGAAGTCTTTCTGCTGTCTTGTTTGGCATGATTGCTCCTCGAATCTAAAACCATAAGAAAGAATACCAACCAATTGTTTAAAGATGAAGAACAGCAACCTCAAATGATAAGCAAGATTTGAAAATCTAAATGGTATTGTATTTCTTTACCCGACTGGAGTTAAACATTTTCAAGATAAATTAATATCTCAAATTGTTTTCTTGCCTACTTTTTCGATTCGATCAAAAATGCCTTCTATAATCCGATCATGAATCCCCAAGACTTTAAAATACCAAATCGGCTTAAACCACCAGCTTAAATCTGCTTTAAGAACATGACTAATAGCAGTTATTTCAGAGCTTTCAGATTTCAAATAAAAAGCATGAGTCCCTTTTAAAAAGGGTAAATTTGCTAACCAAACAATCCGCTCATTCAAAACATATTCGCTGAGAGTCGCTTTGATGATTCCATGAGTTTCTTTTGTTACCCCGACCTGCATTTCGGCTGGAGTGCGAACGAAAGGCATATTAGCAGCAGGCCAGATGACATCCTTATCTGTCCCCATGTCGATCAGGAGAGAGAATATTTTTTCGATATTTAAAGGAATGTTACGTTGATGGACGTTAATCATAGACTCCACTCAGAAGAATAAGTAGGTGGCGGTTTTTCAGAAGAAAGTGGCGCACCCGACTGGAGTCGAACCAGTGACCCCTTCCTTCGGAGGGAAGTACTCTATCCAACTGAGCTACGGGTGCGTGCTTCTTTTTTACCCGAATCTCGAAGGTTTGTCTAAGAATCGGTAAGTTTCAGGGATTTTGCCAGCATGTAAGGCAGGGTTCCCCCTTCCGGCGTATGGAGATATGAGGCGTAAATAGCAAGATCGGCTTCCGGAGTTTTCACCAGTCTCACCGACTGAGGACCATTACTGGTATCACATTGCGCAGAACTGCCAAGAACCGCGTTCGTGCGGCACACACTCGGTCGATCCTGGTAAACTGAGCATCGGTTTTCGCTATCCAGAAATACACACTTTCGTTCTTCGTAAGATAAAGCATTCCAGGCAGCAGCCGAATTCTTCGCCGCCATCTGGACATACAATTTATTCATATCGACAGGCGATCCGCCCTCTACTCTCGAGGCGAGCAAATCGGCTTCATCTTTCGTCACACTTACCTGAGTATGGCAGCAGGCCGAACATCCGCTGGTACAAGGACTTAGGGATTTTACATGCGGATCATTGAAGATATACTCATTGAGTTCGTCTACCAGACGGTGAACGTAGCGCGCACGCTTTAAGGGATCGTGATTTTTATTGAGCTTCTTCAAAATGAATTGAACGAGCTCCATGGCCTCAACACGGTTTCTTAATTCGTTAAAAGTCTTTTGTGCGATAGCTGGAACGTTCATAGTTTGGCGCTACTCCAAATAACCTTGATTTAATGGTAAAGCAGTTTAGACGGGATGCAACCTGACATAAAAGAATGGTATTTATTTCCTGTGCGTTCTCGTCGGCCAATGAGCAAATTATGAAATACGATCTCTTTCTCTTTGATCTCGATGACACTCTTCTCGACTTCCGCGCCTCGGAAAAGCTTTCGTTCGAGCGAAGTCTCGCTTCTCTTTCTCTGCCGGTGACGGAAGGACTCTTTGCCTCTTACCAGGTGGAAAATCGTGAGTTGTGGCGGCTCTTTGAGGAAGGAAAGACGACTAAGGATGATCTTAAAGTCGAACGCTTCCGGAGAACATTTGCCCTCAATGGAATCGATGCTGACCCGGAGCTGGCGAGTCACCGCTATCTGGAGGCCTTGCCGAAAACCGTCGTCCTTGTTGATCATGCGGTTGAGCTTCTTGAATGGCTGAGGGATTTTGGAGAAATCGGAATCATCACCAATGGCATTCACCACACACAAACTGAGAGAATAAAAAACTCTCCCCTCTCTTCACTCATCAGTTTCATGTGCGTCTCTGAGGAATGCGGATTCGCCAAACCCGATGTGAGGTTTTTCGAGCACTCATCAAAGATGGCAAAGAACTTCAGGAAGGATTCATCCCTGGTGATCGGAGACCGCTGGGAAGCGGATATTATGGGAGCACATCGCTTTGGTGTAGATTCAGTCTGGTTTAATCCGCAGAAGAAAGACCGCCCTGAGGGGCCACTACCGACTTTTGAAATTGAGCATCTTTCGGAAATAAAAAAGCTTCTTACCTGAGAAGCTCATCTATGACTTCAGAAATATTTCTCGTGGCACACGCGGAATTTGAACTAATCTGAGAGGCAGAATCCATATCCAGAGCTGCGCCCGAAACATCCCCTACCCTGACAAATTTTAAAGCCCCGCTGGCATTTTCAGTATGCGCGAGACCGCCGTATTGAATGAGTCCATTCTGATAAGTCACCCGGAGTCCCGGAACGAGATCGCGGACAGTTCCTTGCGGAACAAACTCGACCGGGACAGTGGATGAAAAACTGACTTCCAGAATTTTCTTATAGTCTTTATTCTGAATTCCCAAGCCGCTTGCGATTTCCTGAATCCGGTTGAGCTCCGAGGCCGGAGCAGAAAAATGAACGCTCACCCCACCATGTGAGGGATTGTACCTTCCATCAAAGAGCTTGCTGGAAAATGCGACATTGGGAGAAAGACCCGCCTCTCTCAAAGCACTTATGAGCTGACTTAATTGAGCGTCCGCGGACCGTAAAACCGTTTCAACTTTTGCCGTCGTAAAACTTTTCTGTGAGCGAATGAATGTTTCCAGGCGGGCCTTAGTGTGGATCCCACTGAGCTGCGCTTCTCTGGCAATCTGAACCACGGAAGCTGGATCACGATTCGGAACGATTTCCTGAATCCATCTTAAAAGCACATTGTCTGTCGGTGCGATCGTGCCGGTAGTAATGACTCCGGCATCCTGGACGACTCCGGAGATAGCACTGATCTGAGCTTTCCTGCGCGCGGATGAAGTTGCAGTAGCAAGGGTCTCCGTTTCGGATCCCACGATGTCTGAAATCAAAAGCTGCACATTGAGATTGTCAGTTGGCGAGTTAAAGACACTCGCGAGATATCCGGTCTCAACTTCAACCACCTGAGAAACTCTTTCTGCTCGTCCCAGCCATGCGCGTGTTTCTTCAAAGGGAGACTGAACGTTTACGACAGCATCGACCGGTTTTGCACCGGTGGGATTCATGCTCGTGTTACGGGGAATGTTTGCCATTTCACCGGAGATCGTGGCCGCTCTCCTCGGGATGACGAGATCACCGACTTTAAGACCAGTTTCCGGAAAAGCACCTGCCGTTCCGATGTAGTTTACAGAATTGTAGCCGGTGCCTTTGAGCGCGCGGGCGATCGGAAGAACTTCATCACCCCAGACGTTGGAGAAAATTCTCCACCTCTGCGGTTTTCCGTCCGAACCACGAACAACGTAATCAGACATTTCATAAGTTCCGCGATCGTAATTGAATGCCGTAAAAGATTGCGACAAAAGATTATGGCGCGTAAGAAGAGGTGTTCCTTTCTGATAAAGCTTATCGATATCACTTGCGTACTTCATTACAAACTGCGGAAGATTTGAGCCTGCTTCACCCGAGCGCTGAATGATCTTTAATTCGTTCGCTGAAAATAATCGCTGCATCCCAGCCGCATCTGATCTTTGAAGATCCAGAAGTGACTGAATTTTCCCCATGCTTCCGAAGGTTCTTTCAAAAGCTCCCTTCTGTCCGATCACAATATGATCAGCCCGGGGAACATTTCTGAGTACGGAAGCGAGTGCCCTTTCCTCTTCGGCTAGAGTGGCGACTGCATTTCCCACGACGGAAACCGGGGGCGGTGGAGCGAGTCTTCCATTGGCCCGTTGCCAGCGGATGAGTGAGCTTTGAAGCTGAAAATGTTTCAGGCGATCTGCGCCCGAAATCTCGGTGATGGCATAGTGATAGCCGGCTTCACCCGGATTTTGAATCAAATAAATGGGATTGTAATTGCGGGCCTTGGTGCCGACTTCGCCCACGACCCGGGCCCCACGCCCGGCGGTGGGTCGACCGATCCCGGGGGGCCCGCGAAGTCCGGCGTGAGCGGCG
>JAKFFP010000058.1:0-10833 GCA_036675045.1 Bacteriovoracales bacterium | reverse complement strand
GGGCTTACTGGAGACGTGGACCTGTAACAATGACGGCCATTGCGGCGGTTGATATGGCCCTCTGGGATATCAAAGCGAAGATTGCCAAGCTTCCGCTCTATCAGTTACTCGGCGGAAGATGTCGCGAAGGTGTCATGGTTTATGGTCACGCCAACGGGACAACGGTTGAAGAAACTCTTGGTGAACTCGATAAATATATCGGTCTTGGTTACAAGGCGATCCGCCTTCAGACAGGTGTCCCGGGATTAAAATCC
Organism: Bacteriovoracales bacterium; assembly: GCA_036675045.1. Lineage (GTDB taxonomy): Bacteria > Bdellovibrionota > Bacteriovoracia > Bacteriovoracales > Bacteriovoracaceae > Peredibacter. The sequence goes on along the minus strand of JAKFFP010000058.1, from coordinate 10,579 downwards.
ACTTACGGAGTTTCCGGCGACAAAATGTACTACGAACCTGCGGACGCAGATCTTCCATCTGAGAACGTCTGGTCGACAGAAAAATATCTCGATTCAGTTCCCAAGCTTTTCGAAAGAGCGCGTGAAAAAGTCGGCATGACTCCTCACCTGCTTCACGATGTTCATCACCGTCTCACACCGATTGAAGCCGCCCGCCTCGGAAAAAGTCTTGAGCCCTATCGCCTCTTCTGGTTAGAAGACGCTGTCGTGGCCGATAATCCGGAAAGCTTCCGCCTGCTTCGTCAGCATACAACGACACCGATTGCTGTTGGTGAAGTTTTCAATTCGATTCACGACTGCCGCGTTCTGATTCAGGAACAATTGATTGATTACATCCGCTCAACAATTGTTCACACGGGAGGAATCACGCACATGAGAAGAATTGCTTCTCTTGCTGATCTCTACAACGTGAGAACGGGTTGCCATGGCGCGACCGATCTATCTCCGGTCAGTATGGGTTGTGCTCTTGCCTTTGATATCTCCATTCCGAATTTCGGGATCCAGGAATACATGAGACACACTCCGGAAACAGATGCGGTTTTCCCACATAGCTATAAGTTTAGTAATGGTTATCTCACTCCAGGTGAAGAACCTGGACACGGGATTGATATCGACGAAAAACTCGCGGCTAAATATCCATACAAGCGCGCCTTCCTTCCGGTAAACCGCCTGGAAGATGGTTCGATGTATAACTGGTGACCCCATGAAAGTCCTGACCTTCGGAGAAGCTCTCTTTCGTCTTTCCACTGAACGGGGTGAACGTTTTCCTCTTGCCGACAAGATGGACTTTCATCTCGGCGGGACTGAGCTTAACATCGCGGCCAATCTTCGAAGCCTGGGTGTGAAAACAGAATGGGTTTCCTGCTTACCTGGCGGACGCACGGGTGAGCTCATGCGCGAGCGGATTGAGTCTTTGGGAATTGATATTTCAAATGTTCCAACCATCGCAAATGGCAGACCCGGTTGGTATCTCATGGAATCAGGCGCCTCTCCCCGTCCTGATGTCGTCCTGGGAAGATTTGCCAGCTCGCTTGCCGACCAGACATCATTTCCCTTTGACTGGAAAAAGATTCTTGATGGCAGCAATCTCTTTCATACTTCTGGTGTTACTGCCGGACTTTCCGAGACGATGACGAACGAAGTGAAGAAAGCGATGGAAGTAGCACGATCGAAAAAAATTCCGGTGAGCTATGACTTCAATTACCGGAAGCATCTCTGGACGGTTGAAGAGTCGGTCAAACGTCAGAAGACGCTTCTCCCATTCATCAATATCCTTTTCTGCTCTCTTTCTGATATCGAGCTTTTCTTTGGCAAGGATTTCAAGATCAGCAGTATCTTTGAGCAGTATCCGGTTGAGCTTCTTATCCTCACAGAAAGAAATGTTGATGAGACAACTTACGGAATCAAAGTTGTAACAAAGAACGAGACAATTTCATCTCTCAATCACAGAGTCCATTTGGTGGATCGAATTGGAATTGGTGACTCGATGGCATCGGGGTTCCTTGCGTCCTGGCTTTCGGATAAGAATGTTGCCAGGGCCGCTGAATGGGGTGCTCTTGCGGGTGCCATGAAATACGGAATTAAGGGTGACATGGCCCTCCTGAGACCAGCGGAAATTGAAGGGGTGCTCAGCCAGGGATATAAAGGAATTTCCCGATGATCATGGAAAAGCTTCACGAACAGTATGCCATACCTGTTATCCGTGAAATGGATGAGGAAAAATTATATTCACTCGGAAAAACACTCGCGGAAGGCGGCTTGAAAGTTTTAGAAGTCACGCTGATGAGTGATTCCGCTTTAAAAGTCATCAAGCGCCTTTCAGCAGATAAGGAACTTATCATCGGTGCTGGTACTATCCTTAATCAGGCCTCTGCGGAAAAAGCGATGGAAGCCGGAGCGAAATTTCTCGTTTCTCCGGGGCTGAACGAAGGTGCCGTGGTCTTCGCCCGTAACAATAATATTCCCTTCATCCCGGGAGTCATGACTCCGACCGAGATCATGCAGGCCAATTCACTCGGCTGCGAAGTGATCAAAATTTTTCCGGTCTCAATCGTGGGTGGAGTTTCTTATCTAAAAAACCTCAAGGGGCCTTTCCCGAAACTCAAAGTCATGGCCTCAGGTGGAATAGGACTTGATGATGTCCGTGATTATATGAAGGAAGGTACTTTCTGTGTCGGAGCTGGCAGCCAGCTCACGCCGAAGGATGCGGTAAAGAATGAAGACTGGAAAAAAATCCGCGAACTCGCCAAAGAATACGTCTTTGAAGTGAATCGCCTTCGTCGTTAACGACGAGGAACCAGTCCTGTCGTTTCATAAACAGACTTGAGAGTCGCAGCTGCACGAATACGTGCCTTATCCGCGCCCTTCTTCATCACCTGATCCAGATAATCCTTGTTCTTCATCAGCTCGAGATATTTTTCCCGTGCTGGAGTCAAAGTCTGAACCGTGAGGTTCGCAAGATCCACTTTCAAGTGTCCGTACATCTTGCCTTCAAAAAGAGTTTCAATTTCAGAAATCGTTTTCCCGGAAAGAACAGAATAGATCGTCATGAGATTGGAAAGTCCAGCCTTGTTTTCAGCGTCGAACTTGATATCCGTTCCTGAATCCGTCGTCGCAGACTTGATTTTCTTTTCGATCTGCTTGGGTTCATCTATTACCCGAACGTAGTTCTTTTCGTTCTCGTCGGACTTTGACATTTTCTTATCCGGATCCTGAAGCGACATGATTCTCGCCCCCATCTTCCCGATATACGCATCCGGCATTTTGAAAACACCTTCGCCGTAGCGGTTCTGCCAGAAGCCTACGATGTCGCGGCAAAGTTCCAGGTGCTGGCGCTGATCCTCACCCACCGGGACCATGTCGGCCTGATAAAGAAGAATGTCAGCGGCCATGAGAACCGGATAGGTGAAAAGTCCGGCATTGATATTCTTCGTATGCTTCTCTGCCTTTTCCTTGAACTGGGTCATGCGATTGAGATATCCCATGGGAGTGAGACAAGTGAGAATCCAGGCAAGCTCTGCGTGCTCGGGAACATGTGACTGAACGAAAATAGTATTTTTATCCGGATCAAGTCCGAGTGCCATGTACTGCGCGAGAAAAGAATAGGTTCTTTCCTTCAGGACTTTCGGATCCTGCTGGACAGTCAAAGCATGAAGGTCTGCGAGGAAATAAAAACAATCAAACTCTTCTGAAAGCTTGGTCCAGTTGTTGATGGCACCAATGTAATTACCAAGGGTGAGGTCACCTGTAACTGTACTGCCGGAGAGAATGGTCTTTTTCATAGGGAAATTATACTTCCTGGTCCTATCTTCCGTAAAGCCGGATCCCGATTCCCGGAGTGAAAACCCACACCGGAACTTCGGAAGTCAGTCCGTTTGCTAATTTATATTGGTATTCACTGAGCCTGGTCTTATCTGAGGCATCACCCAGGTTAAATACAGTTGTTGCTGCAGCAAGGTTTGAGTGCCATGCAGACCAGGCGGTGAGTTCGTTGGTTGGTAGTGGAGCGAAATGAGGATCTGGCGGTAGATAGACCAGCCAGGTTGTACTTGCCTGAACAACAATTGAGCAATCGTTATTAAAAAGTTTAAACGAATCGTATTGATCACCAGGAAAAGGAGTACGAGTAGGATGTGTACTAAGAACTTCATGATCAAGGGTTCCAAGTTCTGTTGGTGAGAAAAATAACCTACCTATCCCGCCTCCGGCTACGCCGATAAAAGCGCCCCAGACAGTGCTTTGCAGTTTTGGCACCGAAGACGGGGTCGTGTCGACAATACAATTAAGACCTTCCTGAACCGGGGCCACTCCAAACAAGCCATTATAAACACCAAATCGTTGAGCATGCTTAAAAATCCAGCGCGCTTTATTGAAGTAGAAAATATTTTCCAGAGTCCCATTGTCAACGCCGACAGTTGATGTGACCAGTGCTTCCATTTCCGCATCAGTAGTGGGTGTGAGTGCAGGAACGATAGTCTCAGCTTTATTAAAAGCACTCGCTTCGTTCACCAGCTGGGATATTATTCCTTCATTCGTTGTAGCAATAGCATGCGCGGCCTTGCCCGAGCCTTTCAACGTCCCGGAACGTAAGTGAACATCGGAGATCTCAGCTCCCGCATCATTGTTTGTCGTTACTAATGACTGGTTCACCGATGCATCGCCAGTCGTCTCAAGAGTAGTATTTAATTCGATATTCGAAATTCTTCCGCCGGACAGATTCTCTTTCACGACACCCGCCACATTCGTGACAGCTACTGTCGAAGTCATTTCGAGACTCACCGTCATGTTCTTCATCGATCCGGAATTTGTGATGGCAACTCCACCGGTGTCCGCTTTCACCTTCATAAAGCCATCGATATTGACATTACTGATAGTCCCGGAGGAAGCATTGTAATTTACCAGTGAAGCACCCGAAGGTCCTTCCCACTTAAGCCCACGGATGTTTAAGTTGGAAATCGTTCCCGAGTTCGTATTCGCAAGCAGGGCCGCCGATCCGCTGGCAAACGCGTGAGTAACAGTTGGAACGTAAAAATTTAAGTCAGAGAATGTTCCTGACATATTGTTGAAACCCGAGATGTTATCGCCGATGGCAGTTGCATAGATATTGGTACCGATAAATCCAAAATTATCACCGTCCATCTTACCGGAGAATGAAGCACCGGGAACAGATGCTCCACCCCAGTCAAAGAAATATCCGGCAAGTTTGTAATTGAGATTAAGTCCCGCGCCTAAATTACCAACCTGATATGCGTTACATATCAGGATCGGATTCGAAGCACTTCCACGTTTATAAGACAAATTGGGATCGATCTGGTTGGCAACAGATTCATTCGCGCCATTGAGTCGGCACGGATGAGTGCTCGCTTCTGAAGAAAGTCGCGGAACATCGCCATCAAGCTTACTGAAAGCGGCAGGAAAGACAGTCGCTGATGAAAGGAAGCCACCAGCACCTACTGGTGTTCCGATAGCGTTCGCGAGTTGAAGACCGACGATCTGTGGCGAGGAGTACGAAACGCCGGTTGGCCCATTTCCTACCCACGAAGGATCAAACTGACCAAAAATATTTCCAATGTGGCAATTTACACCGCTAGTACAACGATGTTGTATCCGTCCGTAAAAATAGGAATCCTGAATCGTGTGATTCGTATTTACTCCAATAAGCGTTCCCACCAGACCGCCCAGAAATGAATTCACTGTGCGGGTGGAATAAAGTCCAGCCTGAACATAAGAAGATTTAAGTCTCAGCTTTCCGCTATTTCCGATAAGACCACCTACAATATTGAAACCCGAAACGTAGCCTTCAAATCTCACTTCTTCGAGGTCTGCTCCTAATAGGTTGTTGATGTTTCCTATTAGGCCACCGACGGTACTGCCGGAAGCAACAACTTCACCGGAGGCAAAAATTCGTCTTCCTATCAGACCGGGAGCAATGGCATTAGATGAACCGATAATGCTTCCGGCATCTGAAGCCGCTTTAATCTGGAGCTTATTTACAGTGACGTCCTCCAGACGCTTCATGTCTCCGGCGCCAGCTATTCCACCGACGATGGAGCCCGTTCCTTCAAGGGAAGACTTATCGATGCTGATATATCTTACAAGGGCCGAAGAGTTCGGTATTCTTCCCGCCAGAATTCCGACTTCATTTTTTCCGATAACTTTCGCTTCAACAAAATTCAACCTTCTGACTTCGCTTCCCTGACGCGAGATAAATCCTACCTTGTCAGGTGAGGTCGTTCTGTTCATCAGGATTCTCATTCCGGTGATTGTCTTCCCGCCACCATCAAAGTATCCAGTACGGTCTGTGGCAGGAGATGCGCAACCAACCATTCCGATGGGTGAGAAGTTACTGCCGTCATCCAGGCACGCGGAGGAAGTGATTGATGCCGGCAAGGGCATGGATCCGGAATATCCCTTGAAATATTTCCTGAGATCAATGTCTTTCTGAAGTTTGAAATTTGAGCTCGTGTCAGAGATAGTATTATAAAGCTGAGCTGCGGAGCAAATGAGATACGGGTGGGCCGGAAGACCATTGCCTCCACCGAAAGTCTGTAACAAAGACTGATCTTTGCAGATCTCATCTCCCGCCATTTTTACAAACACCTTATGATCGTTTCCATCGACAAAATGTTTTGCATTAGAGGATGTCTGAATGATTCCATTCGGGAAATTCACTTCCCGATACCCATGAGTCGTTCCGTCACAGGTATAGCTACCAGGAAAAGCTTCCAGCTGAATATAAAATGGAGTTGAACCGCCGTCTCCAGCTGGTATTTGTGGCAAGTTAAGCGGAACGGCTCCGTTGAGAGGGGTACCTGGGTTGGTTGTATGAAGACAACCCGAACTCAGCCTGGATGGCTGAAACTGATAACCTTTTTTATCTTTATCATATGAAACGAGGGACAAGCGATAGGACATGGCATGTCCTTTCGCTTCCTGGGGAGTTCCGGTCAGTAAGTCATCTGAGCAAGTATCTCCCAGGGCGGTGATGTTGGTCACATCTTCGCAGAAATTCATTTTCACATTACCGATGCGATAATCAACCGATGTTCCGGTGACGTGCACGGGTGGCGCAAAAGCGGTGTTGTTACAAAGCGAAGTCGAAAAGGTCGAAATCGTATGATAACTTTTCCCATCACCTTTCAACTGCTTCGTTTCTACCGCGCAGGAGATGACTCCCGACATCGGGTCAGTCGCAGATCCATTCGCATTCTCATCTCCTACTTCACCGGTCCAGGCCATGCCATAGTAAGTCCAGTTGCCGCTGTTAAGATCCACCGTCACGGTGTTGCCTGTAATTACTCTTCCAAAAGAATCACCACGATCGTTTTTCCCCCACAAGAGAAGTCCCGCGGAAGAAACAGGAAGTGGATCGATGGTGAACACCACGCGATGAGGCTTCCCTTTATAGGGATCAAATTCAACCATGTCGGAAACGCATCCCGAAAGAGACAGCACGGCCAGGGCCTGAATGAGGAGGCGAAAAAAAGCACGCTTCATCGTTTAACAGATCGGAGTTATCTTTAGATTACATAGGAAAACAAACCGGAGTGAACCAGTTTGGCAGGTAAAAATGGAATGAAATCTAGCTGACTTTTTTGGCCTTATCGGATTCTTCGGCTTCGTATTCCGAATAAGGTGTTTTGATGATTCGGGCAATGCCGTCTTCATCATAATAGCCATTAACTTTGGCCAGTGCGAGTGGCTTGTTCTTTCCCTTGACCTTGGTTGATCCAGCGAGCTCAACCAGGAATTCCTCCCCGACCCGTCTTACAACTTCTTCAGAGACAAGAAGATCAGTTCCGAATGATTTTGTTGCTGATTCAATCCGCGAGGCGGTGTTTACGGTGTCACCGATTACGGTGTATTCAAGCCGATCATTTGATCCAACGGTTCCCGCGACCACCGGACCGGCATGAAGTCCCATTCCGATCATGAGCGGCTGCTCGCCATCGGCAATTCGCTGTTCATTGAGTCGCTCAAGTTCGCGTCTCATCTCAAGACAAGCGAGCATGGCATTTTTGGCATCATCCGGAGTGCCGTGTGGTGCTCCCCAGATGGCCATGATGGCATCACCGACAAACTTATCAACGACACCGCCGTGTCTGATAATGATATCTACCATCACTTCAAAATATGAGTTGAGCATCGCTACAACTTCTTCAGGACTCTTTTTATTACTGAAGTCAGTGAACCCCCGGATATCTGAGAAGAATACGACTGCTTCGCACCGATTTCCCTTCTTCACATCTTCCTGGTTGAGAAGTGACTCCGTAATTGTGGTTCCGTGAAACTTGGTAAACATACCTTTAATTTTATCCCGTTCCATCAAACCGACAGTCATGTCATCAAATGCTGTGGCCAGTACTCCGAGCTCGTCTTTTGAATTAATTTCCGATGAAACGTTCACATCGAAATCACCTTCTGCGATACGGTGAGCAAACTCCGTGAGCTTCTCAATATTCCTTGAAATCGAGTGTGAGAACACAACTGTAAAAAAAAAGGAAAGCGAAAGGATGATCCCGAGAATAAAGTATGTCGTCTGTCTTGCAAGCACGGAAGGCGCGAGAATAACGGCCTGAGAAACTTCACCCACAACCATTGGCCCAAGAGTCGTTTTCGATGAAGAATACAGCATGCCATTCAAATACTGCTGCTTCTGGCGGACACCATCGACGAGCAGAGAAGACACAATCTTACTCGAAGAAAGGTCTTCGCTTTTAATGGTGCGTTTTTCATCCGAATGAACAATAACCTTACCGGCATTATCGAGAAGATAAAGATTCACGTTCTTCGAACGGAAAGAGGCCTGAAGACGGTCCATCTTGAAAAAGCCCCATGCCCAATGTGTGACAGTTCCATTCTCTTTGAAGACGGGAGTTCCTACCACGAGATATGGAGTTTCGAGTGTTGTTCCACTCGAAGCAATATGCCAGCGACCACTCTGGATGAGAACCGTCGCGGACTTGAGATCACTCACAATCTGTCTGAAACCAGAAGCAGACGATTCTGAAACACCAGAATTCAGTCTTTCAGTTGCTGCCGCCGGATTTGTAGATTCAAGTTTGTAGTAAACAATATCCGAACCCATCACGCGACCCTTGTCATCGAATGCCAGTGCCGCCATCTTTTCAAAATATGATTCGAGAATCGCTTCTACCTCAAGACCTTTGGAAGATGTAATCATCTCCACGTTCGCTTCTTCGCGATCAGATGAGATCTGCGAAAACAGCTCGGAGTTTCTCCAGGCGATGATCACCGCAACACTCATCACAAGAAGTGAAGTGAGGCCCACTAGTTTGAAGGCCAGAGGGAACAAAATTTTTCTACGTTTCGTGTTCGTTTCCATGCCTTTCTTTTCGGAGTAACCAATCGAAATATGAACGTTTTTTCCATACTTTTATTTAGTGGGATACCCGGTAAAATCGTCACATGCGCAGGATATTAATTTCTCTGGGTCTTACAGTTTTAGGCCTCATCCTCTCATGGATTTTCCTGAGACCACGAGAATGGCAGACTGATTCAGTCAACACGAAGCAGTCTATCGCTTTCGTGGTGGACATGAATAACGACGTTGCCCGGCAGGAAGAAGGACGACTTCTCTGGTCGCCTATTCATAAAGGTGACAAGATTTATGCCGGCGACAAAATTAAAACTTCGGGTCTCTCATCTACCACCATTCAGTTCGCCGACTCAAAATCGAAACTCGATATTGAAGAGAACTCAATTGTCCTCATCGCACTTGATCAGGATAAGTTTTCTCTGAACATGCTTGAAGGCCGGGTGTTCGTTCAGGGTGAAGAAGGAAAAAATTCTCTGAATCTGATGTCGGCCGGGAAAAAAATCGATTATTCCGGCGACACTGCGATATCGGTCAGTCAATCCGGGGAAAGCCGCGTTGAATCTTTCTCCCAAGGTAATATCTTCCGCGATCTCAGCCCTGCATATTCTCAGACATTGGTGTCGGCGAAAAATGAAGTAGAACTTACATGGAAGCCCGATGATGTTCAGGCGCCTGTAGAAGTTTACGTCGGCGAATCACCTATCATCATGAACAAAGTTCCTTTGAACAACTCTCCATTTACTTCCGGAAAAATCACTGCGGAAATGCGACCGGGTGTAAATTACTGGCAGCTCGCTACCGTTCATGATGGCAAAGAAATTAAATCTCCTCTCATGAAACTGGTTCTGAACCGGCCACTTCCTCCGACTCAGATTTTTCCTTTGCATAAGGAAGTCGTGACCGGAAATGATCGCGCCTTTGATTTCAAATGGAACAAGGGCAGTTCAACCGGTCTCACGACCATTGAAGTCTCGACAACATCAGACTTTAAGACCCATGTCATCCGTGAAGAGGTCCGCGATCAGACCTTCTTCACTCCCGCGAAGATCATTCCGGAAGGAGATTACTTCTGGAAATTGTCCTTTGCCTTGCCTTCAGGCGAAAAAGTTGAATCTGCAGTCACATCATTCACTGTTCACCTGGGAGGCGGGCTTCTTTCTCCTGCTCCCCTTCTTCCGTCGGATAAAGCAAAGTTTTACCTAGGCTCAAACGCTGACGTCGAAGTCAAATTTGAATGGAAACGACAGGAAAACGTCTCTTATACCTTAAAAGTTAAGGGCGAGAACTTTTCCAAAGAAGTCGAAACACCGGAAAATTCCGCTGTCGTCACACTTAATAAAACTGGCACGTACCAGTGGGAAGTCAGTTCAAGAAGCCCGGATGGAAAAATTTCTGTACTTCCTTCACAACGAACTTTTGATGTTAAAAGCGAAGGCAAAATTTCCTGGATGACGGAGCAAAAAGTTTATACATATCTCGACAATCTCCCGGTTATAATCCTCCGTTGGCAAAAGAACTATCTTGGCCCTGCGGTTCTGAAAATCGCCCGCACTCCGGATCTGAAGGATGCTGAAGCATTCAATGTCCCTGGCAAGGATTTCCCCTTCCGCCCGTCAGGTGACGGTCTTTACTACGCAAGGGTCCAGGGGCTCGATGACGCCGGAACAATCTCAGCGACATCAGATATATTCGAATTCGAAG
>JAKFFP010000340.1:0-1706 GCA_036675045.1 Bacteriovoracales bacterium | reverse complement strand
ATGGTTATACTGACGGCTACGATGACGGATCCCTCGATGGATACGATCTCGGATACACTGACGGCTTCGACGATGGATATGACATCGGATACGATGATGGATTCGATGATGGTTACTACTCGCTTTCTGTAGGTCCATCAAAGGGCCTCAAAGGTTATGCGAACCTTCTTTCTCTGGTTCACAACGATATGTTCGATTACTCGAAGATCAAGGCACCAAAGAAGACTTCACGTGGCCTCGTTGCTAACGGAAGACTTATCTTCTCTGAGACTTCTCAGACTGTGAAAGATACTCTCAAGCGCCATGCGGCTGTTGAACAGTACCTGGTTGTTGAAATGGCAAAACAGGTTCAAGGTCGCTTTGGTCTTTCAGCTGAGCGTTCACTGAAAGTTGCTAAGGCCGCTAACCACTTCCGCAAGTACTCTACTTCAAGAGCTTTGACTGCAGAGGACACCAATGCTTACGCTTCCGAAATCGTAGGTGCTGATATCAAGTCTGTTGAAAGAGCTTACGAAGGTGTTATGAAGGGTGATGCTTCCGCTTACAAAGCAGTTCTTGCACAAGCTGCTGCGAAGAACGAAGTTTCTCCTGAGAAGATGTCAAACATCATCTCTGAGCTCTTCCTCTAAGATTCCTGGATAGTGATTGAAATAAAGAGGCCCGCGAATGCGGGCCTTTTTTATTGTTTTATATTAAGTTTTTGCAGGCCAGGGTAAGCTGAGCTTTCTTTTCCCTCAGGCATTTCAAAACCATGCCATCTTTCAGGGGAGCTTTCGCGCACAACTTAAGCCGGTCGGCTTCGCAGGCGTTCACCATCTTACTCACCTTATCATCCATGACTGAACGGTACTGACGGCAAGCTGAGGAGAGATCTTTATCGTGAAGAGTAAGACACTGGACCTGAGAATTGGGTGAAAGACCCGGTTTGCAGTAGCGAAGGAGATCTTTGTAACAAGGATTGGACCTCACCTTGCTTTCTTCTGCTTGCACTAAGGCCTTACAAGCGGGCGTGAGTGAATTCTTTTTCTTTTCAAGACACTCGTGGATTTCCACGAACCTGAACTGAGTAGGGCAGAATTTCTCCTGATCATCAAAGCAGGGATTATCTTTTCTCATCTTGCCGATGAGATTGTTTACATTGTTCTGGCAGAACTTTGAGAGCTTTGCTTTATTCTTGATAAGGCACTTGTTAATTGAGCCGTCTTTCCCGGGAACTTCCTTGTAGCAAGTGTTCACGATATCGAGAGCGCATTTGTCTTTTACGATAAGGGAGCCCTTCTTTCCTTTGAAATCGGCAGCGCAGGAAGAGGAAAGGCGATTTTCATTTTTCAGGAGACAGTACTGAATTTTATTGCCTTCAACATCTGAGCAGAAATCAGCAAGATCAGAGAAGCAAGGATTCTTAGATTCAGTTTTCTTACGAAATTCCTTCATCTCCTGCTTACACGCGGATGTAAGATCGGATTCATAATCAGAAAGACATTTGTAGATCTGATTTTTTCCCGGATCAATTCCGCCGCACAACCTCTGCGCGTCTTTAGCGCAATTGTTGGCCAGGGCCCCTGCGGGTACCAGTGAGAGTAGGAGAAGAAGGAGTTTCATAAATTATTACTGCTTCTTTTCTTCGGCTTTTACTTCTTCTTTCTTGCAGTGACCGTCTTTGCAATCAACTTTCTTGTCTTTGTCCATGCAGCAAGCCTTTTTCT
>JAKFFP010000401.1:0-1750 GCA_036675045.1 Bacteriovoracales bacterium | reverse complement strand
CCCTTCCGCGCCGGATAATAGGGAAAGCAACATGTGTAATCATCTTTATTTCAGGTAAAGATTCAATTTCCAGAATCTTAAACTCCCCGGCCGAAATGTAAAAAAATTGTGGAAACCGACATTCAGAAAAACGAGTCCTGATTACGGGTAATTACTCGCTTCACGGGGAGAATCCTTCCCACCTTCGTTACTAAAATGCTCTGTGACAATATTCAATTCGCCAGGAACTCATGAGGAGTTCTTACAACACCAAGGAAGGTACATGGAAAAAGTATTAGCGATGATGCTGCTTTTATCGCTTGTCACTGTCTCATGTGGCAAGTCGGGTGGTGGTTCTTCTGAAGAATCTACTGCTTCTGCTCCGGTCACAATTGATGAAGGTGAAAATGACGATGGCACTCCACCGGTAATTCCGGAACCCGTTTCGAATGTCCCGGCGCTGGCCCTGAGTTACAAGACAAATGTTTCTTATCTGAGTGGATTCGAAAGCTCGGACATCACCAAGTACAATGAGGCTGTCGCCATCGTAAAAAAGGTCGTGGCGACGGAAGCTTTCCGGACAGCAGTTCTCAATCATACTTATGAAGGTGTGAAGACGTATGTTCAGAATAATGGTTTAACGAATGCGGAAATTTATCAGGACATCCTGGATGCGGCCGAGAGCCTTCAGCCCGCGAAGAACAACACGATGGATGTTGGCGTGAAACTCTACTATGAGAATAATTCCGTCGTCGGTTACACCAATGGTTCGATCACCTACATCAATGTGAACACGAAGTTCTTTGATACCTACGCAGCTAATTCTGTCGCCGGAAACCTTTTCCATGAATGGCTGCACAAGCTCGGATACGGTCATGATTCATCGGCAACTGCCAGACGGCCCTACTCGGTTCCCTACGCCATCGGCTACATGATTCGGACCATCGGTGCCAAATTTCTTTAGGAGGATACAATGCGCTCAATCTTAATCTGTTCTTTCATGTTTTATCTCGCGAATGCGAATGCCAATATCGAGCACACCCCGGAGGAAAATAGTAAGCCATCCACGGCGGAAATTTCCCGCAACCGTGCCTGCTTTGACGAGCTGGCAAAAAATGGTTGTGGAGATCCCGGAGAGAACATCCGTGAATTCAGAAAATGTCTCTACGATGTGTTTCCCAAGCTCACACAGAGTTGTCAGAAGCTGACGTCGGATCTTTATCGAAGAAGAAACTAAAGCAAGGGCCCTCAAAGAGGGCCCTTTCTTATTCAACGATGCTACTGAAGCGGTACTTAATCTGATAATTATTTTTCTTCGGATCCTGAAGCAACAGCCGGAGTCGCCAGTTCATGGTCTTGAGCTCGCAGGTCGGAAGGGTAAAGCTCCCCACCCATTCAGAATCACCAGTTTTTATCAGCCGTGGGCGAATGAGCCCCATCGCCAGCTCGACACCGATAAAATCAGCAAGCTTCGGAGTCAGTTTCTGGTCTTTTGAGCGAACGGATATTCTCAATTTCTGAAGGTGCCGGATGGGCCGCGGAGAAATTTCAACTTCATAATTCCCTTTCACGGTACGGTAGAGACAGCGTTCTTTTGAAAGGTCGCAGTCCTCACTCTCTCCCAGTTCCTCAACGCGTGAGTCCCGTGCCTCATCACTCCAGTAAGGCGGAAGTCGGGAAGCAGTATGAAAGGCATCGCGGAATTCAACCGGAGTTGCATCATATGGGAGACTATTGACCCACACGCCTTTCCGATTGATCACAAAGACAC
>JAKFFP010000343.1:0-1751 GCA_036675045.1 Bacteriovoracales bacterium | reverse complement strand
TCGAAAACATCTTTCGCTGAATTGAAATCCAAGAGGGCTTCGTCCACTACTTTCTGTTCGCCCTCAGCTTCGCTTTCATGATGCACTTCTACAGCCGCGACTGTCTTATCTTTTTTAGTTTCTTTTTCATTGGTCCAAATTAACTTGAACGGTCCATCGCCCATTCCGAGCATATTTTTCGCGAGTCGACAGAGATCGCGATATTCCGGAGACGAGAGGAATGCTTTATCAATGACGGTCGTTTTTTTGCCATTAGGGCTAGTCGTCACGATTTCAACCTTAAACGCCGACCGTTCTTCGTCTCTAGAGATTACAAAATTACAGTCGGTCAAACCGTGCTTTTGAACATACTCTTGAATGTCTTTCAGTTTGGAATTCAGGGTACTCTCGGAGTTAAGGTCTTCTTCAACCATATCTACGTCGAGAATCATGGCATTGATTACTTCTGGTTCTGCCCTAAATGCATACCTGCGAACGGTTTGATTATAAGCAAAGCAAGCTTTGAGAGATGCCGAGAACTGGGAAGTTGGGACCGGCTTTGATCCTGCAGAAACCTGAACAGCATCTACTGCGGTCTTTAGAAGGAAATTTTGAAGTTCATTGTCGTTCTTTAGGTATTGCTCCTTGCCCCCTTTTTTCACTTTATAAAGTGGAGGTTGAGCAATGTAGAGATAACCGCGTTCGATGATCTCGGGCATCTGTCGGAAAAAGAATGTTAGAAGCAAAGTTCGGATGTGCGCACCGTCGACGTCGGCGTCGGTCATAATAACGATCTTATGGTAACGAAGTTTAGAGATATCAAAGTTATCTTTTCCGATCGAAGTACCGAGCGCCGTAATCAAAGTCCGGATTTCTTCGAAACCAAGAACTTTGTCGAAACGAGCTTTTTCAACATTAAGAATTTTACCTTTCAATGGCAAAATTGCCTGATGTTTTCGTTCACGACCTTGCTTCGCTGACCCACCTGCAGAATCACCCTCTACAAGAAAGAGTTCACAAAGGGCGGGATCCTTTTCCTGGCAATCTGCCATCTTGCCCGGTAACCCGCCCAGATCTAGCGCGGACTTTCTTCTCGTTAGGTCACGAGCCTTGCGCGCTGCAATTCTCGCAGCTGCCGCGTCGACCGCCTTGGAAATAATTTTTTTTGCAATATTTGGGCGTTGTTCGAAATAAATGCGGAGTTTTTCACTTACGATACTTTGAACAAGTCCTTCCACCTCGGAGTTTCCAAGTTTCGTTTTCGTCTGACCTTCGAATTGAGGGTGAGGGATTTTAACCGAAATGACGGAAGTCAGTCCTTCGCGAATATCATCTCCGCTAAGCTGTTCGCCCATCCCTTTAAACATGTCGTTCTCTTTACCGAACGAGTTCACAATTCTGGTTAAAGCCGTCCGGAAGCCAGAAACGTGAGTTCCGCCTTCGTGAGTATTGATGTTATTCGCGTATGAAAGAAGGGTCTCGGAATAGCTATCGTTCCACTGAACCGCAATTTCAACCAAGACTTCATCTCTTTCACCGGCGAGCATAATGATATCGTCGTGAATTTTGGATTTCGTTCTGTTTAGAAATTCTACATAGCTCTTGATGCCACCTTCATAAAAAAAGGTGTCTGTCTTTCCATTCTTTTCATCGACAAAGACGAATTTCAGTCCTTTCATCAGGAACGCAAGTTCGCGTAGGCGATGTGCAATCGTGTCGTGATTGTATTCAAGGGTTTCAAAAATTTCGGGGTCGGGTTTAAAGGTTACGCT
>JAKFFP010000033.1:0-1753 GCA_036675045.1 Bacteriovoracales bacterium | reverse complement strand
CATATTCGATAGGTTCGTGCTGTTGAAATCCCTGAGCAATGCCTGAACATTCTTCGGCCGATGAGAATGGAGAGTAAAAGGCTCCACCCATGTGAGACTTTCGATGATGCCGTCAGCAGTTATTTTATAGATAAGTCCCTGTTCAGGAGCGCCGGCAAAAAACCAACTAGGTTTCTCGTCGTTCAGGGCCGGATCCATCTGAACGAGAGTGAGTTTTCTCAGTTCAGGATCAGAAACTGTAACGGGCTGAATGAATTTAACCTTTGCACTGGTAACCACATCATCCCGAAAAGTGATTGTGAGCACTGAAGAGTTCGGGAGAATATAAGTAAGAATGTTACGGTACTCTGAGGTAGGTGCGCCGAAGGTACTTTTCACGACAGAGAGATCCATCCCGAGTTTCAGACCAGACAAGTCGGATTTGTGGGCGATCTTAGATTGCGCAGTGAGGTACGCACCCGCAATCGTGCTCATAACCAGCGTTAAAATGAAGAGAAATCTCAACATCTATGATCCTTGGATTTGAATAAGGATATTTAATCACTCAAATTTAGCTTTTGACACATAAAACTTTTCAGATGCGACAAAAAGTATTTATGCCTCGGCCATCGCATGCTGTGCTGAATATAAAAATGCTAATCATCGTCTGATGTCACAATTACTTCTTTTGAGTTCTCCTCCCGCTTCCGGAAAAACATTTTGGGTAAAATCTTTCGCGGAAACCATTTCGGAAAATATTCTCGTTATTTCTCCCCTGAGGGCACTGGCAGATGAATGCCGTAAAAACTGGAAAGAAGAAATAGTGGTGATGACTCCGGAAGAGTGGTTATTAAAAAAACCAGCTGCGGGAATTGTCATTTTTGATGAGTTTCATCTTCTTTCGTACTGGGGAAGCACCTTTCGCCCGCTCATGTGGGAAGTTTTTATTTCTCTTAGTCTCGAAGCTCATTTGATCATTGGTCTCACAGCAACTCTTTCGGAATTGATTCTGGACGAAGTAAAAAGACTTAACTGCTATTTTGATGAGATTACCTGGGTCGATCACGGTAACCAGACTCTTAAGTGGAAACCTGAGAAATATGTAAGCGTCAGCCGGAATTTAATGGAGAGGCTTATCTTTCATCAGGAGTTTCAGGGAACGGGTCTCATCTTCTGCCAGTATCGGGATGAAGTTCACGCCTGGGAGAAAAAACTTCTGGCCGGAGAATTCCGGACATGGACATGTCTCGGGGGCGAGGCGGCGGAATTCGGGAAAAGAGTGTCCCACGAAGCTCCTCCGGATTTTATCGTGGCAACGACTGTTCTTTCTCACGGAGTAAATTTACCGACGATTACGAAGGTCTTTCTCATGTATCCGGTGAGGAATATTGATTTCTGGATCCAGATGATCGCCCGCGGAGGTAGAAGCGGTGAAAAGTTTAAGGTGTTTGCCTTGGAACGGCCGTATGGACTAAGATGGAGCAGAGGAAAAAATCTTATAACGATTCTCTTACTCGAAATGAGAGTATTTTTTTCCGTACTTCTCTCCCAGCTGGAACAATGCTTTTTGAAGGAATAGTCATCAACCGCGTTCCCTACAAGGAACGTGATCTCATCGTGAAGCTGCTTCTGAGAAATGGTCTTCTCGGAAGCTTTTATATTTACGGCGGGCAGGGCGGAGGAAAGCATCACAAGCCTTCTGTCTTTGAACCCGGCTCGATGATGAAAATCCAGATCATGGAAACGAAGACCAGAAGCATGGAAGGAGGAGAGC
>JAKFFP010000406.1:0-11099 GCA_036675045.1 Bacteriovoracales bacterium | reverse complement strand
GAGCACCATGGCGATGCCGATCAAAGTGAAGAGAAGGATCTGGATGCTTTCCATCCTGATCGTCTCGCAAAACGCATTCTCGACATGGGTGACGTTCTTTCTCTGGTTGAAAAAGCGGAAGAAGCGATCAATCAGGACGATGCCATGGGCATGATGGCGAACCTCGAGAAGGGCCGCTTCACCATCAATGATTTTGTTAAACAAATGGAGACCATTAATCGTCTCGGATCATTCGGTTCCATTCTCAAAATGATTCCCGGCATGGGAGGAGCTCTTCGCCAGATGGGAGACCTCTCCGGTGCTGAGGACGAAATGAAAAACATGAAGGTCATCATCAATTCGATGACCAAAAAAGAGCGCGAGCATGTTGAGCTGGTCGATGGCTCCCGCCGGAAGAGAATTGCCACTGGTTCCGGAAGAACGGTTCAGGAAGTGAATTCCTTCCTGGAAAAGTTCAACCAGATGCAGCAGATGATGGTCGGGATGATGGGAATGATGAAGGGGGGCGGACTCCCTAATATTCCGGGGATGGGGCCGGTAAAAGGCTTCCGTCAGGCACCGAAGGGATCGCAGCCCATGCCCGGAACAGCTACCAAAGAAGGCAAAAAGAGCCCCTTCGGGAAGAAGTATTTCTAAGTCCTTAGTTTGACATACCGAGTACGGCGAACTATAAATTGTTACATTTTTTATTCGTGATCTTTAGAGGAGATTTCCAAATGGTAAAAATCAGAATGGCCCGTGGTGGTCGCAAAAACCGTCCGGTGTACACAATCGTAGCTGCAAACTCACGCAGTCCACGTGATAGCCAGTTTCTTGAGAAGCTTGGCCAGTACGATCCAAAAGCAACTGACGTTCTTAAGACTGTGAACGTTGAAGGTATCAAAGCATGGGTCGCTAAAGGCGCTCAACTCTCTGATACTGTAAGAACATTGCTCAAAAACAACAATATCAAGCTATAATGCTCTTAAGCCCCGAAGTTGATCGGGGATAACCCGGTAGGTGTTATGAGCAGTGAATTGAAGACACTGATTGAGTATGTTTCCAAGGCCCTCGTTGACATGCCCGATCGCGTGGAAGTGAACGAGATAGAAGGTGAGCAGACTACGGTCATCGAACTTAAGGTTGATAAATCAGACTTAGGGAAAGTGATCGGTAAGCAAGGTAGAACGGCCAGAGCATTAAGAACTATTCTCAATGCCGCTTCCACCAAGCTCAGAAAAAGATCAGTTCTCGAAATCATCGAGTAAGTTCTTTCAAAAATTTTCAGATGAATACGAACCCGACTCTTCCTTTACCGGAGAGTCGGGTTTTTTATTTTAGCGCGACTATGTTATATCCCTTCGGATGAGCAATAAGAATGATCTCGTCAGACTGGCCAGCGTCTACCAGCCCCATGGGATCAAGGGTGAAGCAGAGCTACGGCTTTTAAGCGATGGCCGGGATTCGATCCTCGATGAAGAGATGAAAGTGTGGCTGGTGCCGACTTCTCCCAAATCAAAACTCAAGCCTGAGGGCGAAGAGTGGATCATTCAGAAGCTTCGTTTCGGTAACAAGGCGATCTGCCTTTTTGCAGGTATCAAGGATCGCACTCACCTGGAAACACTTCTTCCTTTTGATCTTTATCTTTCCCGTGACCAGTTCCCGGAGCCGGAAGAAAATGAAATCTATCTCGTCGACCTGATCAATCTTCCGGTTTTCAGCGTTGAGGGCGAGAAGCTCGGTAAGCTTGAAAGTTTTTCGGATAATGGTCAGCAATATCTCTTCGATGTGCGCCTGGAAAACGGCGAGCGGATTACACTTCCTTATGTGGATGCATTCTTCCCGGAAATTGACATGGAAAATAAGAAAATCGTCATGATCATGCCAGAGTATACGGAATGATCAGAAAAATCTGGATCCTCACTCTCTTCCCAGAATACTTCAAACCTTTCCTGGATTGCGGAATCGCGGGATCTGCTTTTCGGGGTGAAAGAAGTGATGGTGACTTTAAGTTCGAAGTTCACTTCGTTAACATCCGTGATTACTCCACAACAAAGTACAAAAGTGTCGATGACTCTCCCTTTGGCGGAGGACCCGGCATGGTGATGAGAGCGGATATCCTGAAGGATGCGCTCATAAAGGGTGTGGTTGAGGCCGGAGGATATGCTGGTAAAGAAACCCTCCACGTGGTTTACACTTCTCCCCGGGGCAAGGTCTGGAACAACCAGGTGGCACGGGAGTTCGGAGCGAAAGTCCTGGGTGGCGAAAAAGACGTCGTCTTCATCTGCGGGCGCTACGAGGGGATTGATGAACGCTTCCTGGAAAATTACGTCGATGATTATTACTCAGTAGGAGATTACGTCCTGACGGGTGGTGAAATACCGGTCATGGCAATTCTTGATTCAGCGGTGAGATTTGTTCCGGGAATCCTCGGAAATAAACTCTCGGCCATGGATGATTCTTTTGAGGACGGAATGATCGAGTTTCCCCAGTACACGAAGCCCCGCGAATTCGAAGGTAAAGATGTGCCGTCGATTCTCCTCGAGGGGCACCATAAGAAAATCGGTGAATGGCAGAAAGAACAAAAACTAGGGATGACCAAGAAGTGGCGTCCAGATCTTCTTAAAAAGTAAAATATGAAATGGTATCTCATCTTTGCGGCCTGGATCGTGGCCGCAGTCTCGACAGCGGGTTCACTCTTTTTCAGTGAAGTGATGATGTTCCCACCGTGTATCCTTTGCTGGTATCAGCGAATCTGCATGTATCCGCTGGTCGTAATTCTCCTCGCGGGACTTTTTCCGGTTGACCGGAATGTCATCCGCTTCTCATTGCCATTATCTCTCATTGGTTTTGCGGTCGCGGTTTATCACAATCTTCTGTATTACCATATACTACCTGAGAGTGTCGCCCCCTGCCGGGCAGGTGTTTCGTGTACCACAGTCCAGATTGAGTGGCTGGGGTTCATCACTATTCCATTGTTGTCACTCATGGGGTTTACTTTAATTGTTACATTATTACTTATCGCTGGAAGGAAATTTTCGCATGAAAGATAAATGGATTATTGTCGGAGTGTCGGCCCTCGTTATCGGTCTCGGTTTCTGGGCGGGGAAGTTCTTTTATAAGTCAGAAGAAACCAAGAAGATTGCCAAGCAGGATGCCACGGCCTTCGTGAGACCTCATTCTCCACGCATGGGAACTGAGAATGCGAAAGTTACCGTCGTCGAGTTCCTTGATCCTGAATGTGAAAGCTGTCGCGCTGTTTATCCGGGAGTTAAAGAGATCCTGAAAGAGTTTGAAGGGCAGGTTCAACTGGTCGTCCGTTATGCTCCTTTTCACCATAACTCGCTTTTTGCGATTAAAATTCTCGAAGCTGCCAGAAAGCAGAATAAATATTGGGAGACACTGAACCTTCTTTTTGAAACCCAGCCAGAATGGGGGAGCCATCACCATCCTCAGCCGGAACGCATCTGGGATCATCTTCCGAAAATAGGTCTGGATGTGGAGAAAATCCGCTCTGAGATGAACGATCCGGCGACTTTTGATCTGGTCGAGCTGGATAAGGAAGATGGTCAGAAGCTCGGAGTAACGGGAACGCCGACTTTCTTTGTGAACGAAAAGCCACTGGAGACTCTGGGTCTGGAGAACCTGCGCGAAGCTGTCCGCAAGGAAGTGGAGTCGACAAAATAGAGTGTACTTGAGATTAAGGTTCTGATTTCAGTTTCGGAAGATCGCCATCCCGGAATTCCCAGATAGAAGTTGAAAAAAAACCGGTGATATCGGCAGGGATGTCATTCTGAAAAAATGGATTCGTACTGTAGAATTCTACATCTGCCTGTGAATATCCCATGTTTGTCAACGACAACTGTATTTTCGAAGAAAATGGATAGATTGCACTTGGAAAATCTGTAGCGACGTAACCCGCGCCAACGAAGCCGAGGATTGTACTAATTCTGCAGGAGCTGTCGTTTGCAATACAAGCATGGTCGAAAGATCCCTCAAAATAAGAAGCGTAAATTCCTGAAGTCCCGAACTTATTGTTCATGCCTCCTGCTAATCCCCCGGATACAACGGGCGCTACTGTGTCACGGGATTTGATTACAGTATCCTTCACGTATGAGTTTTCAATCCTGAGAGCTACGCCAAGTCCCACAAGTCCTCCGACTTCACCTCCTCCTTCAACAGTCCCACTGAACGTTGATTCAGATATGGTTGAAAGAGAATTAATCGTACCGATTTGACCAACAATACCTCCTACATCTGAAACCGGCGCTGAAGAATAAACGGAACCCTCAACGAATGCTCGCGTATAGTTAGTAGGAGTAACTCCACTATAAGCTGCCGATCCGGAAACGCCCCCCGCATATCTACCTCCCTGGATGTCGGAATTTGTCATTGTGATGTCTTCGAATGTGTCTCCACTGGAAGTTCCTGTGAGCCCACCAATATTGTTTCCCGCGGAAGTGACTTTGGGGTTTATGAGTGTAATTTGTCTGAAAACTGAGCCAATACTATCTCCCGTAATCGATCCTGCAATCGAAGTAGCATTAATCTCAGAATCTTCAAGTATGAGTCTTCGTATCTCTGTGCTGTTACCAACTGTTTCACGAAGGGCATAATAGAGACCAACATTGGTCCCGGCCCTGAAAATTTTCATTCCTTTAATCGTTTTTCCTCCGCCATCAAAATGTACGTTAGTTGGCACTGCGTATGAGCAGCCTGCACTCCAGAGTGTCCCAATTGGAGTAAAGTTCGAACCAGCGCTGACACAGCTCTGCCATTCCGGGCTGAAATTTGTACCGATGGAGTAAGAGGAGATATTAAGATCCTTCAGAAGCTTGTAGCTGAATTGGGCATAGGCGCTGTAGCTTCCGGTGCCTTCCGGAAAAATATTATAAAGCTGAGTTTCGTTACAAATAAGTTTCGGATCGGAAACTAGCCCGGTACCGCCGGCAAATTCAGAAGTCAGATTAAGTCCGGTACATATTTCTTCACCGGATGATTTTACATAGAGTTTGTGAATGGAATTTGCAGCTTGCTGAACGACATATTTGGTGTTCGGGATATTACTCCGAAGGCCATGAGGTAGATTTACGAAATGAGATGTTCCTGTAGTGCAATTGGTACTGTTCGGGAAAACTTCGAGTTTGATATAAAACGGAGCAAGATTGGGGTCACCGGCCGGAACATCGAAACCCATGAATTGGGTTGCAAGTCCTCTGAGTGAGGGATCCGCCGGAAAACCATTTCTGCAAGTGCTGACAATCGAATCGTTGAAGGTATAACTTCCGCCCCTTTTCTCAAAAGCATGAAAACTGTATCGGTAAGATCCCGCGTGTCCTCGGGGCTGTTTCCGGTTACTTGGAGTTGCAAGATCGTCGGAACACTCATCCGTACTGACCGTGATTCCCACCACCGATTCACAGAACTCAACTGTGGTTACGGGGAATGTAATGAGCGGGTAGACTGAACCGTTTAATGTTGGATCTTCGCCCAGAAAAACTTCATCTGCACATTTGGAATTCTGAAAATCAAGCACCAGTAATCTTTTATTTGTATTGAGATTAACTGTTTGCTTAGAGCATTTGCTGATATTCGTGCCACTATAAGCAAGCCCATAGAAAGTCCATTCGCCTGTTCGAAGTTCCAGTTCTGCTGTCGGAGAAGATGTGTAAAATCTGGCAAAGGCTTCCTTCCCATCTGATCTGGTTCCGTAAAGAAAAACACGATTAATACTTACATCAATGTTTGTCGTCGAAAGACTCACGGGAGCAATATATATTCCTGAAAGTTCTGGCATTGCAGAGTTGCAGGCCGTGAATAGAAAACCAAAAGCCAGCATGAGAGCTGGATGCCCGTTTTTGAGAATCAAAAAATAGAATTGCAGAAGACACTTCATCCTCAGACTTATCGGTTTTCTCTAGGAAAAACCAATTTCCAGAGCAGGGAGATCGGGTATTCAAGAGTGCTTTAATTTTCCCAGATCAGTACGGGAGAAGCTGCTGATTTTACGAATCTCATCAATGACGGCGGGCCTCAGTGATTCAGCTATTTTCATGAGAAGGGTTTCTTCAAGACTCTGATGGAGAAGAACCAGGCGATTACCCTTTCTTGCATCAGTCTCGATCACAATCTCGGCCTGTCCAAAAAGTCCGAGCTTGAGTAGAGTTTTCGCGAGGGTCTCTTTCAGAACCAGGACACTGGTGAGGTGCCCACCGACTTTAATTTCGTCATTTCTTCGTCCCAGCGGATGTAAAATACTTCCCTGAACTTCTACCCGGTCTTGAGTGATATAGAATCCGTTATCATCTACAAGATCATGGGAGAAGGCCAGCTCCAGTTTTTCAGCGAGAATGAACTGGGCGGTAAAAAGTGAGGGTGATTTCACCGCGAGGATTTTATCGGTGTCCGTTTTGACTTCGTGAATGGGTAAAAGCTCCAATTGATCACCCGGAAATTTTCCAGAGGCGAGTTGTGAGCAAACTTCCGTCATCCCGTAAGTGCGAATGACCGGCCATCCGAGCGTTCTCGCCCTCTTTTCCAGATCACCCGGAAGGAAATCACCGCCCACGATAATTTTTTTTAAGCTGCCCGGCGAATGGAGTCCGTTTTTTACGAGATCGTAGAGCTGGGTCGGGACGATCGTTGTGATGGTGACATTTTCTTTTCCGACCGAGTGATGCCAGGAGACGGGATCCCATTTCCTGAGATCAATGACTTTATTCTCCAGAAGTTTTGCCCGCATGAGAACGGAGAGTCCTCCCACATGATAAACCGGGAGTGAAAGTCCCCAGACGTCTTCTTTTGTAAGTGAGAACCATTCATTGACGGCGCGGGCATTGGCCTCCATCGCTTTCTCTGAAAGAATGTAGCCCTTTAGCTTTTGTGAGCTGGTGCCGGATGAGAAGATAGCAAAGTGAGAGGTGAAGTCGAGATCGGCCAGTTCACTCCGCAAGCGCTCGCGTGCTTCTTCCAGCGATGGGTGAGTGATGATCTTGAATTCCTCATTGAAATCTACACCGTACACAGGGAGCTCCATCCTCTCTCCGCGAGATTCTGATAAAGATCACGGATAATTTTAAGATCCGGATGAAAACCGGATTTGTAATCACCGAGGTAAAAATCCTTCACTTCATCGTAGAAATCGAGCCCGATAATCCCCTGGACGATCTGCATGTTCCCTTGATCCACCATCTCGCAGTAACAGTGCCAGTTTCCAAGCGCACTTCCGAGGTAGCTACTGAAGATGATATCCTTGTGCGCCGGAAGGAATTCGCAATTTGGTTTATAGATATAAATATCGTAGGGAGCGGCATTGATAAAATCCTGAGCGCGGCGGAGGGGGAATTGAGACCAGTCATTTTCACATAAAGGGTCTTCCACATAATCGATAAGCTTTCTCCATTCAGGAGTAAGCGGATCAAGGAGCTCATTCATGCTCGCTTTCGTGTACATGGCGTTGGCATCAAGCCGGACTCTCACACCTGACTTCAAGGCCTCGTGAAAAACCTGGTCGCGGGGACTGAGCATTTTATACTTAATCACCGGGGAAATGATCGGTTCTGAGCCCGCCCATAGCTGGTGATTGTGGAATCTCCGTGAAGGAAAATCCTGGTAGCGTAAGTCATCTTTTAAGAGCTGCAGGATTTTCTGCTGATATTCAGTTTTCTGTTCCTTAAAAGTTTCAAGGAATTGATCCACGCTCTGGTCACCCAATGGGATGTGCGGAAAGTAGTCGGCGAATACTTTCTTCCCATGAATTTCAGCCGAAAGTAAGACACCTACCTTGGGCGCCATGGAACTCAGGCGATTAAGGCGTTTTTTAGGAGTCAGAGTATAGCGGCTATACGAGATGTTCACTTAAGAATACTCCACAGAGAAGAACTGAAAAAACCACGAGGTGAATCCCCGAAAATTTAAGTCCCGCGTTTAGTTCTGCGCCCGACTTCTTTAAGGTGATCCGCGCCAGGATGGCAGCCGGGATAAGACCGATCAGCATGACCGGGAGAATCCTGTAATTTATAAAATGAACTAAAAGAAGATAGGGGAGAAAAATCGTGATCAGAGTCAGAGTCCGGTATGAATTGACTGACATCCTGGTTGCGAGAGTTCTCTTCTTGGCCTCGGTATCGGTCTCGCGATCGCGGAGATTATTGATGCAAATGAAGGTTGTCGTAAGTAGACCGTAAATTGCCGCGAGAGTGATGGTTCTTGCATCCACCGTTTTTGCGTAAATGTAATAAGATCCGATGACGGAAAATAGACCAAAGAAAAGAAAGACAAAGAGCTCACCCAATCCGCGGTATGCAAGTGAGACCTTTCCCCCGGTATAACCGAAAGTCAGATAAAGAGAAATAGTTCCCAGGATCACGAAAGGCCAGCCTCCGCGGATAATTATCGGAATGCCGACCATCGCAGCTGCGACCACACATGACCATGCCCAGAATTCGACGGTCTTGATATTGACCAGTCCCGCGGCACTCACGCGGGTAGGTCCCACCCGTTTAGCGTCAGCACCCTTTTTAAAATCGATGACGTCATTGAAAAAATTCGTCGCCATCTGAATGAAAAGCGCTCCTGAGAGACAAAGGATGGGCCATGAAATCCTGTGCGTATCAGTAGCTGAATGGAAGTAAAAGTAACTTACCAGAGGCGGGATAATACCGGCGAGTAGGGTCTTCGGTCTGGCGGCCAGGATGAAATTCTTCATGCGACCAGCTTCTGGATCAGAGGAAGAAGTTTTTCCGGATGCTGGAATAGTCTGTGTCCGCCTGAAACCATATGCACATCGAAATCACTGAGCATTTCTTTGAGCGCACTGTACTTTGGATCTTTTTCACCCAGGATCCAGTGAACTTTATCCCGATTCTTATGGAGGAAAGGAAGAAAGTTTTCCTGACGGGACAAGAGCATTTTCTTAAATAGTAAATCTGATCCTGGCGGTACTGAAGTCAGAGGCAAGTCATCTCTAAACAGCGGCAGGCTATTCCACCAGGTAAGGAAAGACTTTGTGTCAGTCAGTCTCTCCAGGACTTCTTCTTCCCAAAGCGAGCGGATCTCTCTTTCCTTGTCGTCAGTGAGTCCCGGATGGGAATTGATCAGAATAAGTTTTTTAAATCCGTTTTTCATTCCAAGCTCCATCGCGAGGCGCCCACCCATGGAGTAGCCGATAAGCACATCGGAAGAATTTGTAACGGGAGTACCCTGATAGAGATCGTGCAAAATCACACCGTCACCCTTCAGGAAGTTAAAGTCAGCCGGCGATCCCAGAAAACCGTGAAAGATTCTGATCACAGCCACTCCGCCAGGAACTTTCCGGTTTCATCCTGCGAAGGACGAAGCTCAATCACCTGATGGGTCTTGAGGTCGGTTAAATCCTGCGAGTAGGTAAGACCAAAGGCCGGAACCAGTGCTCCAAAATCTCTTTCGTGCTCAAGCACAATGCGCTTATCCAGCGTCAGCATGTCAAAGATTCTTCCGCCATGGTTATTGACGATTATGAGCTTCAGGTTCGATGGGAGATCACTGAGCGAGGTCAGATCATAACGGGTTGTGATGTCGCCCAGGATACAATAGACATTTTCTTTCGTTGAACCGGCGAGTCCGATGGCGGTTGCTAATTGCCCGTCGATACCATTCACGCCACGATTGCCTTCAATCCGGTGACGCTTGGTCTGGACCAGCTCGAAAAAACGGATGATGAGAGAATTTCCCAGGTACACCAGGGCATCATAGGGAAGGACATCATGAAGCCTTTTCATGATGGCCGGCTCACTGGACGGGTATTTCTTTAAGAGATTACTGAAGGTTTCAACTGAGTCATCTCCTTCGAAAGGAAAGCTCACCTGATCAATGAATTTCCAGAACTGGTCGTTATTGAGAAGATCCTTGGCCCCGGTGTTGAAAACTTCACCATAAGACATGGCGGGAAGATTTCTGGGGTCAAAAGAAAAGACCGGAAGCGGATTCGATTCGAGAAGTCTCCAGACTTTTGACAGAGGCGTGTGGCCGATCCGGATAACTCCGTCGAAAGCGTTCTTCTTAAATAATTCGATAAGCTTTTTTTCAGTGCGGATAATGGACATGTCATGGCCGCCACTCATCGCTTCAGCGTAGTAAGGAAGATTTGTGTTAGCGAATTTCAGAATGAATGGCCGCATGGACTGAGCTTCATGCGAAAACAGAAAAAGAGGACGCTTAACCCGTTCCAGGAATTTCCCGAATGACTGGAGATCATTCGTGAAGGTGAGCTTTTCCGCATGAGAAACGGTGTCATCCACCAGGACATTGATATGAAGAGGGTAAACCGGATTTTCTACTTCGAAGGCCGCGAGCTCTGAAAGTGCGATCTCATAAAAACTTCCGCGCGCACCGATCGTGATAGCTTCGTGAACGATGGTCTGAGGTGCTCCTGTCCCATGCATTTTCTTCGGTCGATCACCGGAAATGAGCACCAGGGGAACATCGCCGTACTTTGCTTCCAGCATAGATGAAACGCATTCGGAAACTGCCGTTCCGGAAGTTGTACAAACAGCAACGGGCCTGTGGAGGCCCTTGGAAAATCCCAGTGCCTTATAAGAGGCCATTCTCTCATCAAACTCAAACTGGATTTTATCATGAGGAAAGATTTTCAGAAGATCATGATTCCGGGCGCCGGTGCAAAAGAAAATTTTCTCCAACTCTGAAACCCGAAAGTTCATAGGTAGTGGTCCTTAACGACACTTCTTTTCCAGTAGATTTCGTTCAGTTCTTTATTTAATTCTGACCCGGGAACAATTCCACCGCCGCTTTCAATGAAATAGTTGTCATTTTTCCATTGAACGTTCCTGATCATCACGACAAAGCGGGAATCGCATCTTGAGACAACTCCCATCGCCGAACCGAAAGAGCGCTCAGGGTATTTCTTAAAGTATTTTGTCTCACGCAGGAACCGGAGACTTTCTTTTTTCGGGTATCCCCCCAGGGCCGCGGTAGGTGATAGGGCCGAGACCAGGCTGGAGACATCCACATCGTCACTCACGGCTGCGCTGATATCTGTTTTGAGATGGATGATATTCTTAAATTCCATCGTATGCGTTTCTCCGGTCTGAACCTTGTCTGAAAAATTCGCCAGCTTTTCAGAG
>JAKFFP010000224.1:0-11127 GCA_036675045.1 Bacteriovoracales bacterium | reverse complement strand
CAGCAGCGAAAAGATATTTGCGGCGGCCTTTGGTCCTGGTCTTACCATGATCGGTTCAATCCTCGAGGTGGCCTGATGCTTTATCTGCCGTTTATTTTACAGGGACTCGTCATGCTGGTGGATGAATTTGTCATTCACGAGAAGAGGGGATTACCAAAATGGGAAAGATACGGGCATCCGATGGATTCATTTACAGTTCTGGCGGCTTTTCTTTTTCTCATAAATTTCACATGGAATCCGGAGAATCAGAATATCTATCTGGGACTTTGTATCTTCTCCTGTCTTTTTATCACCAAAGATGAATTTGTTCATCATGAAGAGAGTAGTGCCGTTGAGCACTGGCTTCATTCGTTGCTGTTCATTCTTCATCCAGTAATGTTCTGGTGTTCTGGAATTATATGGAAAGACAATCCAAATCACCCCTTCCTGTTCATGCAAACAATTATGATTTCCACTTTTATGTTTTATCAAATTCTACGCTGGAGTGGCATATGGCCCAAATTGACAACTCGATCTACGACAAACTTGGAGAGCGATGGTACGAGGCCTGGGATGACCCCGTCGCACTCCTCCGCGCCGAAGGCGGGGTAGAGTTTCCCTGGATCGCAGAAAAAATTATCACTCATTTCGGTGAGAAAAAAGTTTCCCTCCTTGATATCGGTTGTGGCGCGGGATTTCTCACGAATGAGTTTGCCGATAGAGGTTATGTCGTCACAGGTATCGACAATTCTCCGGATAGCCTGCGGGTGGCGCGGAATCACGATAAATCAGGATCAGTCAATTACGTAGCAGGAGATGCCCTTCATCTTCCTTTCCCTGACAAGAGCTTTGACGTCGTGACCTGCATGGATTTTCTCGAGCACGTGAGTGCCCCGAAAAGTTATATCGCCGAAGCAGCGAGGATTTTGAAACCGGGCGGACTATTCTTCTTTCATACTTTTAACCGGAATGTGGCCTCATGGTTTTTGGTGATCAAGTGCGTGGAGTGGCTGGTGAAAAATACTCCGAAGAATATGCATGTCATCGAACTCTTTATTAAACCCTTTGAACTTGAGAGATTCTGCCTCGACGCCGGTATGGAACCGGTCGAAATGAAGGGGATAAGGCCGGTCTTAAGCTCAATTCCCCTTAAGAGTCTTTTTACAGGAGTCGTGCCTCCTGAGATGAGGTTCGAGCTTACGGATTCTCTACTTCTCTCCTATATGGGATTTGCCCGGAAGACCCTGTAAAAAAGTGAGTCTCTCGACTAAGGGTTAGCTGAAAATTCAGTTTCCTGCTATCTCTCCCGCGAACATTAAACTTCAAGGGAGTAACCATGAAGAAGCTATTATCAATAGTACTTGCCCTCACTTTTACCTGTAACGTTTTTGCTGCCTCTACTGCAACTCAGGAGCTTGAAAAGAGCCTTGATAATTATCAGTACGTCATGACAGTGGAATGGGACCAGAAAGACCAGAAGTTCCAGGACGCTCAGACTGAGAAATTCCTGGCTGAAATGGGCAAGCTCATCAAAGAGAAGGGTCTTAAGCAGGAAGAAATCATGGCCCTGGCAGAGAAGAAGATCGCTAACAAGCAGACGGTCGAAGCGATGAAAGTAAAACTCGCTCTCGCCGGAAGTGTTAAGAACTCTCAGGAACTCGCGAATGTTCTGAAAGATGTTTCAAAGGATATGTACTCTCGTGGAGCTTCCTGGAACGGTGATGTTGTTCTGAGTGCCGGACTCGTTGTTCTCGTCATTGCGGTTGTGGGATACGCGATCTGGTTCTCAGCTAACCACACATGCGTAGAATGGTCTGAGCGTTGGGAATGCGATACTTATAGAGACTGCGGTTATGATTATTACGGTTCAGTCTGTTACACAGACACTTCTTGCAGCTGGGAAGACTACTGTACTCGTTACGAAAAGAACTAGGCCCTAAAGAGATTTTTCTTACAGGAGGGCCCCTTTGGGGGCCCTTTTTTATGGTCAGGACCGTATAAATATTACATTTTTCAAGGCCAACTCAATTCTCCTTCAGGTATTTAGCCACCATTCACAAACGTTAACGGATTTGGTACAAAGCCGTCACTTTTTCTAACTAAGGAGAAAAGAATGAAATTCATGTCTATGATCCTTGCATTCACACTTTCTATGAACGTGTTTGCAGGTTCAGTTTCTGAGCTCGAGAAGAGCCTTAACGATTACCACTATGCTCTTACTGTAGAGTGGGATCAGAAAGATGCTGCTTTCTACGATGCTAAAAGCGCAGAGTTCTTCACCAAGATGACTAAGCTCATCAAGGAAGAAGGTCTTTCCCAGGCAGAAGTGATGAAGCTTGCTGAGTCTAAAATGGACAAAGCTGCTGTTGAAGCACTTAAACTCAAGTTCAGCCTCCTTTCTAAGGGTTCTTCTGCTGAAGAACTTGCTCAGGCGATCAAAGATTCTTCTAAGAACCTTTACGCTCAGGGCGCTTCTTGGAATGGCGAAGTTCTTATTCCAGTAGCTGTTGGTCTCGTTATCGCTGGTGTTATCGGCTACGCAATCTGGTGGTCAGCAACTCACGAGTGCGTTGCCTGGGAAGAGCAGTATGTTTGTAACACATACAACAACTGTCACTACTCCGGCGGGGGATACGATCCATACTACGGCGGTGGATACTACGGCGGGAACTATTGCTACGGCACTGGTTACACGACTTGTGGTTACCAGGACGTTTGTACTCAGTACGAGAAGAAGTAATTCTTAAAAACAGGGCCCCGCAAGGGGCCTTTTTTCATTTATCAGGGCCATTGTGACACCGTTCTGGTTTCCCTCTGACACCGATATCTCAAAAAAATCTCACACTTAAAATTCTCTGTTTCTTTCTTACTCCTGACATTGATATGGATTGATTAAGCACACACATCTCGGGAGGAGATACGCATATGACAAAACTTTTAAGTTTATTACTCGTCCTTTGTTTTTCGACAAACATCATGGCCTCTTCGACAGCTGGCCTTGAACGCGCCATGGACGAATATCAGTTCGCTCTGACCGTAGAATGGGACCAGAAAGACCAGAAGGTTTATCAGGCAAAAACAGATGCGTTCTTCGCGGAAATGGCACAGATCATCGCAAAAGAAGGCCTGAAGCAGGAAGAGATCCTCGCCGTCGCTGAAAAGAAAATGAAGAACAAGGCCCAGCTCGAAGCTCTTAAACTGAAACTCACTCTTGCCGGCAAAGCTTCTTCCAATGCTGAACTCGCAAAAGTTCTCCAGGACAGTGTTAAGGATATGTACCAGTCAGGCGCATCGTGGAACGGAGAAGCAGTTCTTCCGATCCTCGGCGGTCTCGCTCTCGCTGCTCTTATCGGCTACGCCATCTGGTTCTCTGCCACTCACGAGTGCGTGGCCTGGGATTCTCGCTGGGAATGTAATGCCTA
Organism: Bacteriovoracales bacterium; assembly: GCA_036675045.1. Classification (GTDB taxonomy): domain Bacteria; phylum Bdellovibrionota; class Bacteriovoracia; order Bacteriovoracales; family Bacteriovoracaceae; genus Peredibacter. The sequence continues at coordinate 7,726 of JAKFFP010000224.1, read as the reverse complement.
TACTGAGTGTAACACCTACGGTGATTACTGCTGGACTGACGAGTCTTGCGGTTGGGAAGACTACTGTACTCAGTACGTGAAAAAATAAATCTTCAGAAGGCCGCCTGCGAGCGGCCTTTTTTTTTATCAGGTTCATCTGGTTACCGTAGACTTTTCTGGAAGCACTGTCTCCAAAAAGTCTGCGGAAACTTTTTCAGTGTCACTCTGATTCCATCAGTATCAGAAGGGCACCGGAGAAATTCTAAAATTCTCACATCAAAATTATTGTCTTTCCACGACATTTTTATTTCTGATATCTCCTGATTATAAAATTCTCGGGAGGAGAAAATGAAAAAAATGATATCGATCGTTCTATTGCTATGTATGAGTTTGAATGTCATGGCCGGTACGGCCGGTGTTCAGAAGCTCGAAAAGCACCTGAATGAATTCCAGTTTGCGATGACTGTTGAATGGGACCAGAAAGACCAGAAGTTTAAAGATGCTAAAACCAAAGAGTTCAACGCTGCTCTTGAAAAAGTCATCCGTGAAGATGGTGTTTCCCAGCTCGAAGTCATGTCCCTCCTTCAGAAGAAGGTTATCTCAAAAGACGCTTTGAACGCGATCCAGCTGAAACTCGCTCTTCTTGGTAACGCTTCATCACCAGAAGCTCTCGCCAAATCCCTGGAAGGTGCGACCAAAGACATGTATACGCAAGGTGCTTCATGGAACGGCGAAGTCGTTATTCCACTTGCCATCGGTGTGATCGTGGTTGCGATCATTGCCTATAAGTGGTGGTGGGAGAAGAATCATGTTTGTGCTGAATGGGAACTTCGGGACGAGTGTGTAACTACTCACTGGGATGACAGATCTTGTACTGATTATACTGATGAAGACGGACACTCTTACACCACCTGTGATACTTATTGGAACGAAGAGACAACTGTCACCTGCGGTCCGATGAATCACTGTCTCCGCTACGAAAAAATCCCACAATAATTCACACTCGAGGAAAGAACATATGAAACTCATATCTGCACTTATCGCTTTCTGTTTCACCCTGAACGTCTTCGCTTCAACCGGTGCCATCGCTGAACTCTCATCTGCGATGGATGACTACCAGTACGCGATGACCGTTGAATGGGACCAGAAAGATCAGGCCTTCAAAACGAAACAATTGGAAGCACTCTCGGCGAAGATGGGTCAGCTCTTCAAGGAAGGTCTCACTTCTCAGGACGTAAACGTACTCATCGAGAACCGCTTTAAGAACTCGAAAGTCGCAGATGCCGCGAGAGTTAAACTCGCACTCATGGGAAACAATCTCACTCCGGCAAATGTCGTCGACATCCTGAAAGACAGCTCTTCAGAAATCTACGCCAACGGAGCTTCCTGGAACGGAAACACACAGATCTTTGTCTGGGGCGGAGTGCTCGTTGCGATCATTGCTATCGCCGTTGCTTACGGGCAGTGGAAGAATGATAACTATGAGTGCGCAGAGTATGCGATCGCCGATTACTGCACCGACGCCTACGACTGCCACGGTAACGATTCAGAGTACAGCAGTGGTAGTTGTCATTACGTCGGGACAACATGCGGAAGCTATGAGCGTTGTATTAAAGAAGTGAGAACTGATATTTAATCGATCTTCGGAAAAAGTAATTTCAAAACCTCGATGCTTTATCCGGATGAGGAGGGCCCCATAAGATTGGGGCCTTCTTATTTTTGAGGTATTGTCCCGATATAGTAGTCCGGATTCCGGCACGCCTCAGGCGTTTGGCACTGACCTTTTTCCGTTCCGGTGTAAGCGTATTCCGAACACATGCCATAGCCCGCGATATTCTCAGCACAGGTCCCGGCAACGGCGCGCCTGAACTGATTGGGATAGAGAATCGTATTTCTTATAGGAGTCGTTGAGAATCTCAGCATCCCATTGTGGAATGCCGGTGAGTAAGATTGGTTGGCAAAGGTCCGGCTTTCCTCTCTGGTACCCGCCGGGCAATGGGAAATGGTCGGCGGTGTCTGTCCAATCTTCGCCAGCATCTGGGCCTTACTTCTACGACAAGCTTCATCCCGACAAATGCAGGTCAGAACCAACTCGGTTGGTAAGTATTTCTTCTGGATGACATCGGGATGCTGGGATTGGTATTTCGTGACGAAAGTATCGCCGTTATCAGAAACCAGCTCGAGGCCGTTTTTCGCCGGAGTTCCGGGCGGAAGAAAACTATAGGTATAGGTGCAATTGGCCCGCTGGAATTCCTGGGTCAAAGGCCATCCGGCAACCTGGGAAAGTCGGCTTATGATAGTGGAGTCCGGATTTAATTTCAGGTTTTCGCAGGCATCTGAAGAGCAATGGCACATGATGGTCCGGGGGAGTGCGGCCTCAAGGCCCCTGGTATGAGTATGCATCACGGAATCTTCCCGGGTAATCGGGCGACAGTCCCATTTTGATGCAAACTCCGGATCGGCCTCATGATACTCATCCTGAAGTCCCATGTGATGGAGCATTTCGTGAGTAAAAGTAGCGCAGTCATCATCGGCGCTGAACATTCTCGTGTTGGACCGGCTACCATCCGGACCTATTTCGATTTTGTATTTTCTCGGTCTTTGTCTCCGAGGCAGGGTCTTGATCTCGTCTGGCGAGAGAATTCTTATGGTGATGGTATTTCCATCCGGTCCCTTGAGATAAGGAGCAACCATCTGCAGGCATTCATTCATTTTAGTCTGCATAATTTGTGACGTGGCCGAAACACCTTGCTGCGGTTTGAACTCTATGTTGAATGTGGCCCGGTAATTCCCGTTTGAGTCTCTTTCCAGAAGATGCTGGGCACGTTGGGCAAGGGTATCATGAATACGAAAGTTGCCTTTAGGTATCTCGGTGCAATTATCGCGGGCCGCTCTCAGGAGATTCTGAACTTCCTGGAAAGGAGTGCCGTTAACTTCACATTCTTCTTCAGCAAAAACACTGAGAGAGATTAGAAAAAGAAAGATAAGCTTAACGAACATAAAGAATTCCTGTGTCCTTAAATTTGCAAACCAGTTCTTTGTTCACCTGATCACAGTGATGAGACTGCGGAAATATTGTCTTCTGTTTAAGTTTTCCATCTTTAAACTCTCTTAGCTCTGTGAGATCCGCTGAAAGCTCAATCCCATTCACAAAGTCCCATTCTTTCTTCTGAAGAGCAGCGAATTGTTTCTCAAGTTTGGAGTGAAGAGGAGATGTAGGATCCACGAATTTGTCATCTACCTTGAAATAGATCACATGTCCTTCCGGGTTTTTAAAATCCTGAGAGGGAGTGAGAGAATTGATTTTTCTTTCAATTGATTTGAGATTAGACCGGGTTGTGAAAAGTCCAAGACGAAGATCATTCCGGGGACCGAAAAAATTCGTTTTCCGATGAAGCTTTCCCTGACCTTTGACAATTTCATAGGTCTGGACAGATGCCCCTTCCGGTTGGCTCATGACCCTGGAAAGATTCACAGCATCGACATTCAGGACGAACAAAAACACGAAGAAAAAAGGCATAAGACCCCCCGTACATCATAAAACATCCCGGGAGAATATTCCTTATAGGGAAATTCTGCTGATCCGGGAGTGAAACTGTCGGATTCCTAAGTCCTTAATTTGGGGTTCGTCTTCTCAGGCCCGGCGGAGCGAGAGGGTGAAGGTCTCCTCATCAATCTCGTGCGCCATGGGATTAACCAATGGTCCTTCGGAAACCGTTCCTTTCACCATCAGTGTTTCACCCGAAATGTAGCTCTGGTATTTGTTGAAAATACGGGCGAGATTTTCTGTGGTGTGAATCGTCACTTCGATCCGGTCAGAAACGTTGAAATTCGAATCCTTTCTGGATTTCTGAATGCGGTTCACGATCTCGCGTGCCAGACCCTCATCGACAAGTTCCTGATCAAGCTTACAATCAAGATCGATCGTCACGAACTTATTGGTCACGGCCTGAGTCCCGGGCTTGGTATTTCTCTGAACGAGAACTTCAGAAGCATCGAAGTCTACTCCATTAAGAGTAACCTTGCCGCCGTTTTCAATTTTCAGAACATCAGCGGAAGAGAGTTTTTCGATAAGGGCCTTGAAGGCTCCCATTTCTTTCCCTAGCTTCTTCCCGAGAACAGGGAGATTCGGTTTCGCGGAAAGAACCACGTACTGCTCTTCCTTCGTTGAATACTCAATGGTTTTCACATTGAGCTCTGTCTTGATGAATTTCTCAAGCTTACTCATCTCGGCCAGAAGACTTTGATCCTGATGGATAATGGTGAGTGACTTAAGAGGAATCTTCACTTTAACGCTTTCATTGATCCGCTTCTGGCGTCCGAGAATTACCACCTGCTGCATGCGATCGACCGCGAGTTAAAGTGTCGACTGGATGAGTTTTTCATTGGCTTCCGGATAGGCTGCCAGGTGAACCGATTCTTCTGTCTTACCACCGAAGGTCTTGAGTTCCTGGTAGATATACTCGGAGAGGAAAGGCGCAAACGGCGCCATCATCCGTGAAAGTGATTCAAGGGTCGTATAGAGAGTCGAGTAAGCGGCAGTCTTATCGGCCGACATTCCTTCTTCCCAGAAACGACGACGATTGAGGCGGATATACCAGTTCGTAAGGTCTTCGATGAAATTAAAGAGCTCAGGCACAACGTTGTAGAGACGATAGTTCGTCATCTCGTGGTTCACGTTCTTCACGAGGGTCTGAAGCTTGGAAAGAACCCACTGGTCAAGGATATTGTCGGTGGCGATTTCTTTCTCTGAGACTTTCCAGCCATCGGCCTTGGCATAGGTGGAGAAGAACTTGAATGAGTTAAACCACGGAAGAAGCGCACGGCGAACCATGTCCTTAACACCCTCATCGGTAAAGCGAAGCTCTTCCGCTTTCACCAGTCCCGAGTTAATGAGGAAGAGGCGAAGAGCATCGGCACCGAAAGTTTCAATGAGCTCGTCCGGCGGAGTATAGTTCCGGAGACGCTTACTCATTTTCTTCCCGTCAGCGGCGAGAACCATTCCGTTAACGATCACGTTCTTGAACGCAGGCTTATCAAAAAGAGCGGCAGATAAAACGGTGAGGGTATAGAACCAGCCACGGGTCTGATCGAGACCTTCAGCGATGAATTCAGCAGGGAAGCCGTCTTTAAAGACATTCTGGTTTTCAAACGGATAGTGAAGTTGCGCGTACGGCATCGAGCCTGATTCAAACCAGCAGTCGAGGACTTCCGGAATGCGCTTGTACGTTCCTTCCTCGCCGGCCACTGTGAAAGTGAGGTCATCCACATATTCACGGTGGAGGTCTTTCACTTCCTGGCCGGTGTATTTTTTGAGATCAGCAATCGATCCCATGCAGATCGCTTTCCCGTTTTTATCATTGATCCAGATCGGAAGGGGAGTTCCCCAGACGCGGGTTCTGGAGATCGCCCAGTCGCGGGCATTCTCGAGCCACTTTCCGAAGCGTCCGTCTTTGATGGTTTCAGGCACCCAGGTGATTTCCTGGTTGGCCTTGATCATTTTGTCTTTGATCTGCTCGACGGCGAGATACCACTGCGGCATCGCCCGGTACATGAGCGGAGTATCTGTCCGGTAGCACATGGGATAACTGTGGACGAGAACTGATTGGTGCAGAAGCTGCCCGCGGTCTTTTAAGTTCTTGATGATTTCTTTGTCAGCGTCCTTGAACTTAAGGCCCGCAAAGTCCGACACTTCTTTCGTGAAGATTCCCGAGCCGTCGAATGGTACCACCACTTCCGGAAGCTTCGCCGCTTTCATCACGCGGTTATCTTCTTCACCGAAGCCCGGTGCCTGGTGAACGATCCCGGTACCGTCAGTTGTTGTGACGTACTCGTCATTCAACATAACAAAGTAACCGTCTTTTTCCAGATGATTGAAATAAGGGAAGAGTGGTTCGTAACGCTCGCCCAAAAGCATCGCTCCCGTCATCGTTTCCACTTCTTCGTACTTGAGTTGTTTCTTATAGGCCTCAAGCCGTCCCTTCGCCATGATAACGAAGATATTTTTTTCGAGGTCCTTGATCTTCACGTACTCGACTTCGGGATGAACGCAAAGAGAAAGGTTGGAAGGAAGAGTCCAGGGAGTGGTCGTCCAGGCAGCGAAATAAGTATTGGGATCTTTCTTTGTCCGGAAGAGGATCGTGACAGCAGGATCCTGAATGTCCTGATAATTCTGGCCCGCTTCGAAGTTTGAGAGTGCTGTTTGAAGAGCAGGGGAGAAAGGAACGATCTTATTTCCCTGATAGATGAGTCCCTTGTCCCAGATGGACTTAAATACCCACCAGACTGATTCCATGAACGTGAGATCCATTGTCTTGTAGTCGTTCTGAAAATCCACCCAGCGACCGAGACGGGAAATAGTGCGCTCCCATTCATTCACATAACGATCAACGATCCCGCGACATTCGTCGTTGTATTGTTTGACACCATGTTGGGCGACAAAGTCCGATGCTGACATCTGGAATTTTTTATCAATCTCCTGCTCAATGGGAAGACCGTGACAATCCCAACCGAAGCGGCGGTCGACATAAAACCCCTTCATGGTGAAGTAGCGAGGAACCACGTCTTTCAAAGTTGAGGCCACGATATGGCCGTGGTGAGGCAGGCCCGTCGCAAACGGAGGACCGTCGTAGAAAATATAGTTCTTACCGGATTTCGTCTTCTCGAGGCTTTTCTTGAAAATCTGCTTCTCCTGCCAGAACTTCAGGACCGTCTTTTCGGTCTGACTGAATGAGAAGTTTTCCGTGGCGGCATTCTGCTCGCGTGTTTCCATGAACGGGGCTCCAAAAAAGGGGTAAAAATGAACCCTAACTCTAGCAGAAATGGGGGGTAACGTAAATTTCTCCGCTCTCACTCCGAGAAGAAGGTAAGAGAAAAACTTATGAAGAGACTATTCTGGTCGGCTTTTGCCCTGAGTCTAACGCTGCTTCCTTGTCCGGGTTACACCCAGACGGAGTCAGTTGACGATTTTCTTGGTCTCGAAACGGAGATTCTTCCGGATCTGGAAGGGCCGCAAAGATTCACCCCCACTGAAATGCATGAAAAACCCGAGTGGCAGGTCCCGACTGACCAGAGAGTGATCCTGGATAAAGAACCATTGAAAGGCCAGGGATACTCCATTATCCCGTGGCAGGATATCGATACGACATCGTTTCTCAGTATAAAGTCCTGGCTCCGCTCAAGAGCATCGAAAGATAAAGAACCTGAGTGGCAGATCCGCTTGCGTGACCAGCGCCACCATGAACTCATGGGGAAAGTCTTAAAATGCGTCGGAACCTGCCCGGTTTTCCGCGGAACAAAAAAGGCCGATGTTGAGCATCTCTCCCGGATCGTGGAAGGAGATGAGTTCCGGACCGGGAAAGATTCCTATGCCTGGATTTATCTCATGGACGGCACTCTCATCAGACTTGGCGCAGAGTCTTCTTTGTCATTCCATGAAATGCTCGTTTCCCAGAAAGAAGTATTTTATCTTTTCCGTCTCAATCAGGGCCACGTCTATGTCCACCCGAGAAATAAGGAAGAGGTGAAAGCGGAATTCATGCCGGAGACGGATTCCATTTTCCTTCCCCTCATGCTCCGGGAATCCAATCTCGAGTGGTATGAGCGTAAGAGATATTCTTCTCAGGATGATCGCGGCCACAGGGATGAAGTGATCGAACTGAGAGACCTCGCGATCAAAGATCAGGTCGCGCGCTTAAATGAACTGAAAAAAAAGAACAATGAGTCGATCGAAAAGTCCCAGCACCCG
>JAKFFP010000398.1:0-1761 GCA_036675045.1 Bacteriovoracales bacterium | reverse complement strand
CCACCCAATCGCAAAATGCGGGAATGTATTTGAACTCGCCCAGTCATCAATATGATCCATCATCTGGGATGCATTTCCAATGATACCATTCAGCGCCATCATTTCATTATATGAACCTTCAGGTCCACCTTCAGCGCTGCAGCCGTTATCACCTACAACATATAAAAACAACGTATTATTAAGTTCACCCATTTCCTCCAGGGCCTGTACTAATCTACCTACTTCGTGATCTGTATGTTCGGCAAAGCCTGCAAATACTTCCATTTGCTTTGCAAAGAGTTTTTTCTGTTCGGGAGTTTGATCATCCCAGGCGGGAATTCCTTTTGCCGAGACAACCGGCTCAAAGACTCCTGCAAAACTCGAGTTTGACTTCGGCATGGGGAAGGGCTGGCAGCAGGTTCAATTCCAGCGGGTTGATGAGACTAAGTTTCACAATGCGGAAACCGACATGACTCTCTCTATGGGAGTGGATGACAAGGGCCTTGCGACCTTTACTCTCACTTCACCAAACGCCTTCAAATACCGCTTCACCTTCATGAGCGAACCCAAGAAACTTGAAAACCAGCAGCACCGGGTTTTCTCCTATTATACGGACGAGCTTACGGTGGTAGAAATGGATGATGAAGAGAAGGGTGACCTTCCTATCAAGTGGGCGGGGATTGATTTCAACTATCATATGTTCGGGGTTGCCCTCGACAAACCCGAGTCGCTTCTTTTTAATTCACAGGGAAATACCTTCACCATGTTCTCCACCAAGGGAGCAACGGCACTCAAGTTTCATGCCGTCTATGTGAAGAAGGAATACAATTATCTCTCGAGCCTGGGACACAATCTCCAGGGATCGGTTGATTTCGGAATCTGGGGATTCTTTGCAGTCTGGATTCTGAAGGGTCTTCAGTTCTTCTACAAGTTCATTCCTAATTACGGTGTTTCGATCATCCTCCTGACGCTTCTCATTCGCCTCATTACATTCCCGCTCCAGTGGAAATCCACTGTTTCGATGAAAAAACTCCAGGAAGTTCAGCCGGAACTCACTAAAATCCGCGAGAAATATAAGGAAGATCCGGCGAGACTTCAGAAAGAATCGATGGAGCTCTTCAAAAAGTCTGGCGCTAATCCCATGGGCGGATGTCTTCCGCTTCTTCTCCAGATGCCGGTGTTTTTTGCTTTCTATAAGGTTCTTTATTCTGCAGTCGAGCTAGTGGATGCTCCTTTCGTGGGGTGGTTGCAAGATCTTTCAAACAAAGATCCGTATTACGTTCTGCCCGTCCTCATGACACTGGCGATGTTCCTGCAACAGAAAATTACCCCGAACACCATGACGGATCCGGTTCAGAAAAAAATCATGATGTTCATGCCGCTCGTTTTCGGCTTCATCATGAAGGATCTTCCGTCGGGACTTTGTCTTTATATTTTCGTCTCCACGGTATTCGGTATTCTTCAGCAGGTTCTCGTGTTCAATACCGGGAAGAGCAATAAACTCGCGACTGTATGAAGTTTCTGTATTCGGATGAACCGATCATTGCCTGCAGCACGTGTAACCACGCGAACGCAGCCCTGGCGGTTATCCGGATGTCGGGATTTAAAGATATCGGAGTCTTAGCCCCGTTTTTTTCACATTCTGGTCCTATAGAACCAAGGCGAGTCTACTACACCAAATTGGTCCTACAGGGGCAAATCGTCGATGATGTCTGCCTTACCTATTTTGAGGGCCCCAAGAGCTATAACGGTGAAAACATTCTTGAACTCTCGATTCACGGA
>JAKFFP010000223.1:0-11202 GCA_036675045.1 Bacteriovoracales bacterium | reverse complement strand
GAAAGCTGAGGAACTCGCAAAGCTTTTGGGTCTTCTGGATGAGAATGGAAATTTGACTCCTGTGGGAAAGGAAGTTGAAAGAATCCCGCTGGACGCTAGATTAGGCAGGGCCTTCCTGGCAGCTAAGAATTCCTCACCCGAAGAACAAAAAAAACTCGTGCGGGCAATTGCGATGGATATTGAAGGTGACCGCTCCGGGAATCTCCAGCGGAGACTCTCACCACTTCTTCCCCCTGCTACCGGCAAAGATCCCTGGGAAAAAGCTCTCCTTTCTGGCTTTGTCGACCAGCTTGCGCGCTACCGTTCTAAGCAGAATGATTTCATTCATTTCTCCGGGAAGACTATCCGGGCGCATAAGGACCTCACGACTCTCCAGTATGATTTTTATCTTATCCTCGATGTGACAGCTCGCGGAGAGGCGATCCAGGCGATTCCCGTGCTCGAAGAATGGATCATGGAGCTCGAACCGTTTCCTTTTCATGAAGAAAATGTGTTTGACCTGGAAAAACTCAGGAGAAAAACGCGGACCATGCTCGGAAGCATCGTGATGGATGAATCTGAAAAGCCACTTGAGTTCAAGTCTCTTTCAACTGAAGCAAAGGTCAAGTTTCTCGAGCTGGCAGAGACACCTTTTCGGAAAAAGCTGAAAGTCCTGAAGGATGAGACCAGATGGGAGAAGCTTCACTTCTGGGCGAAGATAAACAAGCAGTCGCTGGATGATTTTCCATTTGGTGCCGCTGAATTCTTCCAAGAACATTCATCATGGGAAGAACTTTCTTCATTTGTTTTCGGTCTTATTGAGAAAAAATTCGGAATAACTAATCTTGATCGTGAATTGCCATCAAAAATTGATCTCGGCGGAAGAAGAGAACTTCCCATTCATTATCCTTTGAATCTTGATCCCTATGTCGAGGCCCCGCTGCAGGATTTCTACGGACAGAAGAGTGTTCCCGCTCTTCTGCAGGGTAAAGTTCCTTTACAGGTTAAACTTCTGGGTCCTAATAGAATGCCGATTCAGGTAACGAAAGATTTAGCAGGTTTCTGGACCCGAATGTATCCGGAGATGAAAAAGGTATGGTCAAGGGAATATCCGAGACATTACTGGCCCGATGATCCCGCGAATGCAAAACCATTTCTGCTGAAAAGGCAGGTTGTGTAGGAGTCTGTTAGAGACGCTGAGATCCCTTCTGGTCGCCGATGTATCCAAATCTCGGCACAGTTTTTCCTTCAATCACAACATTCTCTAAAAACATGGAAAGGGGCCTTACCCAGATTTTCGCGGCTTCATTCTCGTACAGGCATTCATAGACCACCATCCACTCCATTGTCTCCGAGTGACGGGCGAGTTCGTGAACCTTGTAGGTTTTGCCCTTATAATGACGATAAATTCCACCGAGCTTTAATTCTGACATCAACGCGCCGCCTATCATCAAGTGTGTTGGAACCTTACCAGGAGATTTTCTCCAGGAACATGAAGGGAAAGATTCCGATGAAGAACATCATAATCAGAATGACAAGATATGGGAACATCTCAACCAGGGACATGTCCATGATTACCGTTTTCTTCCGTGATGGATTGCTTCCCAGAAAGAGCTTCGAGAACATGAGAAAGAAGAGAATCCCGTTGAGGCAAGTGGCGAAGATATGACCAAGACCGAGATAAGGATGGTGCTCCAGGAGTCCGTTGATCACCAGGTCTTCTGCGACGAATGCGGCAAGAAGTGGAACACCGATGAGACAAAAACCAAAGAGACAAAAAAGTGCCGCCAGCTTTGGGAAATCCTGTGCCAGTCCATAGTAGGACTGTGACTTTCTGAATGAAACGTGTCCCTGGATATGCGACAAGATCGACCACAGGGCAATACCGGAGAAAGAGATCACCATCATGTGCAGGTATGAGCCACGAAGGGCCACACTTGTTGCCTGAAGACCCGTCAGGATGAGTGAAGCCTGTGAGATATAAAAATAAGTCACTTGCTTCTGGACGTTTTCCTCATAAATTCCGCGGTACGACCAGTAGATCGAAGAGAAGATCGACAGTGCCAGCAGCATGATCTTAAACAATTCCGGCCCTGAGCTGTAATTCGGAAGCATAAGCTGAGCGTAGAGAAGAACTCCTGCCTGCGGAAGGAAGATAGCGGCGAGTTCAAACCATCTGATTTCATCCACCAGGTCATGGACCCATGAATGAAAAGGGAAAATCCCATGTGACTGATAAACGATGATGAAGCAGAGAAGAAGAACATCAAGCGAGAAAAATTCCGCCGGATAGTCCATCAGTGGATAAAGGATATACCCTGCGAACACTGACTTCATGAGCAGGACAAGGACACAAATCAAACAAAGAAGATGCTGGATGAGATAAGTGCCTCCGGAATGGGAATGGCCATCCCGCATGTTCCGGAAAAACTTCCAGCCCGGAATAATCCGCTGAAGGAAAAAGAACAAGAAGAAGGTCGGCATGTTGTCGGCCATGACGATCCCCATCCCGGCTCCCAGGAGAAGAAGAAAATCCCGGCCGAAAGTCACTTCTTTCCTGACCGGAAAAAGTCCCGCGAAAAGGGCCCCGCAAAAAATCGCGCCAACGAAGAGACTTGGACGATTAAATGAAAATGAGAGGAGAGAAGAAGTTCCGGGGGAAGCTCCCGTGAAAGTGAAAAACAGCCATGTCATGAGAGCAAAAAGAATGAGAAGAACAGTGAGGGTCAGTTCCTTTGTCCGGTGAATTTTGGGTGCCAAAAGCCACCCACCGAAAGTGAGGATGAGGGGAAAAGTTTCCAGCGCGGATTGAAAAGGCATTATTTTCTCCTCAGTAACTTCGAGATTACGTCATTATCCCAGGCCCTCATTTTTTTCTCCGTCAGGATGAGGAGCCTCATTGGCGAACTGAATCCGCGGAGGAAACGATATGTGAAGTGATCAAGATGAAACGAGTGGAGAGCATGGATGTAGATTTTTTTCTGGACCCTTGCCGGGAGAAAGTGCAGGAACGAGAGATCGCGCCGGATGCTGACGTCCTGTTTAACCACCGGGTTCTCGAAGAAATCATGGATGAGAGAAAGTGAACGCAGAAACTGCCATGTCCGAAGTGAAGCATGGGCCACCATGTGAAACATGGCGAAGTTGGTGTAGCCGAGGGCAATTTCGATGTAAATTATCCCGACCTGAGTGATGGTGGCAAAGCCCAGCATGGTTTTGGCATCAGACCTGGTTCTTCCCACGAGGGTTGCCCAGACAGCGGATAATCCGCCGATGATACCGATGGCCAAAAGAAGCCATGGAAAGTGTTCCAGATAATCATGGAAGCGGATGAGAAGAAATGGTCCCAGGTGAACCGAAAGGGCACCGTAGAAAATCGCACTTGATGGAGTCGGGCCCTCCATCGCCGTCGGAAGCCAGGAGGACATCGGAAGCTGTCCCGCCTTTGCAAGGGAAGCAAAGATAATAAAAACTCCGATGAAAACGAGTCCCGTTCCCCCGGGAGCAGCGTCCAGGAGTTTCGGTAGTTTTGTAAAATCTGTGGAATGAAGATAAAGATGGGCCCAGGCCCCGGCAGCGAGGATCCCCATATCGCAGATCCGATAACTCACGATCGCCTTGATCGAATGCCGGACCGGTTGAACCTGAGTATAAAAATAACTGATGAGAAGAACCGATGTTGTCCCGACCAGCTCCCAACCCACGAAGAGAAGATCGATTGAGCGGGCAAAGCTCACTATGTTGAGTCCCAGCCATAGAACGATCAGGAGAAAAACGAAACGAAAATAGCCCTCTTCGCGATGCAGATAGTTCCGTGAGAAGCGGAAGATGATTCCGATCAGGCAGGAAGTAAGTAATGAATAGGTTGCTCCCAAAAGATCAACCACGAACGGAAGATCGAAGTGATAATCTCCCACCTCGATCCAGTGGCCGTAATCAAGAAGGACTTCTTTGGGAGAAAGAAGCCAGGTGAGTATGAACAAGTAAAGGCCCACGGCAGTCATGACCAGCGAAAAATACCTTGCCGTCCAGGACAAAAGGCTCTCGGACCAGCGGACGCGCATAAGAAAAGAGAGACCAAGGGCGCACATGAAAAGAAAGGGAGCAAACAGAGTGAAAAGGAAAAGATTTTCCATCATGAAGAGATCTCCGCGAAATCAACAGTCATCACTGATGACATCAGTTCCAGAGAACTTTCGACTTTCATAGAGTCAGAAACTTCTTTCTGCAGCTCCTTCCATTTCCCATGGCCAAAAAGAAACCACTTCCCGGTTTCCGGATCATGAATCGCAAGGCGGAGCCAATGCTGATGGAGAATGTTCCGAAGACGTGGATGCCCGTTGAAAAGTGTATCCACTCGTTCAAAGGGCGCCTCGATGACAGTCAGGCAGCGGATCGGTTCATGAATCTCAACCATCTGACGGGCAAGTCCGATCCGCAGGTCTCCCTGAGATCCGGTCATCACACCCAGAAGGGAGGTGAGATTCAGAGGAAGTTTTGAACCGCAGCCGAAATTTTCATTATCCACGAGTGAAAAGTAATAATCCATGTTGATGTTACAAGCGACCGGCACTCCTCCGACAACTACCTGCGCGAGAATTTGCCCGTCAGGATCAATCGCCCAGTCATAGGTATGAAGAAATGCCCGGCGATTGAGAAATAGCCCTCTCGTAGAAGTCCTCTTCGCGACAATGGCGAGAGCATTTTTTGAGTGGCCATACTCGGGCCTAGGCTGCGCGGGGTCCATCGCCCGCTCTCTTACGTGTTTCACTGCTGTGTCCGCATTCATCCTGGCCTCAGGGAGACTGAAGCGCTGGCATCTTTCCAGCGCATTTCTCCGGAGTGCCTCAGTAAGAGTTTTCCGGACATTATCGAGAAGCTTCATTTTCTCCGGCGAGATGAGATCGAGGTCAAAGAACGAGACCTCATCGGAACATGTATCATGGAAACCCGAGATGACGGTTGTCTCCGCGGGAATATGGACACCCATGTCCTCGAGTTTCGCTCTCACTCTCGGATCATTGGACATCCTGGCAAAAACTCTGGAATTCGGAATACCGGCGTTACCGCCGCATGCCCCGCAACCATAGGCCTGCCGGAACGGATTGTTATTTGAGGAAGAGCCATGGGCCAGCAGAACGATCAGAGGTGAAAAGAAATCTCTCATCCCACACTGATCAAAAATGTTTTTCACGATCCCGGCCATCTCATCAACGGCGTACCCATGAAGATCATCGGTCTTTTCGATATCGATGACGGTTTTTGGTTCCGATGACATCACGGAGAAGAGCCCGCTTTTGATTTCCTTTGATCTTCCCGGAAAGAACACCTGGAGAATCATGGGAATGATACTAAGGGTCCCCAGGACCAGTGTGGTCATAACTCCCCTGAAAAGAGTCCGCGACTGATAGTAAAAAGCCAGTTCCGTGATCCCCAGAAAATTATTCAGCCTTTTAAACAATGTCCCCTTTGAATTATCGATCGAGATTTCGGTGACGATCCGGGACGGTTTTACGACCGGAGGACACTGGGCAATCAGCCGGTCGTTTTTGATGGAAGAGAACTTCATATCGATACCGAAAAACCCCACGACTCCGTAAGTGGCAAAGCCGGGATTCACTTCTTCAATGTGACGACGTATCGACTCTTCCCGGTCATCGATACAAAAAAGAATCTGAGCTTCCGGGCTGGAAGTGATTTCCCGTTTTTCTTTTCCCATGACCGCTTTCAGCGCCCGCCGGTAATATTCATGCTCAAAGGCTTCATGCCAGAGACGGACAAGATGTGTTTTTTCGGCCATATCAACGCCGTCAATAATCTGCAGAGCTTCCTCACGGGTTAGTTTCTGAACCCAGCGGCTATCAAGTTTCATGTCTTTGGTGATCTGATAAAGGGCCAGCGAAAGATTGAAGCTCGAGAGTTTTACTTCTTCCTTACGGCCACGAATAAGGGTGACGTCGAGCGAATGTATCTCGGAGAAAAAAGTATCCACCGAAGATTCAATCAGGAGAAGTGCAGCGATGTATTCAGTGAGCTTGATGACGGGCGCCTTCACTGTCGCCTGCCAGGGTTCTGTCTCAAGCTTATTCACCATGCCTGACCAGCCCTTCAGATCAAAGAGGATATCCAGAAGATACTTTTCCCAAACCTCTTCGGGCAGTTTCATTTTCTCAAGCTCAGTGGTGATAATCTCCGCAGGATCGATGCCGGCATATGCTTCAATTTTCGCTGCAAAGACTTTCTGCCAACCCGACAGAAAGTTACTGGTCTGTTTCAGGTCATAGGCAAGGAATTTCCAGAACCCTTCCTGTGAAAAAGGATTACTCCAGAAGCTCTGGCCCTGATCGAGGTAACTTCCCATAAGGCGTGTGATGAGAGGATGGATCGAAAGATTGAAGATGACATCATAGTGTTTTTCCCAGTGGCCTTTGGCACGCCACTCGACCTTCGAGCGGGAGAAAACAAGTGTCGCATCTTTTAGTTTCTCGCGACAGAACATCCAGAGTCTTTCGTCATCCAGTTCGGGCTGGATCTCATCGTCATTAAAATTTAAATCAGAGAACATGAGCCGGTAGAAAAATTCTTTCTTCTCAATGCCCATCAGGTGAAGAAACGCCAGTTCATGGTCGTAGCCCAGGTAATGTCCGAGTGCCTCCATGATATCTTCCTGCCCGATTTTCTTCTGAGCATAGAGATCTTTGTACCGCTCCAGGGGCCAGTAGGTCCGGGCGCGATAAAGGCTTCCCGCTTCATTCAGGGCATCATGAAAATCGAGATACTCGAACATCTGCAAAATGTTGTTATGAACGAAACTGTGCAGTGGATTCTGAATGGGAAGCTTGGCCCTGATGTTGCCAAGAAGCTTCGCGAAGTCATGGGAATTTGTCATTGTTTCAGTTTACTCCCCGCCCTCAGTGAAACCAAGATGATGTACGAAATTTAATATCATTACCCGACGAGAATCCTTGAAATAAACGGATACAAAAATATTCCGAAAAAGGTTAGAATCTTTTCATCTTATCAGAGGGGAAATGTGGAAAGTAAGACGACATGGATTCGTGGGATGCAGTTCAAATCGGAAAACCGCGGCCTGATCTCACAATTTGATGTTCCGCCCGATCTGGGAGGAGAAAATTCCGCCCCTACGCCGAAAGAAGTTCTGTTGAATGCCATGTGCGCCTGCTCGGGCATGGATCTGGTTTCCATTGCTAAGAAAATGCGACTGGATCTTACTTCCGTTTCCCTGACGGCCGAGGCGGAAAAAACCCAAACCATCCCTTCCTATTTTTCCCGTGTCCACATCAATTATTTCATCGACGGAAAGGATCTTGACCGCGAAAAAGTGATCCGTCTCGTGAGCCTCTCCATGACGAAGTATTGCGGTGTCAGTTACATGGTATCCAAGGCGACGGAAATAACTTATGACATTACTCTGGACGGCCAGCTCATTCATCAGGATAAGGCAGAGTTTTCGCTGGAGGTTCTGACGTGACAGCTGAAAAACCAGTCATCATTTTCCTGCATGCGGCCTTGGGTACCTCAAAAGAACTGGAATCCTTGATGAAAATCATGGCGGAAAAGGGTTACCGGACTCTGACCTTTGATTTCGCGGGCCACGGAAAAACATCGGCCATGCCTTCTGATTTCCGGATTGATTATTTCTCCGGCGAACTCGATCAGTTCATCAAATCCCACAAGCTCACTGCCCCTGCTGTCTTTGGTCATTCCCTCGGCGGATACGTTGCCCTTTTTCACAAGGCCAATGTGGAAGATTCGCCGATCACGCACATTTTCACTTACGGCACAAAGTTCAACTGGTCAGAATCCTCAGTCGCCAGGGAACTTCCGATGCTTGTCCCCGAGCATATCGAAGAAAAGTTTCCTGCCTTCCGTGACATTCTTGTCGAAAGACATGGCGAGCGCTGGAAGCACCTTCTTCGCTCGACCGCCCATATGATGAGAAATCTTGAAAAACTCGACGGACTCACGCGCGAAGATATGGCGAGCATCGATATTCCGGTTTGTCTCATGTCTGGAGATCAGGACCGGATGGTGGGCATTGAGGAAACTCAGCTGGCCCAGCATCAGATTCATCATTCTGTTATAAAGACTATCACCCACTCTAAACATGATTTAGATAAGGCCAATCTGAAAGAAATAGCCGCTAACATGGAAAATTTTCTCTTTTAATGCGGGAAATGAAGAAAGTCTTTAGGTGACCTAAGGGCGGACTTCTCTTAAAAATAGTTCCAATGCAGCCCAAGATAATTGCGATCATCGATGATGAGCCCGAAATGGAAGATCTCTATCTTCTCATTCTCGAATCCCTGATTGAACGGGAACTCGTCGAGCTACAATTCTTCCCTGACGGTCTCTCCTTTCTCACCTGGTTCAGAAAAAACCGACCTGATCTTCTCCTCTGCGACATCAATCTCCCGGGAATGATAGGAAGCGAACTCGTCCAGGAAGTGCGGCGGCTGGAAAAGCTCACCTTAACGCCCCGCACCCCAATCAGTTTTGTGAGCGGCCACCATCCGGAAAACTATACCCACATCATGAATGAGTGTGATGTGACCCGTTTTATCACCAAGCCCCTTTCGGCGAGGGACACTCTTGCCCTGATCGAGAAAGATCTGGGATTAGTTTCCCCGTAGATTCAAAGTCCATTCTGAGAGAAAATATTCCGAATGAGAGAATACGCGTGGATCGGAGATTTGGCCCGTGAGTGCAAAGAGTACTCTGACTCTTTAGGGGCGTACTTTGCCAAGTCGGTATCCAAAGTTTCATTTGATCCGGTTCCCCAGCATGAGATGAAGCGCTCATGGGCCGTGCTCACGCGCGACCTCGTTTATTTCTCCTTCGACGAAGAGAATCCATTTCCGCCTGAGCTTCAGGAAACCATGCACGCTCTCGAAACAATCGGGATCGATAAGTTCAATCAGGATCTCCTGAACGAAGCGAGCCTCGCTCCGATTTTTTCCGCGAGTTTTGAAAAACTCTTCAACACCCTCGAAGCGCATCCTCAGATTCTGGGAATGCTCGACCAGGCCGACATCGTCGAAGACATACTTGGTGTTGTGGCGAGAAGATACCTTCCGATCTTCAAGTTATTTCCTGTTTTCACGACCGAGGCCCTCGGCGTGGTTCCTCACCTGCGGGAACCGCTCTTTACTGCGCTCTACGAGCTGCCGGAGTCAGAACACAAGCGACTGACTTCTCTCACTGAAAGAATCATGCGGAAGTTTTACGCTGAACAAGTCCGCCCGAATCTCTATGAAATTCTCAAGTCAAACATCAAGGGAAGAAATCTTCTCCTTCCGCTCATCGACGAGGCCGTAAATCATCTTCCGCCATATCGCTGCATGACCTCCCTTATCTCCATTCTCTGCACTCCCCGTGAGGAGCTCACTCAGGGAAGAATTATTTCCATCGTCCTCCAGGAACTGGGGGGAATGTATGTGAAGCTCGCACAAGTCCTGGCGGAACTCGCTCCTCCATCGCTTGCCAAAGAACTTCGCCATCAGCAGGATAAGCTCGGCGGAATTTTCGGATCCCAGGAGAAATCCTGGAAATATGTTCTGGAAATCCTGAGTCGTCCGGCGTGGGAAAGAATCCGTTCTTATATTCATATTCCCACTCACACCCAGAATGCTTTCGCCGGAGCATCGGTAGGCGCCATCTATGAGTTCCATCTTACCGAACACGGGAAGAGAAAACTCGGCACGGAAAATTCGATTCTCCTTAAAGTCCAGAGACCGGGTCTTACTGTTCTTTTTGAACAGCAAAAGAACACACTCCTTTCCATTCTCGATCATCTTGACCGCACTCTTCCCGACACCGAATTGGGACTTCAGGAGCAGCAGGAAGTTAAGGCCCTCATTACTGCCCTAAAAAGAACCATTATCAATTACGCCGCTCAAAGTATCGGCGAGCTTGATTTCCGCATCGAAAAGAAAAATGCCGAGATGGTGAGAGCTGCCCTCAAGGGGAAGTTCAACCTTGATATACCCCAGTATTTCCATGTTGAGCCAGATGTCTCGATGATGGAAAGAATTAACGGTGAAAAAATCACCTCCATTGTTCAGTCAAGATATCTGGAACGCATGAGTATTGCTGATCTCGTGTCCGATGCTTACCTCTATCTCATGTTCAAGGAAGGGATTATCTGGGCCGATCCGCATGCGGGAAATATCCTGTATGATCCCGATCGCCATCAGGTGAAACTCATCGATCTGAATCCCTGTTTCACCTGGGATCGTCAGGTCATAAAAATCTTCATCGGTTTTCTCTATCGCCTGATTCTTTCTGACCAGAAAGGAATCATGCATTCCCTCTCGGGGCTCGTGGAAAATCCTGATGACCTGAAATCAGAAAAAAACCAGAAACTCATCAACGACTTCCTCGCCCAGGGAAATTCCGGGGCCTTCATCCGTTATCTCTCTGAGTTCGTGCGCTTACTGGGTGAGGCCAATATCAATCTCCGGATTGAAGTCCAGGCCGCACTCCGGGGTCTTTCCCAGGTTTACATTACCTCCGCCGCAATTTCTTCCCGGAACAATTTCGGGCAGAATTTCCAGAAGCAGTTCGGCTGGAAAGTGATCGTGAAGCACGTCCTGTCGATCGGTCCCTTAAAAGTCATCCGCGCCGCCCTTCCGCTGGCCTTTGATCTTGTGAGAAATTCACCGGAACAGGAAGTGGGCCCGACTCTCGATGAGCGGGATCTCGGCGCCATCCACGATGCGCTCGAACTTCTCAATCAGGAAAACGTCTGTAACATTGAAATGCTCCGGACTTCTCCGGAAGATAACACCAATCTTTCCCTTGCCGGAGATGGATCAAGTCTGATCAAGAGTTCACATCTGCGACTTGCGATTCAGACGGAAACCAAGCCGGCATCGGTGCGCTATATTATCGAGATACCTTCGAAAGACTGGCTCAAAGAACGTCAGGAATATGTAAAACTCCAGGGCCTTGGTTTCACCCTTTGTCTTGTGGAGTGCATGGAACAGCTCCGGAGGCATTCTCTGGAAGATTACTGGCTCGTGGCCGAATTCTGGAATGCTCCCCCGTCGAAACGGTCTCTCAAGGCCAATAGTATCATCGGCGACGTCCGGGTAGCCGCGCGCATGCTCTTCTCGCGACGATATGAAAACATCTGGGTTTCGGAATATATGACGATCTCAAAAAGAAATCGTTTCCTGTGGAAACTCATGATTAATTTTG
>JAKFFP010000338.1:0-1796 GCA_036675045.1 Bacteriovoracales bacterium | reverse complement strand
GATCACGAATGATCCGGTAGGTTCTTAAAGCGGCATTGTATTCGTAGATCCTCATTCCCGATCCCTTCTTGTCGAAAGTATAGAGAAGATCAGGGGTCGTCGCGTGCCAGTTGGGTTCCGTGTCTCCGCCAAAGGGCAGTGTCAGAATAAAATTAAAGACATTCGTATTCTTTTCGACGGAATAAAGCCGGGCGTAGCCTCCACTTGAAATCATCACAGCTTTTGTCCCGTCAGCATTGAAGGCCGGACGGCGGGAATATTCCTGCCTGGTCCACGCTGTCGCCTTACCATCCGTGATCTGAGAAGGAGCAGTGACTTTGGAAATTTCCAGATTGTAATTCAGGTCTTCGTACTTCTCGTTAACATATGGTGTTGTCACTGAGTAAGAGGGACTGGCCGAATGAAAACCTTTCACCAGATCCGGACACGCAGGGGCGTAGCAAATCTGTGAGGAAGGTGGCTTGGGATTTTTACTACAGTAGCTGTCAGCAACGGTCTTCCCCAGATTTATTTCACGGCAAGTTACCGATCGCTCCTGTATGCCCTGAGTTCCGCAGGCGACAGCACTGCAATCACTCCAGATGGTCGTACCCCAGTAAAAAAATTTCCTGCTGGGACGTCCCCAGATATTGTCCCCCTTTGAAAGGGCGAAAACTGAGTCATGGGAGAACAAAAGGATTGTAAATAGAATGAAAATTTTCTTCATATCAGCTCATTCTATAAGTAATAGAAATCCCTTCCTGAAGCATCAATCAGTGGCAAGTAATATGAATGAATTGGAAGCTTAAAATCTATAAATACTTTGATTTTATCGGCCCAAAAATTTGGCGAATCTGGTTCATTTCTGGCAGTAAGGACAGTAATAGGTCCCTCTCTGCGCCAATATAATTTTCTTCACTTTGGTCTTCTTACACATCTGGCAAATCTTCTGATAAAAGACCACGAGGTGCTGTACACCTTCGCCGCGCTCGCCGGTAGAGTCACGATAGCCTCCCTGGAAAGTCGTCCCACCTGACTTAAGTGCCGGGCCGATCACTTCCTGAATCGCTTTCAGGATCTTCGGAAATTCTTCTTTCTTCACATCTTTACATTTCCTGGTCGGACGGATCTTAGCGCGGGCGCAGATCTCGTTTGCGATATAGTTTCCAGAACCGGCAAAGAGCTTCTGATCGAGAAGATGCACTTTCAAAGCTCGATTGGGATATCGCTTGATCGCCTGAGTGAGATATTCGAGATTAAAATCCGGATCGGCGAGATCCATCCCAAGCTCACTTAACTTTCGCGCAGCTTCTTCGGCGCCGAAAAAATACATATGCCCAAAGCGGCGGGGATCATCGTAAGCGAGCGTATGAGTTTTACTCTTGAGAGTGAGATGAGTGTGCTTCCCCGACTTGATGGTTTCACCTACCAGCCAGGTGCCCGTCATCCCCAGATGTGAGAGCAGGTGAGAGCCGTCTTCAAAAACAAAGTCGAGCATCTTTCCTTTGCGCTTAATATCTGTGATCGTTCTCCCTTTTAGGGGTAGCTCGGTATGGAGAATATTTTTTTTGAGGCCAGGGGTCGTGGAGATTGAATCTATCTTGAAGGGAAGGTAGGGGGAGAGTTGGGAGCGAATGGTTTCGACTTCGGGTAGTTCAGGCATTGTTGTTCTAACCTTCTAAAACTTAAAGTGCAGAGAAAGCCGGAAAGTTACCTTTCCGACTTTTTCCGACTTTCTTTCCGACTACGATAACATTTCTAGGACGATTTGGCCTTCGGCAGGCTTAGGACAATGCTCAGATCTGCCTTATCCGAGG
>JAKFFP010000108.1:0-11359 GCA_036675045.1 Bacteriovoracales bacterium | reverse complement strand
CGCGCTGGTCGCGGCGATTATCATGCCGGTGAGCTCACTTACCGTTCTCGTATCCACTTTAATGGGCACAAAGAAAATGAGGTCATTATGGAAATCATAGTAGTCCTCCTGCCTTTAGCACTGGGACTGGGAGCGGCCTTCCTGGGGTTTTTCCTGTGGGCGGTTTCAAGGGGACAATACGATGATGTGGAAACACCAAAATACAGAATGCTTTTAGATGAAACGTCAGGGTCACAGGACCAGAAAAAAGGAAAAGAGATATGAGTTCTACAGCGGCAGGAGTCCGTAGCGGCAAGCCGGACACCTTCAGTTACGATGATGTCATTGTAAAATACTTTGTCATCGCCACCATCGCCTGGGGAGCGGTTGCACTTCTTCTGGGTGTTACCATTGCTTTCCAGCTTGCCACGTGGAAAATGAATATGGGGCTTGAGTGGATTACCTTCGGGCGTCTCAGACCACTTCACACGAATGCGGCGATCTTCGCCTTCTGCGGGAATGCCATCTTCGCGGGGATTTATTATTCTCACCAGCGGCTTCTCAAGGCCAGGTTATTTAACGACACACTTTCTAAGATTCACTTCTGGGGTTGGCAGCTGATCATTGTGTCCGCTGCCCTTACTCTTCCATTTGGCATCACATCCGGAAAGGAGTACGCCGAGCTTGAATGGCCGATCGATATCGCTATCACGGTGATCTGGGTCGTCTTCGCGGTGAATTTTTTCGGAACGATCATCCGTCGCCGCGAACGTCACATCTACGTCGCGATCTGGTTTTATATCGCCACCATCCTGACGGTTGCTGTCCTTCACATTGTCAATTCACTGGAAATTCCCGTATCCATGACGAAATCATACTCCCTGTATGCCGGAGTCCAGGACGCGCTGGTGCAGTGGTGGTACGGACATAATGCTGTGGCATTCTTTCTCACCACACCTTTCCTGGGACTCATGTACTACTTCGTCCCGAAAGCGGTCAACCGTCCGGTGTATTCTTACCGCCTTTCCATTATCCATTTCTGGTCACTGGTGTTTATCTACATCTGGGCGGGGCCGCACCATCTTCTCTATACGACACTTCCGGAGTGGGCACAGACCCTGGGAATGGTTTTCTCAGTGATGCTGTGGATGCCAAGCTGGGGAGGGATGATCAATGGTCTGATGACTCTGAGAGGAGTTTGGGGCAAGGTCCGGACAGAGCCTTCCGTGCGATTCATGGCCGCATCTCTCACCTTCTATGGTATGGCGACATTCGAAGGGCCGCTTCTTTCCATTAAGTCCGTGAACGCGATTGCTCACTTCACCGACTGGATTCCGGGACACGTCCATGCGGGAACCATTGGGTGGAACTACATGCTTATTGCAGGTATTCTCTTCTACCTCGTTCCGAAACTTTGGAATACCGAACTCTATTCTAAAAAACTCGCAAACCAGCAGTTCTGGTTAGCGACACTCGGTCTCATCCTTTATGTCGTGTCCATGTGGATCGCTGGTATCACTCAATCACTCATGTGGAGTGCCATGGACGATGCCGGCCGCCTCATCTATCCGAACTTCATTGAAACCGTAGTGAAGATCGTACCGATGTACTGGGTCCGCGCGATCGGCGGAACTTCTGTTCTCATTTCCTTTATCATGATGATCTTCAATTTCTATAAGACCTGTCAGTCGGCACCGGCCCCGGAAAAATTAGTCTATGAGGCCTGGCCGATAAATACCTCTTCGATTGAACATCAGGCCACCGCTCACCGGAAGCTTGAAGGGCTTCCGATGATCTTCTCAGTTCTTTCCCTGATCGCGATCCTGGTTGGATCCGGAATTGAGATCATTCCTTCCCTGGTCGCTGATAAGTACGTTATCAAGGTCAGCGCGATTAAACCGTATTCTCCGCTTGAACTTCATGGGCGCGATATTTACGTCAAGGAAGGTTGTTACACGTGTCACTCTCAGACGGTGAGACCTATGCCGCATGAAGTGGTGAGATATGGCAGGCCTTCAAATGCGGCCGAGTTCGTTTACGATCACCCCTTCCAATGGGGCTCAAAGCGCACTGGTCCGGATCTTGCCCGGGTCGGCGGAAAATACCCTCACATGTGGCACTACAAACATTTCTGGGATCCAAGGGAAGTGACGGCGGGCTCAATCATGCCAAGATACCATTGGCTGTTTGATCAGAAAATTCATTTCGATGGCATTCCGGCAAAAATGAAAGTGATGCAGAAATTGGGCGTCCCTTATACCGACGATGAAGTAGTCAATGCCGTCGCCAATGCTAAAGCTCAGGCACAAGGAATCACGGATGAGCTGGCGCAAAGTGGAGTGCCGGCGAAAATCGTGGATAAGGAAGTCGTAGCACTCATTGCTTACATTCAGAGAATCGGCGTGGATTACACATCGATGCCTGAGGAAACTATCGCTGCGGAGGAAAAATGAAACAGGCAGTATTAAAGGCGTGGGATCTTCCCGCGCTTTCAGTGACAGCACTCATCCTCTTTGTCTTCTGCTTTTCTGTCTACGCCTGGTGGACTTACCGTCGTCAGAATAAGGAGAAATACGAGAGGGTGTCGCTTATTCCCCTTGAAGATGTACCCGTGATTTCAAAAACAAGGAATGATATATGAGTAAGCACGAAACTAAACTCGAGGTGAAAGAGGATGAAAAGGATCTCCTCATTGATCACGCTTACGACGATATCCAGGAACTTAATCACCCGCTTCCCAGCTGGTGGAACACGATCTGGGGTATCTCGATTGCATTCGCATTCGGATACTTTGTTTATTATCAGTTCCTGGATGGTCCATCCCTCAAGGAAGAATTTGAGAAGGACTATAAAATAGTTCTGGCAAAACAGGCGGAGTTCAAGAAACAGGAATCCGGATTCAACCCGGAATACTATTCGAAAGTACTCGCTGAGAAAGGTGTGGAGAAAGGAAAGGAAGTCTACGAGATGAACTGCCTGCCCTGCCACGCAGAGGGTGGAGTGGGGGACGTTGGTCCCAATCTCACTGATGATCACTGGCTGATCGCTAAAGGAACTCCGGATACCGTTTACTCAGTGATCTTCAATGGCTCCGAAGCCAACGGCATGCCTATCTGGTCAGAAATGATTTCGAAGGATGAAATTTATCAGGCCCTTGCTTATGTCATGACGTTCCGGAATACCTTCAAAAAAGGGAAAGAACCCCAGGGAGTGAAGATTGCGGACAAATAAGAATATTTTCGAGCTGGATCCGGAGAGACTCGCGACTACCGATGAACACGGTAAGCGGATCTTTCTGCACCCTGAAACCGTCAAAGGAGTCTGGCAAAGAAGACGCTCCGTGGTTTACTGGTTTCTGATCGTCCTTTATCTTGTTCTCCCGTGGATCAATGTCGCCGGCAAGCCCGCAGTGCAATTCGATATTCTCAACCGTAGATTCACTTTTTTCGGGGGAACATTTCATGGAGTTGAGCCTGTCCTGATTTTCCTTGCCGTCATCTCCGGATTGTTTTTTATCGCTTTCATGACGAGTATTTTCGGCCGGGTCTGGTGTGGCTGGGCATGTCCGCAGACGGTTTTCATCCAGAGTATCTTTTTGAAGATCGAAGCCTTCATAGAAGGGACCCCTAAACAACGGCGGGACCTGGATGCATCACCCTGGACGTGGAATAAGTTTCTTAAGCGCGGATTAAAGTGGATTGTCTTCACTGTCATTTCCCTTCATATTGCTCACACTTTTATCGGATATGTCGTCGGCCCACGGAATCTCCTTCTCATGACGATGAATAACCCGTTTGAGAACTGGGAACTTTTTTCTGTGACGATGATTCTCAGTGCGATCTTCCTCTGGGACTTTGGTTGGTTCCGGGAGCAATTCTGCACTATCATGTGTCCCTACGGCCGGATGCAGTCAGTGATGATGGATGATAACTCGCTGGTTGTTTCATACGACAAGGCCCGTGGAGAACCGCGCTTCGGCACGGTTCCCAAAGGTGAGGAAGGCGATTGCATTAATTGCTATCACTGCGTGAAAGTCTGTCCAACCGGGATTGATATCCGAAGAGGAACCCAGTTAGAGTGCATCCAGTGTACGATGTGTATCGATGCCTGTGATAACATCATGGACCGGATTAAAAAACCTCGCGGACTCATTAAGTATTCTTCCGAGAACGGGAAAAAACACAAGATCTTCACCTGGCGGTCTGCCGCTTACTCTGTTATTTGCCTGTCTCTGGCGGGAGTCTTTGGTCTTTATCTGAATGCGAGCACCAGTCTCAATCTTGTTTTTCTCCGATCGAAGATTCCCTTCACTGTATCCCGTGACGGGAAAGTCATGAATAATTTCCAGTTAAAGCTTACTCATCAGGGCGACAAGCATCCCCGGGTCGAGTTCAGGATTAAAGAAACTGCTCTGGCTCCTGATATCGAAGTTATCACTCCTTCTCATCCGACCGTCCTGGATGAGGCAGAGAAGAAGATTGTTTTCTTCTTCCGGTTTAATCCTTCGATCCTGTCATCCGGCAGGGCCAATGTGACGGTGCAGGTGGAAGATGTCGATTCAAAGACTGTGATCGCTGAAAAGGAGGTCTCGCTTGCCGGACCTGTCTTCTGATCTGCTTCCCTATGCCTCTTTCATCGCAGGACTTTCCGGAAGTCTTCATTGCCTGGGTATGTGCGGAGGGCTCGTCACCGCCAGCTGCAGCGGTGGGAATGATGTCCTGAAATACCAAGTGGGAAGGCTCCTGGGATATTCTATCCTGGGAAGTGTTGCTTACCTCATGGGATATATGCTCAAGAGTGTAGTCTCTTTTACCTGGGCGCCCTTTGCCTCGGGAATGGTCATGGGGCTTCTCTTCATTTACTGGGGCATAGGGAACCTTAAAGGGAAGAGGGCAGAGCTTCCCCTTCCGGGATTTCTCCGAAAGTCGTATCAATATCTTTTCAGAAATCTCGTAAGACGCGCGGGAAATTTCCACTCGTTTGCGGTGGGACTCATCTCGATCATGCTCCCTTGCGGACTCATCTATGGGCTCATCATCACGGCTCTGGCGATGGGGGATTACGGCCATATGATGACATCGTTACTTTTTTTCTGGGTGGGAACACTGCCGGCGATGGTGGGCGCTCCTCAGCTGGTGCGAAAGATTCTTAATCCGCTGAAGACGAAACTCCCAATGGCCTATGCTTTTACTTTTATCATCATCGGAATTATTACCATCGCGGGCCGCCTCAATCATCTTCCCTCTTCTCACGCAGAAGTTGACCGTCGGCACGACGGAGAGGTACATCGTTGTCACTGATTTGGTTTCTGTTATCATCTCTTTCCATGAAAGAACTCCTCGCCCTTCATAAAAAACTTAAAAGCTGTCGCGCGTGTCCCGGAATGTGCGGAACTCCCGTTCACGGCGAAGCGCGGGCCTCGAAAATTTTACTCATTGGCCAGGCGCCTGGTCCCCATGAAGCTGATCTCGGAAAACCTTTTGCCTATACGGCAGGAAAAACACTTTTTAAGTGGCTGAACGACGTTACTGATTTGACTGAGGAAGAGCTTCGCTCGCTGATCTACTTTGCAGCCGTCGCGAGATGCTTCCCCGGAAAAAATCCGAATGGCGGAGGCGATCGTGAGCCTGACAAGAATGAAATCGAACAGTGCCGCGGCTTCCTTAAGAAGGAAGTTGAGCTCCTCAAACCGAATATAATTATACCGGTGGGGAAACTTGCGATCCGGGAAGTGCTTCAGCTGCCGAAGAGCTTTTCTCTTGAGGATGTGGTTGGTAAGAGATTCATCGAAACCTATCACGGGCATCCTGCGATCATCATTCCTCTCCCGCATCCATCGGGAATTTCACGCTGGCATAAGGTTTCACCGGGGAAAGATCTTCTTCAGGAAGGACTTGCCCTTCTGAGAAGAGAGGTCAGGAATTCAGATGTAAGGAATCTCGCACGTAGCACGGGTTAAACCCATTTTCTAAAGTCAGTTTTATTTTCCACACTCCTGTTTTGTCTCACCTAGAATAAAGTCTCAAATTATTCTCAAAGGAGTGAGACTGTGACTAAGACTAATTTTCATGAGGGCCTGAATGAACTCGTAACCGATACGCGTTTCAGAACTCTCGCTGTAACTCAGAACTTCGAAAACTTCCTGGGCGCTGCCGGAATCCATGAAGCTCAGAACA
Organism: Bacteriovoracales bacterium; assembly: GCA_036675045.1. Taxonomy (GTDB): domain Bacteria; phylum Bdellovibrionota; class Bacteriovoracia; order Bacteriovoracales; family Bacteriovoracaceae; genus Peredibacter. The sequence continues at coordinate 5,204 of JAKFFP010000108.1, read as the reverse complement.
TGTACACTTTCGGATGGCTCCTTGATCCAAGAGGCTCTCATGGTCTCAAGGACACTTTCCTCCGCGAATTCATGATCAATGCCTGGACCATGATCCATGGTCAGTATGGCGAAGCTTATAAGGGCTTCAAGAGCTCCAGGTTCTACACTGGTATGAACGCTGTTGCTCTTCAGTCTACAACTTTCGCCAATGCGTTCATCGATCGCACCATGACGAAGTCATATGCTGCCGCCGATATGGTTATCACTGATATCGCGACTAAGACTCTTATGGTTGTGAACAATCGTTACGAAGAAGCTGCTTGTGCGAAAGCGTGGACTCATTTCAACGCTTCTGAGTACAGCTACTTCGAGAATAAACTGTTCGTGACATTCTCAGGCGAAGCCCAGACGGTTAAAGATTGTCAGTGGATGTATATGAACAATGAATGGCTCATTAACCTCTGCACCAGCGTCATCGAGTGTCCTCAGTACGCTAACCAGAAAGTTACCGGGACCCTCCGTGACTTTTATCAGTTCCTCACTGGCTCTCAGCACGGGACAAATCACGAAATGATTGCTGACTCTTCAGCTTCACTCATTTCTGATTACTATTCTGTCATCCGTGATCTTCGCAATTATAAAGCTGAGAAAGTTGCCACTTGCTCTCTCGTAGATATCACTCCACGTGAGTACGCGACTATTTATGCCGGCAAGATCTCTGAGCAGGAATACTCTGTTCTTTCTCTTTTCTGGGCATACCGTAACACTTTCAACACATTCTTTGAGATCTGTGATCTCGAAGCCGTTACTCATGACGTGGCCCGCATGACTGAAAAGAAAGCTTACCGTTTTGACCGCACTTTCGTGCGCAACGGTCTTCGCTTCACTCCCGCCTTTGAAAAATTCGGCGGCGAAACTTCATTCTTCAACACGATCTTTGATGTTGAAGCAGTCATGGACATGGGAAAAAATCTTTCTCTTAACCTGGTTGTGAATAAGGCTTCATGGGATCGCCTGACTGTTGGTCAACGTGAAACCATCCAGAAGAACTTCGGCTTTACAGGTGTTGTTCTTTCTGACCGGGTGATCGTGTGGAATTCTTTCTACAGACAGGACTGGATGAAGAAAGACATGGGATCTGAAATTGTAAATGTTTTCGATAAAGTGAGCACCTGGCTCGCTGGACTCGGAATCAAAGCTGCATAATCTAGTTTTCCGGGAAGGGGTTGGCCACCACGTGGTCGGCCCCTTCTTTTTTATCATTACGCTATCTTCTCTGCTTCTGATTATCCTGAAGCTGCTCATTTAACTTTTTCAGATTATTAAACGAGCCGGCGCCACTGGTATCACTTTCCGACTTAGTACCTGACATCGTATTTTTCTCTTCCGCCTTGGTCACTGTCAGGGCCTTGGGCTCAAAGTACGGCATGAAGGGCCTGATTCCTTTTTCTTCCTCGCCTTCGGGAGAAGCGAAGTTTTCAAGATCTTTAGGTGTGAGCTTCAGCTTCTCAAGCTGGCCTTCTTTAGTCTTCTCATTTTCGATCAGAACAATTCTTTCACCCGCTTCGAGAGGATAAGAATTTCCTTTATGGTCTGTGACATCCGCCTGTCCTTCGATCAACGCATACTCAGAAATGCCGGTGCCATTGATCTCTCTGTAATTCATCATGATCTTCGTTCCCCGGACTCCCATGGAAGAGTAGCGAGACTTGAATCTTACTTCACCGGCCTTCACTTTCTGGCGGACATTGGCCGAAAGCTGACCTTTCCTTAACTGATAGTGGATTTTCCTGTTTGTTTTGTCGGTGAAAGCAAATTCCGAGAACACGAGTTCCGAATGAGGACCCAGCGCCAGCCAGGTGTCATCGGCGATGAGGATCTTCATGGTTGAATCCGCTTCCGTTGCGACCACATCTTTCGGATAAAATTTTTCTCCGATTTCCACCGGCCGGGGCCGGCCCCCGGTGGTTTTCAGGGCCTTGCCCTGTATGAGTTTCAGCTCACCGACAAAGTTGGGAACTGCTTTACCGGTCTCCTTATTAAAGGAAAAATCCTGGGCCTGGAGGGAAAGTGGCAGCAGAAGAAACAAAATAAGCTTTTTCATAAAATAAGTTTAACAAGGAGAGGAAAATTGTCGAGTACATTATCTTCAGGAGAAATCAACGTGAGGGCAGGGCAGGCATTCGCTAGAATGGAGCTAGTCCTCAAGGTTTCGTTTCAGGGTTCCCCTAAACGCGCCGGGTGTGACAATCAGATGGCCACCTGAAAATCGGGTGGCCATTTATTTTAAGCGTGGCCCTATTTTTCTTTAGTAGTCCGTTAACGATTCAGCAAAATCCCCAGCTTGATTTTCAGCAACACGAATCTGGCGCATGGCTTTTATCCCGCCCTGTCTTGTCGTTTATAACAGCGAGTTCTATCACTTTTACGCCATTGTGAATCCACGGCAGGAGTCCAAATGAAAAAAATCCTCAGTTTAGTCCTTATTGCACTTTCTCCCGCAGCACTCGCGATAAATTTCGCGCACAATCTGAGTCAGCGGGATCTGGAACAGATCAGAAATTTAAGTACGAAAAAGGCAGTGGTCACGGCACCAGTTAAAAAAGCTGCACTATTGAGCTCCGTCACGAAACAACCGGGAAGAAGCACTCGCTCTAACCGGGAAGTGCGCACGATGGAAACCATCAGTACCGACATGAGTCCGGGGATTTCCGCCAAGAAATTTCTTAGGAACACAAACCTCGGCTACTATCAGCAGTTTCTGGGTCCGACACTTTCTGGACCATCCACTGAAACTTATAACGTTTATCAGGAAGGGATGGATACGCCGCGCTCGGGTCGCGCGCCCCTTCAGAGTTTTCATACTCTCTCTCTTCGTTACAAGGTAAGTGATCTCTGGGCGGTGGGAGCATCGGTGGCGGCAGTGAACGGTTATACCGGCCCGGTGAAGAACCGGCAGGGAGTTGTTAACAACGGCGATACGACTTTTTTTAACACCCGGGCTTCGGCCTTCTTTCCCAACATATCCGGTTCATTCGGAACGTTCTTCACAACTTTATCGTATGAGCTTCCGACTTCCGAGATCGCTAAGGAAAACCGCCAGAAGGGTGGATGGGTGATCGGCGAAACACTCGCATTTAAACTTCCGAGTATGAAATGGACGGCCGGTATCTCGGGCCAGGTTTATCGCATGTATTATGAGAACAGCCAGCGGGTCGCGGTTCTTCCTAACGGAGAACGGTCGATGCCTCAGCAGCTTCAGACAATGATTGTGACTGTTTCTCCCTATCTCAATTACCGCTTTAATGACCGCTATCAGCTTGGGTCCACCGTCGTCATGGATTGGGACCAGCGTGGTTTTCAGGAAGGCTCAGGTGAGTTCAACAATAACCTTCCTCACCGCGCGCGCGTGACTGCGACCTATTTCCCGACCCTGAAGTATCTTTCAAGCGTCGGGGTGTTTACCCAATCTCTGATTAAGTTCCGTCCCGGTACGACCGCCGTGGGTGGAGAGTTCGCCATGAGCTTCTAGGAGGAAAATGTTTTACGACCTGGGCTTTTTGTCCTTAGTCATCTTCGCCTCATTCTGGATACTCTTAACGGTCCTGGGACTTCTTGTGGGTTTTCGGCCGCGCAGCTGGCGGCAGAAGCCCTCGGGAAAGATCCCCGGGGACAAGAGCTGGCATTGGCCGACAATTCTTCACAAGCATAAGCGCACCCACTAAAATTTATTTTTAGGTACCCGAGAAGCACATCAAGGAACTCGAGAATCGTTATTGATCTCGAAAGAAATTGAATGGGCCTTAAGATTAATACCAATGTGGCTTCGATAGCAGGACAGAGGGCGGTTCATAAATCGTCATCTGAAGTTGAATCGAGTCAGGCCAAGCTTTCCAGTGGTCTTCGGATCACCAAGGCGGCGGATGATGCTGCCGGCTTAGCGATTTCTGAGAAGATGAAAGCGGAGATCCGTTCATCGAAGCAGGCGAATCGCAACGCCAATGATGGTATCTCGATGGTCCAGACGGCAGAGGGTGGTCTGAACGAAACTTCAAATCTCCTTACGCGCATGAAGGAACTCGCGATGTCAGCGGCCAACGACACGCTGACTGATTCTGACAGAAGTAATGTTGAAAATGAATATCAGATGATGCGGATGGAGCTTGATCGCATTTCAAGCAACACTGAGTTTAATGGTAGAAAACTTCTGAGTGGACAGGGATCCCAGCTTGAAATTCAGGTGGGTCTTGGCGGTCAGGCGATGAACCGCGTCTCTTATAATCCTGGAACTATTAATTCAGGTTCTGATGCCCTCGGTGTCTCGGGCGGAACGGTTTCAAGTAAAGCTGGTGCTCAGGCCGTTCTGGGAAAAATCGATGGCGCTCTTGATAAGATTTCCGGACATCGCGCGATGCTCGGGTCAATTCAGAACCGTCTTCAGACCAGTTCGAACAATCTTGATTACTTCACAGAAAACATGAGCGCATCCAACAGCAGGATCCGCGATGTGGATTACGCAGTCGAAACGGCGAATCTCGCGAAGAACAGAATCATCACTGATGCCGGAACAGCGGTTCTTTCTCAGGCGAATAATGATCCCAAAGCGGCCCTGAAGCTCCTCGAGTAAGAACGAATTTGAGCCGCGCCCATTTTTTTTGCCACCCCCTAAAATCACCTGCAAAATCGTCTTGGCAATCAATGTTTACAAAGGCTTCACTCATCTCGAGTCTCTTGAGAGTTTTTTTCAAAGTGCTAACATGGGCACATGAAAAATAAACCATTCATCTTCACACTCCTTTCTATCTTCTGCATGATTGAACCTGTCATCAAGGTTCTCTATTTCAAGGCAGCGACAGACTTTGACTTCATGGTGATCCTCGCCAATGTCATGGCAAGAAACACTTTTCGTGAGGTCATGGATTTCTGGCTGGTCTTTCCGATCGCGGGACTTCTCATATTGAAGCTTCGCCGATTCACTTACTTCGCTTTCATGGGCGTTCTTCTTTATATCATTCACAATATTGTGACCTACGAGAAGTACACCTGGCCGTATAACTCGGAAGAGCCATTTATCTACAATAAGATCGTGGCGATGGTGGCGATGGGCGTCTTCGTTTACTTCCTGTCACCGAAAGCGAGACAACCGTTCTTCGACAGAAGAGTGCGTTGGTGGGAACCGAAGACCCGCTATACCGTGAACATGAATTGTAAGCTCGATAATGG
>JAKFFP010000230.1:0-11432 GCA_036675045.1 Bacteriovoracales bacterium | reverse complement strand
TGGATCATCGTCTGGGTCAAGTGGTTCATCATCTGGGTCAAGTGGTTCATCATCAGGTTCTAGTGGATCATCATCAGGATCGAACGGATCATCATCCGGATCTAGTGGATCATCGTCTGGGTCTAGTGGATCATCATCTGGTTCTAGCGGATCATCGTCTGGGTCTAATGGATCATCGTCTGGGTCTAGCGGATCATCGTCTGGTTCTAGTGGATCATCGTCTGGTTCTAGTGGATCATCATCTGGGTCAAGTGGTTCATCATCAGGTTCTAGTGGATCATCATCAGGATCGAACGGATCATCGTCTGGTTCTAGCGGATCATCATCCGGATCAAGTGGTTCATCTTCTGGGTCTAATGGATCATCTTCTGGCTCTAGCGGTTCATCGTCCGGATCGAGTGGATCATCATCTGGCTCTAGCGGATCTTCGTCTGGTTCTAGTGGATCATCATCTGGGTCTAGTGGATCATCATCTGGGTCTAGCGGATCATCATCTGGGTCTAGCGGTTCATCGTCCGGATCGAGCGGATCTTCGAATGGAAATGGAAGAAATGGAAACAGCGGCCTGAAAATATTCGAGGGAGCTTTCTAACGCAAACTTTAGCAAAAGTGTTTGGAACCCTAAACGATAGGCACCCTTCGGGGTGCCTTTTTTTATTCAACCGAGATGATGAGACCTTTCTCGGTGAGAGAAGGGAGAAGAGGATGGCCCTTTTCAAGATTCCCATCTTCGAGCTGCTGAAGAAGTTCCAACTCTGCGCGGGAAAGTTCGTGGAATTGAATCTCACCATCCATGTTCACAAAGATAGTGAGTACATTTTGTCGCTCAATGATATTGATCTTTCCATCGTGAGCGTCTGTGACCATTTTCAATATGTCGTGATCGAGAGAAAGAAAACATGCTGAAGGATTAAGAAAAATTCCTGGTGAATCCGGAAATATAAACTCGCCTTCCTGAAGGCCGGTGAGAGCAGCATCAAAATAGGCGAGTTCGAAAATATGCTGAGGACAATCTCCTTCCTCTGCTTTCAGCGCAAGATATTCGGGAAAAGTAATGAACTTCGAAGAAGGTTCATACTCTTGGGAGACTGCTGACCAGTCCATGTCCGAAAACAGCGATAAAGAAGGGAAGGCGTCCTTTAAATTCATTATTTTTTCTTCTTAGCTTTCTCATCTTTATGTTCAGGATGATGAGCTTTATGATCGTGTGATCCATGATGAGCATCATCGTGCTCATGATCTGTGCCCACACCTTCTACGTGTTGATGTTCTTTATCGTGGCCGTCTTTATGGTCAGGATGATGGGCCTTATGATCATGCTTTTTGTGATGAGCGTCGTCATGCTCATGGTCTTTAGCTTCTGATTTTACGTGCTGGTGTTCCTTATCGTGGGCCATCTTTTCTTTCTTATCATGCTGATCGGCGAAAGCATGGAAAGAGAGAGCAAGAACGAGAGACACAAACATCGTTTTCATAGAAAAAACTCCTTTATCGGTGACATGATTTTCGATACTTTCTATTCGGTTCAATGGAGAGCGAAATGAGCGAATTTCCGGTCGAGAAATACATTGATTTAGAGAACAATCCTTACCTGATGGGTCGGATAACCATTCATCATGTAAAAGAAGATTTTCATGCTGAAGTTGATATAATTCATCGGGAAAGCCATAAGATTTTCAAGCATGTAGACATTGTTTACCGACAGCCATCGTCGGAAGAAGCCTTGATTGTCGGAGTTCAGCGCCTGCGTCAGTTCCTGGAGAAGATCGAAGTCGAACAGGCAAAAAATGATCGCCAGGGTAACGACAGCCTTCACTAAGGAGTAAGCATGAGTGAGTTTAAAGTTCCGGATATGACCTGCGGTCATTGTGAAAGGGCCATTACCGGCGCTCTTAAGAAAGAAGGCGCAGATGTTGAAGTCCATATCGATCTCAAGGACAAAACACTCACCGTTAAGAATCTCCCCGATGAAACTGTTGCCGGGGTTCTGAAAGATCTTGGCTATACTCCGGAAAAAATGAAATAATCTTCTCAACTAACTCTCAAGGATTGAGTGTGCTGCAGTTAGAGTTTTTTCCCAGGACGGAGCTTAAATCTCTTTCAGACTTCCAGAAGCTGGAAGGTGTCTCCCTTTCTGCTTCTGACAAGAAAATCCTCACCAGTTCTCCCGAATTTTATCAGACCCCTAAGGCGAATGACGTCATCCGCCGCCAGCATGCTCTGATGGTGGATAAAATTCTGGGCTTCAGAGTTAAGTACATTGAAGAAATGCTCGTGGCAGACGCCAGAGGTTTTGATCCCGATGGTTCCCATGAATCGTGGGGCCCGACCATGCACAATGGTGTCCAGACCTGGGTGGGACTTGAGCTACAGACTCTTCAGACTCCTTACTCGGAAATTTATCGGATCCTGCAACTTTTGAAGATGAGACCTTATCAGCATATCGTCGATCTCGGTGCCGCCTACGGAAGAATGGGTATCGTGATTGGCGGTCTCTATATCAAAAATCTTTTCACCGGTTATGAGTTCGTCCGGGCGAGGGTGGATGAAGGAAACCGCGTATACCGTGATCTCAATATGGTACGTTCAAAATTAATCGAGGCTGATCTGGCGGCGAAAGACTTTGAATTGCCGGACGCTGATGTGTATTTTATCTACGATTATGGGCAGGTCGAACATATTGACCGGACACTTAAGCAGATTCAGGCGGTATCGGAAAAAAGACCGGTCAAAGTGGTAGTAAGAGGAAAGTTCACCAGAAGAATTATTGCCGACAGGCACGAATGGTTGAATTTATCGTATGAAGGAAAGCTCGAAGAACTTTTCTCGATCTATCAGGCCTATAAGGGTCACTGACAAATCCAGTTCTCCGCACCGGTGAGAACTTTTTTGGATTCTGTTAAAAGAATGCACTTTGATTTTGCGGCATGATTGATGGCAACGTAGAGCTTTGTCCTAGAGAAAGTCTTTTTCTTCTCATCCCATCCACTCTGAGTTTTGAATTCTTCAGTATCCTTAAAAAATCTCCGGTAGGTGAAATTCTCAAAAGTCTCTTTCAGCTCGGAGGAGAATCCATTCTTATCAAGGGATACCCATAACGGAAGAAGATGATCCTGATAGAGATATTTTCTGCCACCGATCATCACATTGCCCATTTCCAGTTCCTGGCGTGAAAGCGGGTGAGTGCGAAGAATCACTCCCGCCCTTGTCACTTTTGCCTTATCAGCGAGATAGGGAGTGTAAACGGTCTCAAGCGGCATAAGTGTTGCCGGATCAAGATACTGAATCACAACCCGGTGCTTATGAGGGCTATTATGCTTCTGGAATAAAATCGCAAATCTATTTCCAATCATAGATCCCACGACTTTCGTGCAGGATGAAGGATTACCGTGGAAAAGCCGGTAGAGGCCCGATTCCTTCGTTACAGGCATCTTTGAGAGTTTCCCCTCCGGACTCCGGGCAAAGACATGCTCGCCCCACATCCTTTCTCTCGGCTCCGTGTGAGACTGGAAACCGCGGATCATGACCTCAATCCGCTTGGTACCGATCTGACAAAACGAGTTGTCCCGGGGATAAGTTTTGTCGAAAATGTCCTGTTCACTGGCAAAGGAAGACAGTGAGATTATGAGAAGAAGAATATGGATCATGGGGAAATGCTAACAAAGGAAATTGATAAGAAAAAGAAGTTCTGTAATTTTAACTGACTGGCCGCTGAAGATTATCACTTTCCGGAGGTATCGCCTCGGTTTTCATGATGAATTCCCGCGGTTCTACCGAGACAGTCTGAACTGGTCGGGCAAATGAGAGCTTCTCAGATTCAAAGGCCTGCTGAATATCCAGGAGAATATCCTGCTGAAGATCCATGTGAGTGTTGTAATCATCAGACAAAACGTAATACACCGTCTCGATATCCATGGATATTTTATTGATGCTCATGAAATGACAACGATCAAGCCGGATCTGCTGCTTAGAAGTCACAATCGCCTTTATCAGAGAAATGGCCTTCCGCATTTCCTCGCCCCGGGTAAACAGAGGAAGGCTCAAAAGCAGCGTGACCCTTCTTTCATGCATCCGCTTATAATTCCTGATTCTGGTTGAAAGAAGATCCGAATTAGAAATGATGATTTGTTCTCCGCCGAGACTGCGGATGCGGGTGGTTTTGAGGCCGATTCTTTCCACTTCACCCATGTATTGGTCAAGGATGATGAAGTCACCGACCACAAAGGGCTTGTCCATGACGATAGACAAAGATGAGAAGAGATCACCGAGAATTCTTTGTAGTGCCAGGGCGACGGCGATACCTCCGACACCAAGACCCGCCAGAATCGTTGTGACTTTGATGCCCAGGTTATTCAGAGTAAATAGAAGGACTGCGGAGAGAATAAATATCTTGGCCACTAATTGAATGAGACTGATGGAGCTGGCGGCCGCAGGATTAATCCTGGTCTTGCGGTTTACGGTCATCACGATCCAGCGATCGATAAGATAATTCATCCAGATCGCTACCTGAATCATGGTGATGATGAAGAAAACTTTGTCGATGTAGGGATTCCAGTGATTATCGTGAGGAACATAGCCGGCGGAAATGTAAAGAGCGGAGGAAAACAACCATAATTGTGTTGTTTGCTCCATGGTGTAGACAATGATGTCATCCCATTTGTTATTCGTCTTTTTGAAGAATCTGGAAACTCTCGTCGTAAGAATTCTCTTGAGGCCATACAGGCCCAGATACGACAGGATCGCAACTCCCAGCCCCAGGAAATAGGGGTTAGGAAAGAGTGACTTCATGATGATTCAGGCTATGAACGAGATTTTCCAGGAAACCGCTGACAGTTTCCTGGTCGGGTAAAGAGTAACGTGCGTGGGATTTCTCTTTCCCTACTTTTATGCAGAAGGCGCGTACGTCGCTTCTTCCCTGCAGGATATCGAACATATCTTCATCCGTTGTATCATCGCCGATGGCAATCACGATATCGGGCAGGTATTCCATTCTCTGCAGCCACTGTTCCGCAAAGTAACCCTTGTTGGCGTTCACAGCTTTAACCTCGATTACTTTTTTTCCACGCTTCACCTGAACCGGCTGATTGGTGAGTGATTCTTCTAGCTCAAAAGTGAGTTTGTTAGCGAGAAAATCGGCGAACTCATTCGGAGAGTTACGATAGTGCCAGGTTATGGCGTGGCCCTTGTCCTCGATGAAGCTGCCGGGTGTACGCGAGGTGTAGAGTTTCAGGATATCCATTACCCCCGATTTCCACTTGAGCGGATCGTGGGAAATGAGATTTATCCATTGCTCTTCGGATGGTGAGTAATAATAGGCTCCGTGACAGGCGGCCAGCGGGAAGTTGAATTTCTGATTCAGGAATTGTTGCTCGAGGAATTCTTTATCCCTTCCTGATACCACCACAAACTCAGCATTGGTTTCAGCAATACGCTTAAGAAGGTCTATCGTGTTGTCCTGCAATCGCACGTCGCTCGGGAATTTGGAGATCGGGGCAAGTGTCCCGTCGAGGTCACAGAAAATTACCACTCGCTTTCCGCTAAGTAGGTTCATCCACGGGAATTTTCCGTCTCTCGGGAGGATGGCGGCCTTCTTCTCAAATTTCGTGTAATTCAGGTCTCTCAGGAAAATCCGGGCCCACTCAGATGAATTATACCGGTGCAGGAATGTCTTCATGGCGGTGATTTCTCCTCTGCGTTTTACTTCCGGATGGTGAATGGCCTCTCTTATTCTTCTCGCGGTCTCACCCACATTCCACGGATTGATCGACATGGCATACGAAAGAGTGGAGTGGGCACCGGTAAACTCTGACAGGAGAACGACACCAGGATATTTATCTTTTTGCGAAACAATATATTCAAGCGAAACGAGATTCATCCCGTCCCGGGTTGATCCGATATGAAGAACTTCCGAAAGCTGATAGAGTGCAGAAAGTTCATGCTCGGAAACTGAGTGATAAATATAATAGATCGGCATGTAGGCCGGTGTTCCGAACTCGCCATTGATACTTGATACCAATTGCTCAATGCGGGCCTTGAGTTTCTGGTACTCCGGAACTTCAGTTCTTGAGGGAATAACGATCTGGACGAACTGAACTTTTCCCCGTTCCTCCGGAAAGTCCTTCAGAAGTTTCCTGAAGGCGCGAAGCTTCAGCACCAGGCCCTTGATGTAATCCAGGCGATCAACGCCCAGGATCCATTTCATGTCTTTTTTATTTTCTTTGTACTTCAGGATGAATTCCGAAGTTTCCCTGGCATCAGCGAGTTCCGTAAAATGATTGGCGTCGATCGAGATCGGGTAAACTCCCAAAGCTCTTTCGCTGAGAGGGTTTTCGCCCAGGATCCGCTGAAGGGAACTCCGGAAATGGTTCATATAGGATAGATCATGGAAGCCAATAAGATCGGCCTTGATCAGAGATTGCAGGATTTCTCTTCTTTGGGGAAGTTCACGGAAAATTTCCGAGCTCGGAAATGGGATATGAAGGAAAAATCCGACACGTAAATTTGGATTTCTCGCCTTGAGGATTCCAGGGACCAGCATCAGCTGGAAGTCGTGCACCCAGATGGTGTCGCCGTCTTTTGCCTCTTTGAGAATTTCTTCCGCGACGAGGAGATTCACCTGGCTGTAACTGCGCCAGCCTTTCTCGGAATGCATGACCAAGGAACGCTCATAATGGAAAAGAGGCCAGATCACATTGTTTGAATACTCATTGTAGTAATAATGATAGAGGTCTTTTGGCACCACAATAGGATGACACCTCAGGTTACCGGCAGGGGTCTGCCGGGCCATTTCAATTAACTCACCCGCTATGTCATCAGTGAGAATCCCCATCCACTCAAACGCGCAGCCGACGACATCTGCATCAAGTCCCTTGATTGCGGAAACGAGACCGCCTGAACTCGACTTGAAGTTGTTAATTTTTTCATCATATGTGATCGGTAATCTATTACTGACAAGAAGACATCGGGACATCATGTTCCTCCGTGATTGAATCGGGACGGATAATAATCTAAACTCTATTCATGACAAAGGCTCATCGCTACAACATGGGAATTACCGGCAACTGCCACTACCTCGCATACGTCTCTGACGACTCGGGGGTAGACTGGCTGTGCTGGCCGTACATGGATTCAAGTTTTGTTTTCGGAGGCCTGCTTGATGACGAGAAGGGAGGAACCTTCAAGGTCATTCCTCAGACCAAGTTCACCACGAAACAGAGATACATCGAAAACACCGCCATCATCATCACATCCTTTATCTGTGAAGACGGTTCGTTTGAAGTCATCGACTTCGCCCCGCGCTTCAGTAACCACGATCGGTTCTATAAACCGCTGCATTTCTTCCGCAAGATCAAACGGATCAAAGGGCAGCCAAGAATTAAGCTCGTCTGTGATCCGCGCGGAGATTATGGAGAAAGCACGCCGGACATCTACGTGGGAAGTAATCACATCAATTACCGGGGACTTCACTTCCCGGTTCGCCTGACAACGAATGCTTCCAAGTCCTATATCGTTGAGAAGCGTGACTTCAATCTCACCGAAGATCTGTACATGGTACTTTCCGGCGGTGAGCCCTTCGAGTCGCCACTCAGAGAAACCTACGAAGAATTTTATTATAAGACGATGGAGTACTGGCGCAGCTGGGTGAAGGAAACTTATATCCCGCCATCGTTCCAGAAAGAAGTTATCCGCTCTGCCATCACGATCAAGCTTCATCAATTCGAAGACACGGGTGCCATCATCGCTTCGGGCACAACTTCATTGCCGGAGTATCCGGGCTCAGGAAGAAACTGGGACTACCGGTACTGCTGGCTGCGGGATTCTTATTTCTCACTGGGAGCGATGAATTCTCTCGGTCACTTCGAAGAAGCAGAAAAATATCTCCAGTTCCTTCACAATGTCATGAATAACCTCGGCGCACTCCAGCCGATGTACAAGATTAACGGCGAAGCTGATATTCCGGAGCATGAAATTCCACTCGCGGGTTACCAGGGCAATGGCCCGGTCCGGATCGGGAACGCGGCTTATTATCAGAAGCAGTATGACTGCTTCGGACAGATGATTCTTTCGATGCTGCCTCTGTGCATGGATGAACGGATCATTCACAAGAATCTCCTGGTTTCACTCGATGTGATCCGCTCACTTCTTCTTGAGATCGAAAGACTCATGGATCAGCCGGATGCGGGTATCTGGGAATTCCGCGGAAAAAAAGAAAAACACCTGGAGACATATGTCTTCCACTGGGCAGGAGCAAAAGCGGGAATAAAAATAGCCAAGCATTATCGTGACGAGGCACTTCTCGAACTCGCTGAACGCGTACTGAAGGCTTCATCAGAGAATATCGAAAAATGTTACAGCACCGAACACGAGTGCTACATGTCGGAACAGAAGCTTTCGTATTTCGATGCCAGTGCCTTCCTTCTGATCATTCTGAATTACCTGAATCCGAAAGATCCGAAGACCGTGAAGCATTTCAAGAAACTTGAATCAGAACTGAGAACCAGCGAGAACATGGTCTACCGTTACCGCGCTCCCGATGACTTCGGTGATACGCACGCGACATTCCTCATTTGTACTTATTGGTATATCGAATCCCTGATCTGCCTTGGCTACCTGGAGGAAGCGGATAAAACGCTGAGAAATATTATTTCCCACAGTAATCACATGGGTCTTCTCTCAGAAGATCTGAGTTCACATGACGGCAGTCAGTGGGGGAACTTCCCGCAGACATATTCTCACGTGGGCCTCATCAACAGTGTTTGTCGTCTGGCCAGAAAACAAGACCTTATGATCTTTGAGTAAAGAGAAAGATTTATAGGGATCCCTGTTTAAAAAGCCTCTTTGAGATAGAGTTCGGGGCATGAAAATCCTACTTCTTGCACTCATGTCCATGAATCTATCCTCTTTTGCTGATGTGGAGGGATTAACGATCCCGAATTCCCATCAGGTGGATCGAGAGGGCAATGTTTTTCGCGGCCGCCAGCCGGAAAAAAAGATCGATGAGCTCGCACACATCGGAATCTCGGATGTGATCATCTTCAAGAATGATGTGAAAGGCGAAGTGGCAAAGGAAATCGCTGAGCTTGATCGCCTGGGCATCAACGCTCACCATATTCCGTTCCGCTGGAAGGAATATCCTTCGATGGAGGAAGCCTGCGAGCAGATGATCGTTGCGATCACGATCATTCGTGATGTGAAAGCGGCAAATGGAAAAACATTTCTCCATTGTACCGCGGGCGAGGACCGCACCGGGGCCGTGATGGGTCTTTACCGGATGTTGTCTGAAGAGATGACGATGGATCAGGTCGTAGCGGAAGAAATGTGCGCTCGCGGGTATTCGGATGGTAATCCTCACAAACCGTCCAAAGTTACTGAGGCCATTGAAGCGGAACTCACTCCGCTGTTTGTCACGCTGGCAGGGAAAATTCAAAGCGGCGAGTGGAATTTAAATTCACTCCCCGTATCGAGCTGCCAGAATATCCAGCTAGTAAAAACGAATCTCAGATGTAACTAGGTTCCAGCATACCAATTGACAGAGGTATGCGGGAACCTTTTCGCAGGGCTTCGCCGGCGCCGGAAAAATATTAAGGCTTAAAATTCCTGAGATATCTTCTGATCAACTCTTTCTGATTTTCGGTCAGAAGATTTCTCTGCTTCGGCATTTTCCCCGACACAACTGAAGTAAGTAACTTCGATTGGTCCAGATTCTCCCGATTGATCCACTTACTTCCAGCAAGGGACGCTTCGTCCTTCAGCGATCTACCCTGATGGCAAGGAAGACATGAGATCTTGAACACTTTCTCATTTACTGTTTCAAAGCTTACCGGGAGCCCGTCATCGGGCAGGGCCTCTTCCACTGGACGAAGATAGCGAATGTTCTGGATGTAATTTCGGGTGATTTCCAGGAGCGCTGAAGAAAGCGGTGGCGATTTTTTCGGCATGCTGCCGTCCCGGACGGTGGTAAAAAGCCGGCTCTCATCGGGCAAATTTTCTCGGGTAAAACGATTTACTATTTCTTCCGAAGTCCAGTCCTTGTGACAACCGATGCATTTCGGAAGAACCTTTTTCTGAAGGACTGCGAAATCAACTTCTTCAGCGCGGATGGGCAGATCTTCCTTGATACTGAAATTCAAAGGACCTTGCGCGCCTCCGATACCGCAGGAAACAAGGGCCAATAGAAGTGTGAAAGGAAAGACTTTCATCATAGGAAATTTGTATCACTGGCATCATTCCCCCTGCAAGGCTGATGGCCCCCATTTTCTTTAGGGATTTGCCTATCTTTCCCTTAGTCATTTACTGATGGTTTGCCTATAATGCCGCCATGTTGAAAGGTCTTAAAATACCACTTCTTATCATTGCACTGGCCCTTGGAATCACATCCTTTCTTTTCGGGAATTTCAAGGTGGAGCCGGGTAACGTTGACTTCTTTCAGAAACACAATTTCCTGTTTCTGATCTTTGTGTCTTTTTTTCCGCGACTGACACTACTTTTTTCTTCCGTTCCTTTCGGGGGAATCCTGTGGTGGCTCGGTTTCTTTCTCATGCCCCGGCTGCTCGTTGCGGTTCTGGCGACCGTTGCTTATGGACATACCAATCCGATCCTGGTCGGTATCGCCTGGTTTGTGGCCATCACTGGTGAAGTGATGGAGAAAAAGAAAATCTCAGGCTCCAGGAATTTTGTGTTTCGGACTTATCGCGGAATGGGAGGCAATCCCTATCAACAACAAAGTCCTGAGCCGAAGGCCCCGACCATTGATAAGGGTGGGGTAATCGAAGCTGAATTCACCAAGAAGGACTGATGGCAAAAAAAGTCCTGCGAAGTGAGTTAGAGTTAAGCGGAATCGCCCCCAATCTCCTTCTGAAAGATATCGAAGTGACGGCTCCCTTCTTGTTTAAAGGTGAGATCGACACTTCGGGACCGCGGCGAGAGTATCTCGCTAAGCTTGTTCACTACAAAAAAAATCTCAATCTCCTGAAGTACATTGATCTTACGGAATACTTTTACATCTGCATGGCCGCTCACTGGTCGACGGCGGGAACCTTTGTTCCCACCAATGTTGATAATCAGATCCGGGAAGGTCTGTGGAAGCATAAGGAGATCCTGAGGCACATCGAAAAGATGGCGCGGATAACGATCGATTCCTGGTTGTGGGATTATGAACAGGTTACCAACAGGAAGACCTACAATCCCTCACTCAATCAGGTGATGAGTACTCACGAGGGGACATGGCTGTCGGTGGCCATCGGTGCTTACAATGCCCTCGCGAAGAATCATAAAACTGAGCTCGCGGAAGAAATGAAGAGTGTGATCCTCGCGGAAGTGGAAAAGGAAGAGAAGCTTCTTTTATTCCTGCGTGAGAAAAAAGATCACGTGAATTTTTTGCGTGCTACCGCCCTCATGGCCCATAACTTCGGTGACCTGGATCGGGTGATTGA
>JAKFFP010000111.1:0-11448 GCA_036675045.1 Bacteriovoracales bacterium | reverse complement strand
CATAAGCTTGAAACGACTTTTCCTGAAAACTTTCGCTCACGTTATGGTCTGGTCACCTACACCCTCATTCCTTATCACGAAGTGAAAGAAATTGGAGTCATCCAGGACAAGGTTCTGGATGAACTTTGCAGTGGGATTTCCCGGGTGGAAGACCTGAACCTCGACCTGGCCAGGAAACTCATCGATGAAAAAATTCATCCATGGTTTGAGAAAAAGGGTTATTCTCCGGAACGGTACCGCTTCTGATGGATAATTTTAATTTCGCTCTCAATTATCCCCTGCCGACTCAATCGCATTCAGGCCTTGTGGATTCGCTGGCAGAAAAATTAAAAAATGATCCGCTGGCAGCACTTAAGAATGTTTCCGAAGAGAACCTTGAGAAGTGCCGGAAGATCGCAGCTGACTGGTTAAAGGTAGATTCCGGACAGATCGCTTTCGGTATCGGTGGTCACCATATTTTTTCTTCCATTATCCAGGAATTCACGCTTCCGGGTGAGGCGCTAGCCTGTGAGGAGATTACGTACAACGGATGGATCGAAGCCTCAAAGTTTCTGGGAAGAAAAATTGTTCCGGTAAAGATGGATAAGGATGGGATGCTTCCGGAGTCACTTGATGAAATTGCCGGAAGAGAAGGAATCCGGGGAATCTTCCTTATGCCTTCCCAGCACAATCCCCTCTGCACTATCATGCCGCTCGAAAGAAGAAAGGCGATTGTGGAAGTTTGCAGGAGGCATGAACTCTTTATCATCGATGATGATGCTTACCGGTTTTTGAATCCTAATCCTCCGCCAAGTTTTTCTCATCTCTATCCTGAAGGCTCTTTCTGGATTCAGAGTTTTACCAAGATTCTCTTTCCCTCGATTAAAACCGGTGTTGTCGTAGCCCCGGTCCAGTCTCTTTCAAGACTCAAGTGTGCTCTCCGCTATCAGTCTCCCGGTCTTACCCTTCCCTGGCTGATGGACCTGATCAGTACCGGGAAAGTGGATGAGATTATTCTGGGTAAACAGGAAGAGGCCCGTCGTCGTCAGGCGGTGGCGGCAGAAGTCCTGAAAGGAATTCCCTATCAGACTCAACCGACTTCTTTTCATCTCTGGCTGGAAGTTCCGGAAGGATGGCTTCCCGCGGGAATCAATGTCATGCCCGCGATTCGATACTCTTCAAATCCCGATTCTATTCCCTGGGCCATACGCCTGACCCTGGCGGGGGAAAGTGATCTGACCCGGATGAGGAAAGGTCTCGAATTGATTGCAAGTCAACTTCGCCCACAATAATTGGCAAAGCCTACTCGATAGAAATCATAGAATTTCTCTAAAGATCTGGATTTTAATGCCGATAGGAGGCAAGGTCATAATAAAGTTGATCAATTTAGGACAAACCATCATGTCAATCAAACTAGGTTCAATTGTTACAGTACTCATCATGTTCTTCATCGCGAAGATTTCATTTGAGACTGCAGTTGATACGAAGGTTGCTGACAGAGTCCATGATCGTTCCCCTGCTTCAATTGACCAGTCTTATAACGATCACATGATGAGACGCTAAAACGTTTCTCTCGCCCACATCTTGAACTTCTCTCCCCGATCGACGTAATTCTTAAACTGATCAAACGACGGAAAGCCCGGCGATAAAACTAAATTCCCTTTCAGTTTTCCTTTTTTCGCGTAATCAAAGACAGCTTTTACGTCACCCGCTTTCACCACCAGGAAATGGTCCTTGAGCTCATCAAAGAGTCTCTCGGTCACGTCACCGATGGTAAAAATGGTATCGATCTCGTCCTTGTAAGGAAGAAGTCCGGGAAGCATCCGGTCTGTTTCATTACGGAGTTTCCCCCCGAGAATAATGTGTAGCGGAGCGGGATCATGCTTGAAGGCATTGATGGCCGTCTCGGTGGCAGTGAGATTGGTACTCTTGGCATCGTTGTAGACTGAAAGTTCATCCCTGGTGAGAACAAACTCTAACCGGTGGGAAACTCCGGGAAACTCATTGATGAATTCCTGGAAAAGTTTCTGGAGATCCGGAATTCCCAGACGCTGAAGAACTTTCCAGGCAGCAAAGAAGTTGGCCTCGTTATGCTCGCCCTTAACTTTGGCTTTTGAAAAATCAAAGCTGAATTCCGGAGGAAGGTTTCCCTTCGTGAAAGTAGACTTCTCTACCTGGCAGTCTTTCAGGTATTCCAGATAAGGATTCTCCGTTCCCAGAATCAGAAAATCTTTATCTGTCATATTCGTCAGTAAACGGAATTTTGCCAGCGCATAGTCTTTGACTGAATCGTAGCGCTCGCCATGATTAGGGACGATATTGAGAATAAGCCCGATGACAGGATGAAACTCATGAATGGTCTCGAGCTGGAAACTCGAAACTTCAATCACGGCGAAATCCGGCTTCTCTCCTGAAAGTGGAAGATCACAATAAGGCACCCCGATATTTCCGCCGCAGAAAACTTTCTTACCGGCCTTCTTCAAGGCCTCAGCAATCATCGTTGTGGTCGTGGTTTTTCCATTACTCCCGGTGATAGCTATCACCGGAATGTCTCTGCACTCGCGCCAGGCGTATTCGATCTCAGAAAGAATAGACACACCTTTTTCCACGGCCTTTTTAAGGGCGGGGTGTGTGGTCGGAATTCCGGGAGAGATAACAATCTCATCCATCTTGTGAAAGTGCTGCGCGAAGTCCTCTTCCGAGTAGCAGGAGCAGATTTCCACGAGCTTATCGAGCTTTTCAGCGTAATACCAATCCTCGGGCCTCCCGCGGTTTACGGCATAGAGATCCTGACGAAGTTTCTTTGCCAGGGCGACGGCCGCCTGGCCGGATTTCCCCATCCCGAATACTGCGACTTTATTTATCTTATCCATACTCTGTGCTATATCCTTTCTCTTCATGGATCATAGAAAGCGCTTAAGAGAGATCATCGATTTCCTGAAAGGTTACCAGAGAATCTGGCAAAACGAAATCATGCTCATGTATCCCGATCCTCTCGACGGATACCCTTCATCATGGCTCGATGAGCTTGATGCGGTAAAAGACAAGGCCCTACTTATCAGCCTCGAGCGAAAAGAAGTTCAGGGGATTTTAAAGCATCCGGAGCTCCTCGATTTCCATGCCCGGATCGAAGAACTTTGCCGTCTCGATCAGGCACCCGAACTCCCGCCCATTCCTGCGACGAATGCCACCTGGCTCTTCATGGTTCCCAAGAAGATTTATGAGATCAAGCGCCTCGCTCCACTGATTAATCACGTCTACCAGAATGAAAAGATTGATCGCATCGTGGATATCGGCGGCGGTATTGGCCTTCTCGCTCAGACGATGAACAATATTTATCATCACAAAGTTCATAGCGTGGACCTGGATCCCGTCATGCAGGAAACCGGAAGAACCCGGCATGAGAAAAATGCCCGGGGCCCAAACAAGGTTGAATACCACAATATCAAAGTGAGTGCTGATGAACTCCGTTTCGTGAGTCTACTCGACTCATCAACACTCACGCTTGGACTTCACACCTGCGGGAATCTTGCCAATGATCAGGTGCGGGCTTCCGCGAGAGCAAAAACACAGGCACTGATCAACCTGGGTTGCTGCTATCACAAACTGGTACCTGAAACGCAGAACATTTCCGCGTTCACGCAGTCACAGTCTGACAAATTCATCATGAGCCAGTTTGCGCTCACTCTGGCATCACGCGCTCACCGGAAGATGGATGAAAAAGATTACGATCTGAAAGAAAAAGTGAAGATGTACCGCTACTCCATCCATTTTCTTCTCCATGATGAATATGGAATGAAAAAAATCGCGACGCTCGGGAACTCAAATCCGAAGCTCTATGATGAGCCGTTCTCCGTGTATGCTCTCGACAATCTCAAGCGCATTGGCATTAATCTCAAACATTCTGCTGCTGAGCTCGATGCCTACTACGATGATCCCGCCAGACAAACTCTCATCTCCCGCATGCTCGTGGCGGGTCTGATCCGGAATGCCTTCGGTCGCTTGTTAGAGCTTTATATTCAACTCGATCGTGTCATCTATCTTGAAGAAGAAGGATATGAGACACAGCTCCTCGAGGTTTTCGAGGAGCCGGTGTCACCGAGAAATATTGCGATTGTTGCGAGTAGAGCTTAGGTCGTAAGGTGGAAAACTTCTTTCATCTCTTGTTCTAAGAGTTCCATCTTGTGCTTCATGTGCGGGCTGTTCTTATCGGCAGGATCCAGAAGGTAGTTCAAAGGATCGACCGGCTTCACCATGAGCTTTGTCTGCCAGATATTATCGTTGTGGATGTTGAGATCCTGACGATAGTGGAACTTCTCGAGAGTTTCTTTCGGAATGAAGTCCTGGATCGAGTTGAAGTACTGATCGTTATAAATTTTCTTACCATTTGCGAGTCTGGTGTAACCACGAACAACATAATCAATATAGACCACATCGCACTCGAAAACTTCGAACATGTAGTTCAGGGCCCGAAGAGGAATGATCTCACCACAGGTTGCAACATCGATATCGAGACGGAATGTGCAGATCCCCTCAGGATCTGAAGCATCGGGATAAGTGTGAGTCGTGATGTGCGACTTATCGAGGTGCATTTTCACTGCTGCCTGCGCCTGACTTCCCAGCTCCCAGTCTCCTCCGCCCTTAATATCGGACATGAGGGTCATGGTCGATGCACCAACCGGATCATAATCCTGGATCGATTCATTCAGAATGTTCGCTTCGATGATATTGCAGATATTACGGGCAATATCGCGGATATTTTTCGCGCAGAACTTCGTATGAATATACTGAATGTATTCCTGTTTCTGCTTCTCGTTCATAGCAATACAGAAATCGTAAATATTGAACGAAAGAATCTTTGTGAGATTGTTGAAGCCGGAAAGTTTAATGGTCTCTTGCATGTTATCCATGGCACCACCCCCACCAGTTAAAATGAGTAAGAAAGAACTTTATAGGGAATGGGGTCTCTAATGGCAATAAAAAAAGGGCCCGAAGCGTTAAAACTTCGGACCCTCACAGAAATTTAACTTAGATGAGGCCGAGTGATTTTACAGCATCTCTCTCACCACGAAGCTCGTCGAGAGTGAGCTTGAACTTTTCAGTCCCAAAATCATTGTGCTTGATACCTTCAACCACTTTGATCTTTCCGCCTTCGGTACGACATGGGAATGAGAAGATAAGTCCTTTATCAACACCGTATTCGCCATTAGAAGAAAGACACATGGAGTATGTCTCACCAGATGCGGTTTCAGTCACGAGGTTACGAATTCCATCAACTACTGCATTGGCAGCAGACGCAGCTGAAGAAGCTCCGCGGGCCTTGATGATCGCGGCCCCGCGTTGTTGAACAGTCTTAATGAAATCGCCTTTCAGCCATTCATGATCAGAAATTACGTCGGTGACATGCTTTCCATTGATCGTAGCATTGAAAAAATCCGGATACTGAGTTGCTGAGTGGTTACCCCAGATAGTGAGATTTTTCACCGCAGTCACATCGGTACCAGCTTTGATTGCGAGCTGAGACTTCGCACGATTCTCATCCAGAGAAGTCATGGCAAAGAAACGATCCGCCGGAATGCCCCTGGCATTGTTCATGGCGATCAGGGCGTTTGTGTTACATGGGTTTCCGACGACGAAAACTCTCACGTCACTGGCAGCACTCTTCTCAACAGCTTTTGCCTGAGCAGTGAAAATTCCGCCATTGATCTTGAGAAGATCAGCTCTTTCCATTCCTTCTTTTCTCGGAACAGAACCGACGCAGATAACATAGTTAGCATCTTTAAACGCTGTATTGAGATCACTCGTCAAAACGATATTTTTGAGATTTGGGAAAGCGCAATCTTCAAGTTCCATTGCTACCCCTTTCAGGGCAGGAAGTGCAGCTTCAAGTTCGAGAAGCTGAAGATCGAGATCAGTCTCAGCACCGAACATCTGTCCGGAAGCGATTCTGAAAAGAAGGGCATATCCAATCTGTCCGGCTGCGCCTGTGACAGCAACTTTTACTCTTTTACGGGCCACAAAAACCTCCAGCGAGTCTGTTAAAATATTGGGCTTATTATAGAGGAAAGGGACTCTTTTCTCACCCTTTTATTCGCCTCGACTGGACAAAATCTTTGCGTGGGGCATAGTATAAAGTCATATAACAGTTTTATCCGGAGTCATTGTGAACGAACCGCGGGGAAATTCTCAGCAAGGTGGAAGTAGCGGCGGTGGTCAGGGTGGAGGCGGTCCAAGAAGACGCCGTCATCGTGGTAATCGCGGCGGACAAGGTCCACGCAATGATAATCGTGCGCAAGGCCCGCGAGACAATCAGGGTCAAGGTCCCAGACCTCAGGGACCATCGGGCGGTGCAAGGCCAAATTCCGCTGAGGGCCGCAATCGCACGCACCAGTCCGGGGCGAAGAATCGCAACAGACACGGTCGCCCTCTCACGACCAATCAGGTTCTGGTCAAATATGACAATCTCCTGGAACAGCATCTGATCACCAGACGCAAGTACTATGAGTATTTTAATCGTGTGGATGATCGCCAGCTGAGACGCCTGGAAAAGAATTTTTACGACTCTATAGAGCATTTACGGCGTTTTGAGGCCAATCTCGAGCCCTGGCAGCGGGAAGCCCTCGAAAAACGCAAAACTGAGCGTTATACGATCGATGCGACCTATTCGCTAAACCGCGGTCTCGATCCCCTGGCACCCCAGCCGCTTGAAGTGGCCCCGGGAGAGATTGAAGATCCCCATTTCAAGGATTCCCAGAAAGAAGCTTTCGTTGAGTACAAGGAAGATGATGAGGAATCGATGGGGACTTACGAAGATTATTTAAAATACAAAGGTCAGGCGTAAAAAGAAAAGGCTCCGAAGGAGCCTTTTTTATTTTTACCCAATTTTTTTAAAAAATTGTTTTAATTGATGCAGATACAAGGAAGCGACGACGATGACGTCGTCAATGCGCATTTAAAACGATTTTTACATTCCGTCTGTGCCGGTAGCTGCGAAGTGCGGCTCAGCTTCAACAGTCTTCTCTTTCTTAGAAGTTTTCAGATTATAGAGATAGTTATTAAGCGTTTCTTCCTGGTCTTTCAGGATGGCACCCTTGAGTTCTTCCGCCGGGATATCGAGAACCTCTGATACTTTACGAAGCATTTTCAGAGGGATATTACAAAGCGCGCGCTCTACGTTTGAAATAAACTGGCCGTTCTTATAACCGAGAAGATGTGAAAGTTCTGATTGAGAGTACCCTTTTGGATGATTCATTCTTCTTGTACGGATAAGATGAGCGATATTTTTAAAGCAACGCATGTGATGAACTCCAAAGGTATGTGGCGAGAGTGAAAATAATAGTCATTTTTTCTAGAATGTCATTCGTCATTCGCAAAAAACTTATCCATCATCTTATCGGACATCCGGCCTCAAAACTAACCGGGAAAATTTTTATTTTATGAAACTCATTTCGTGGAACGTTAACGGTATTCGCTCTGTGCACAATAAGGGATTTCTCGAATGGATCACTCGGGAATCTCCGGATATCCTATGCCTACAAGAGACTAAGGCTGATATAACTCAGTTTCCTGCCTCTATACTCGAGCATGAACATTATACCTGCCACTCCAGTTCAGCGGTGAAAAAAGGTTATTCAGGTGTCGCTACTTTAAGCCGACAAAAAATCCTTGACACGAAAAAGGTTGAAAAAGAGGAATATGATTCCGAAGGACGGGTCCTCATTCACGAATTTCAGGATTTTTTTCTTTTTAATTGCTATTTCCCGAATGGTCAGCGTGATCACAAAAGAGTCCCATTCAAGCTGGAATTTTGCGATTACGTCCTGATGAAAATGAATGAACGGAGAAAGAAAAAGCCCATCATCATCACCGGTGACTTCAATACGGCCCATACTGAAATCGATCTCGCGAATCCGAAAACGAATAAAAACACGACCGGCTTCTTACCGAACGAACGGGCCTGGATGGATAAATTCATCGGTGAGGGCTATGTCGATATTTTCCGCCATCTTCATCCGGACAGAATCGGTGCCTATACCTGGTGGAGTCAGATGAACCCAAGTATTCGCGAAAGGAATATCGGATGGCGGATCGATTATTTCTTTGTGAGTAGTGAGCTGGTAGACCGGGTGGAGTCCGCGGAGATTCTCGCCGACGTCAGAGGCTCAGATCATTGTCCGGTATTACTTACTTTGAAGTAACCCTCTCACAGAATCGATCAGGTCGAAGAAATCGAGCGGCTTGTTCAGCATGAGATCACATCCGGCCTTCTTCCCTTCTGCCTGAGACTTGAGATCACCCGATACGAGAATGAATTTACCATTGAATTTCTTCTCGGCCCTGGCAGTTGCGATCATATCAATCCCGCTTCCTGAAGGCATTCGCACATCAGAGATAATGAGATGGTAATTCTTATTCCTGATGAGTTCGAGAGCTTCATTCATATTTGAAGCCGTATCGAGGGGAAGATTTTCATCCTCAAAGAATGTTTTAGCGAGCTCGAGAAGATCTCGCTCGTCGTCCACGTAAAGAATATTCATATTTCCTAAGTGTAACCGGGATTTTCAGGGCAACCTATTCCCACTACGTTGGGATGATTACCTGAACGCGTGACGTTCATCAAGGGAAGTTATGCCAAAATTCCGGGCCGCTTATGAATAACCCGCCCCTGCCAGGTCACGAGATTCACGAGCTTTTCATATTGCTCCCGGGAATGAGCATTAGTTTCTACGATGCCCTCAAGTGTCTTCTCAGCATTTTTTCCGACACCATTCTCCATTGGCACGACGATGAAATTTGCTTCTTTCCCAGGATCGAGATTTCCCGTTTTCTTTGCGACTCCAAGAATTTCCGCACCTGCGAGAGTGGCGCGGTAAAGCGCTTTGACAAAGGTCGCGTCTTTAATACCGCGTTCATCATTCTGATCCACAAAACTTCTGATGACATCGAACATAGAAAGAAAGGGGCCTCCACCAATATCTGAGCCCAGTGCCCAGCGGACTTTCGCTTTTTCGACGGTGTGAAAATCAAAGAGACCCGAACCCAACCCCTTCTGTTCAAGAGGAGCATTCGATGTCGGACAGTGAATAACGGCGGTCTCGGAGTCTCTGAGGATCTTCAGTTCTTTAGGAGAAAGGTGAATCCCGTGGCCCATGAGCGAGCGTTTACCCAGCATACCTGTACGCTCATAAATCTCAGTGTAGGACTTCACATCTTCAAAGCCGGGAAACTTCCGATAAAGAGAAAGAACAAATTCAATTTCCTGGGGAGTCTCTGAGAGATGGGTTTGTTTGAAGCTCTTTGCCTTGTCGGCCATCCGGCTCCCCTCTTTCATCACTTTAGGAGTCGTCGTGATTGCAAATCGCGGAGTGAAAGCGTGTCGTCTTCCGAATTTCTTCAGAAGTCTTTTCGTGAGCGAAAGTGATTCGTCTTCCGATTGCGTGAGTTTTTTCGGGGAATTCATATTCATGAGAACGTTACCGATGACAAAATCCCCCTTCACGTACTTCATGGCCGCATCAACTGCGTGCTCGTGAACGGAACTGTAGCAAGCTCCACCAAGGGTTCCGACACTCGCGAGTTTCGTGAAAAAACCTTTCGCCTTTTTGTTCGCGAAAACTTTATTGGCATACTTCGTTTCCGTCGGGAAAGTGTACTTGTCCAGCCACGTGAGAAGTGAGTCTTTAGGCATTTGTCTCACATCATCCTGCACCCAATGAAAATGCATGTCGAAAAAGCCGGGCAGAATCACTGAATTCTTCAGATGAAAGACATGTTTCTTTTCCAGCTTATAGGTTTTGACAGCTTCTTTGTAAGAGAGAAGGTCCTTGATTTTGCTGCCTTTGATGACGAGGACTCCGTCAGGGAAAAAGTCGCACTTGCGATCACTTTGAGGATTGATAATTGTCGCGCGATAAAATGTGAGTTTCTGCAATGCCATAACCTTGCCCCTGCTGGACTTTTTCTCTATTCTCTATGGAATGATAAGACGTTCAATTCTACTCCTCCTTGGCCTCTTTGTCTGCGTTCTTTTCGCTCATGCGGAAGAGACTTACGATGTGAAGGAAGTCCGGGTTCTCACCGTGAAATCCGCCATTACTCCCGCCACTTATGATTATTTGAAGGGCAACATCGGAACACCGGCAGATAACCGGATCACCATCATCAAGATGAACACACCGGGCGGGCTGGTCACTACGACGAAAGATATTATTTCTCTGTTCGCACAGGGAAATCATCCAGTTGTTGTCTGGGTGGCTCCCGAGGGTGCATCGGCCGCCAGCGCCGTATCTATTATCGCTTCAGGCGCTCATTTCATTTTCATGGCGCCGGGAACGAACATAGGTGCGGCCACTCCGGTAGGTCTGGGTGAGGACCTCAAGGAAAGTGATGGCAGGAAAAAAGCGATGAGTGATCTCACTGCCACGGTCCGCTCATTATCTGAAGTAAGAGGAAGGCCATCCCGACCATTTGAGGAAATGATTGTAAACGCAAAATCCTTCACTGACAGGGAGGCATTCAATCTCAAAATCATCGACGGAATCGCCAGTAGTGAACTCTCAATCCTGGAAATGTTAAATGGAAGGAAATGGATCACGGAGAAATCCACCAGGACCCTGAGCATTCCCGGGAATGTGATGATTAAGGAAATAGAACCTTCGTTCGGACAAAAAATCCTCGAAGTTCTGACAAACCCATCAACTGCTTATTTCCTTTTCCTCCTCGGCGCCGCCCTTATTTATTTTGAGCTTCAGGCGCCCGGTGGTTTTATCGCCGGCTCGATCGGTGCCACTTTCCTGGTTCTGGCGGCGATTGCCTTTCAGATTCTGCCACTCAACTGGGGAGCATTCGGACTCATGCTGGTTGGTGTGACCTGCCTTGTCCTTGAAATGTATATCACGAGCTATGGTCTCCTTGGACTTGCCGGGATAACTGCTTTCGCGCTGGGTTCACTTTTTCTCTTCCACGGCGAGGAAGGTTTCATCAGCATTCAGTATCCGGTACTACTCTCGACCTTGTTCGGAATCCTGGTTCCGATGTTCTTCCTTACCTGGTTCGTCCTGAAAGATATCCGCAGGAAGAAGCGTCCCACGAATTTTTTTATCCCTCTTGAGTCCGAAGGAGTGGTGATGGGCAGGAAGGGTGATCACTTCCAGGTGAAAGTCCGGGGCGAAATATGGAATGCCAGTGGTGACGAAAACTTTCCGGATGGCACTCACGTCGTGTCGATCTATGCCCAGTCCATGCCGTACGCGTTGCGAGAGGGAACGTGGGCGGAGTCGCGGGACCGGTTGCGCAGGATCGTGATCGACAGGCTCGCCGAGTACGCGCCCGATCTGCCCCGGCACGTCATCGCCGCACAGACGCTGACGCCCCTCGATCTCGAGCAGGAGCACGCGCTGACCGGTGGCCACGTCCATCACGGCGAGATGGCGCTCGACCAGTTGTACGCGCTTCGTCCCACGCCGGCCT
>JAKFFP010000037.1:0-1812 GCA_036675045.1 Bacteriovoracales bacterium | reverse complement strand
GAAAACCCCGAACAGAATCTGGTTAAGGTTACGCTGAAACTCACTCGTCCCGAAAAAGGGGAGAAGCTCAGTGTGTTTCTTCCCTCGTGGAGTCCGGGATCATACCTCATGCGGGAATATGCCCGACATATCAGATGGATTACCTGCCAGCAGGATAATGGCGAAGTACTTTTTCACACGCAGAAAGCGAAGGGGATCTGGGAAATTGACTGGAAATCCTCGCTCCTGAAAAAACCGTCCCGCGAGTTCCAGGTGAGCTACATGATTTACCTGAATGAGCTGACCGTCAGAACTTCTCACGTGAACACTTCACACGCATTCCTGCACGGGCCCACGTACCTCATGGGAGTTGTAGGAGAAAAACTTCCGAAACCGACGATTGAGTTCCGCTTCCAGCCGTCATGGGCGAAGCTTTCCACTTCGCTCAAGGATGTTTCCGGCCAGCGGGAAAAGTTTATTTACGAAGCCGCCGATTACGATGATCTTCTCGACTGTCCGGTCGAGATCGGCTGCCAGGAAACAGATGGCTTTCTCGCTCTCGGGAAGCCCCACAATCTTGCTTTCTTCGGCACCACTTTTCCGCATACCAATGATCTCAAGAAAGACATGAAGACCATCGTGGAAACGGTGGCGGGTCACTTTAATAACGAGCTTCCTTACGACCAGTATCTTTTCCTCACTCACTTCGGCCCGAAGATCCGCGGAGGTCTTGAGCACGCGAGTTCAACGGTCCTTCAGTACGACGGACGAAAACTCGGGATCAGAAAAGAATACATCGGTTTTCTCTCGCTCGTGGCGCACGAGTATTTCCATACCTGGAACGTAAAACGCATTCGTCCGAAGGAGCTTGGTCCCTTCGATTATCTCAATGAAAATTACACGACACTTCTCTGGCTCGCAGAAGGCCTTACGAGCTGGATGGACGATCTTCTCGTTTACCGCGCTGGCCTTTGCACGCTCGAGGAATATCTCGATCAGGTGAAGATGAATCTTGAAACTCTTAACTGGACCGCAGGTAAGAAATTTCATTCACTTGAAATGAGTTCTTTCAATGCCTGGATCAAGCTTTATCGTCCGGATGAAAACGCCAGAAACTCATCCGTGAGTTATTACCTGAAGGGCGGACTGGTCTTCATGGCACTCCATTCTCTGCTGCTTGAGAAAGGAAAGTCGGTGGATGATCTTCTCATTCTTCTCTGGGACCGCTACAAGGCGAAGCCGGAAGTAGGGGTCACGAAAGAAGAAGTTTATGAACTTGTAAAATCTCTCGGGGGAGAAGAAATCCTCAATAGCTTTTCGACGATGGTTGAAACGACTCAGGATATCGACTTTGAAAGTTGTATGAAGCGCATGGGCTGCGAAATGATTTTCCAGGAATCCAAGATTCCGTACCTGGGAATTGACTGGGATTATGCCGGTGACCGGGCGCTGGTGAAGGCGGTTCATCTCGACTCGCCCGCCTATAAAGCGGGAATTAATCCGGGGGATGAGGTGATTTTCATGAACGGGCTTCGTTTCCTGAAAGAGGATGTCCAGGATCTCATCTCACTCCTGAATGTGAATACCTCTTACGAATTCATTGTTTCCCGGCTGGGGAAAGTGGAACGATTCGAAGTTATCCCGGGTGGAAGTCCGCGGGTTCTCAGGGAAATTGCGATCAAAGATCGCGCCCTGGCAGAGAAGTCCTTCCGCCTTGAAAAGCGGGCAAACAAGCTCGCCTGATTCGATCAAGAATCTCTGCGCCATGGAGGCATCCTTAAGCTCACCTAAAGTGATTGTTAGGTGAGTTAGTTTGTCTTGAAACAGAACGAA
>JAKFFP010000047.1:0-11462 GCA_036675045.1 Bacteriovoracales bacterium | reverse complement strand
CGAGAAGAAGCCGGCGCTCACCGCCAACTGGATCACCATCGTGCAATTCGATCCCAAGGACCGGCCGGAACAGGTCTAAGCCCGACCGGCCGCAATACGCATAAGCATACGCATCCCGCCCCCGTCGTTCGCAGTCGATTTGAGAGGTCCGATGTTTCCGCTTTCGCACATGATGAAATCCTTCATCCGGAAGAGATCAAAATAGTGACTCGTGATTTCTCGGATCATTCGCTCCACAAAATGATCTTTACCCGCGACCAGAAAAAAGATTTCAACCTCTATGTTTTTGACGGAGAAAAGATCATCGACCAAAGGCTGATCGGAAAAGGTCAGGCAGATGAAGATAAGCTCAACCTCGCCGTCGCAAGCTGCATGGACGATTACTACAATGACTCATTTAAAATATGGGATGCCCTGGCAAAAAGAAACCCTGAGTATCTCCTGCTCATCGGGGACAATGTTTACGCAGACAAGACAGACAAATCGGGATCTGCGGTTGAAGCTGACCCGGAAATCCTGTGGAAGAGATACACCGACGTAAGACTCACTCTCCCTCTGTATTTCCAGGAGAAGCTCATTCCGGTCCATGCGCTCTGGGATGACCACGATTACGGCGCGAACAATTCCGGACGGGACTTTAAACACAAAGAAGCATCGGCCGAGGTCTTCAATGCCTTCATGGCACAGGATCTATCCGACGATGAATTTGAAAAAAGTTTCGGGGTCGGAGGCATTCTTTCCCTTGGTGATTTCAATCTTTATTTCCTGGACGCGCGGTTTTATCGGGCGCCGGAAAGCGACGGGACTCACCTCGGCCCCGAGCAATACTCCTGGCTTCAGACCAAGCTCAAAGAGGAAATGACTCCCAGTCTTCTCATTAAAGGTGATCAGTTCTTCGGGGCCTATCACCGGTTTGAGTCTTATGAGGGCAATCATCCGCAGGAGTTCCAGAAATTTGTGGAGGAACTGAAAAAGCAGACGACACCATTTGTCTTTCTCTCCGGCGACCGGCATCTTTCGGAGATCATGCAGTTTCCCAGAGCGCTTTTCGGAAGGCCCAGTTTTGAAATCACTTCGAGCCCCATCCATGCGAAGTTGTATCAGGACAGTAGTAAGGATGTGAATCCCTGGCGTGTTGTGGCTAACCAGGAAAAATTCAATTTCACGATGATTCAGAACCTCGCTCAGGAAGATCACTGGTTCATGAATGTGGAAAATATCGGTGAGAACGGAGAAGTCATTTATCGCCGGGAGCTGGCGGTATTCATCAAGGATCTGCAGAATAATCTTAATGAGATCAGAAAGAAGCGGCGTCAGGGGAAACGCAGGTACCGCCGCTATCGGTCTCGTGGCAGACGGAGATAATTACTCCGACTTCTTTCTCGTAAGAATCCGGTCCAGATTTCTCACATAGGCCTTGGAAATCCTCTCAAATAAACTATCGCTGGAATCTTCCTTGTATTCGCTCTTAGACCGTTCGTAATTGGCCAGAACGACTTCCTTCTCCTCGTCATTCATCTCTTCTTTCGTATCAAAATCGATCAGGACATCTGATTTATCATTGGCGTCAGGAGGTGTGTAAGTGGCACCTAGGATTTCAGCGGCCTTCCTGGCCTCCTCTTCCTTGTTCACTTCAGCGGCGAAGACCGGAGTCAGGAGCAGAATGAGAAAAAGAAACTTCATGGGAAAATTCTAGCATATTTCCACCCAAGTTCTGCTAAATTGTCCGCATGAGCGATTCACAAGGCCTTTGGGGTAAAGAAACCCAGCATTTTCATCTCTTAACTCCTGATCATGTCATGGCGGCGGTTGAGTCACTGGGCAAGCGCCTGACGGGCAGAAACATGGCACTTAATTCGCTCGAAAACCGCGTTTATGACGTCGAGCTCGCGGCGAGTGAGGACATGGGTCCTGGATTCTCAAAACAAAACGTCATCGTGAAATTCTACCGACCTGGACGCTGGTCAAAAGAACAGATTCAGGAAGAGCACACTTTCCTCAACACGCTGACAGAATTTGAAGTTCCCGTTTGTCCTCCGCTGGAAGTCAAAGGTCAGACCGTTCTTCTGAATGAGGAGACAA
Source organism: Bacteriovoracales bacterium (assembly GCA_036675045.1). GTDB lineage: Bacteria > Bdellovibrionota > Bacteriovoracia > Bacteriovoracales > Bacteriovoracaceae > Peredibacter. Next base: position 9,380 of record JAKFFP010000047.1, on the reverse strand, counting down.
ATCTCTTTTACGCTCTCTTCCCGAAAGTAATGGGAAGACTTAAGGATGAATTCAATAAAGAAGAAACCGAGCAAGCGGGACGCCTTATCGGGCGCATTCACAATATCGGTTCCATGGGGAGCTTCAATCATCGACTGACTTTAAGCCCCCTGACCTTCGTCAGAAAAAGCGCCGAGGCCTTGACTGACACCAAAGTGGTGGATCACCCGAGCTTTGGTTACTACATCTCGCTTCTTCCGCAGCTTGAGGCCCTTATTACTCCCCTCATTTCTCATCTTCCGGTTCAGCGTCTTCATGGAGACTTTCACCGCGGGAATATCGTCTGGACTTCCGCCGGCCCGATAGCGGTGGACTTTGATGACTGTATCACCGGACCTATTGAGCAGGATCTCTGGCTTCTGAACGCCGGGACCGATGAAGAAAGCTTAAAAGAGCGGGACTGGTTTCTTTCTGCTTATAAGGAAATGACGAGAAAAGATCATGTCAGGATGGAGCTCACAGAAGTCTTCCGCGCCATGCGGATGGTGCACTTCAATGCCTGGATCGCCAAGCGCTGGGAAGATCATTCCTTTAAGCGCATCTTTCCTCAATTTTCTTCCGCCGGGTATTGGGATAATCAGCTGATTGATCTCAGAGTCCAGATTTCCCAGATCACAGAGCGATCTGGCACCATGTTTGGATAATAATCCTCAGTCTTAACGATGAAGCTGCAGCTTCAGGCACTTAGTGTGTCTGAAGTTTCGACACATGTTAAAAACCTGGAGGTTTTTATGAAACTTATCACTGCCATGGTTATGGTAATTCTGGCGAACTCAGCCTTTGCCATTTCTGCATTCGAGAAAAAGAACAAAGAAGAAATGCTGGAACGTACTGAATCGATCATCTCAAAGGTCGACAACGCCCGCGAATTTCTGAAGAACGAAGAAACTGTAAAGGCCTGCGATGAAATGAGGGAACTCCTGAAAATCTATCCGGAGCACCTGAAGTCAATCGGCATGCACATGAATAACTACAAGACGAGAGTGGTCATCGTCCGTGATGAAGTTCTCCAGCAGCTTATTTTTGTCCACAGGCAATCAGTCGTCTGCGGTCAGGGTGACAATGCAGAATACGTTGATCCAAAAGATCTCGGGAAGAAGCTGAAGAGGATTTCGAAGTCCCTGAAGAAGCAGAAGAAACTCATCAAGAAAGAGAAAACCAATCAGGCCAATGAGTTCCACTACCATTACGAATTTTAATTTTATCTGAGGGCGGGAATGATTATTCCTGCCCCTCATTAAATTTCACGCCGATTTTGAACTCCACATTTGTTTCATCAACCGCACGATGGGCCATGATTGTTCCGATGAGAGGATCATCGAGCTCAAAAGCATCAAAACCAGTCACGTAGATCTCAGACCCTTTCGGAAAATGGTCAGGCGTAAACGATAAAAATCCCATTCCGCCACGGGAGAGATCAAAGAGTTTCATGATATGAACGTTTGATTCGCCTTTCCGCACGACCTTCACCAGCTTCTCTCCTTTCGGACGCACCCGCGGACTCTCGCGCTTATCAGCGTAAATCTTGTCATCCTCATCGAGGTTCACCGGATTGAACTCACTGTTAAGGAAGTCCTGATCGCGTGAGGAGCGTTCTTTCATTGTCTTCACCCGGACATGATCACTAAAGCGATCGACCGAGGAAGTGGCAGTCTTCGTCACCCAGTTGGTGGAGAGATGATTTTTTTTGAAAGCTATGGACTCTTCTGATTCATCGAGCTTCCTGATCTCGTTCGGGAAATCGACAGCAATAAACTTCGTACCCATGACCTGGATCTTAGACTTAAAAATGACTTCAGAAGCATCAATGAAAAAATAAAGAGGAAGTGTAGGATTCAGAACTTCCGCTGGGGGAAGGATGTTAATGGTCTTCGTGTCGCCACTGTAAGAAATAAACAGGGTATCGGTGATAACTCTCCGGCCGCCTTCAACCAATTGCCAGACGACGACCTTTTGCTTAAGGCCTTGAACTTCCTTAAAAATGTTCAGGAAGGAAGAAAATCCCTGCTCAGGAGTAATAACTTTCATGGAATTGAATTGCCCAACCTTTCACAAAAATTTTAGCATAGTGATAAGGATTAACAATTGAAAGGTCACGGATGAACCTGCTCCTCTATATCGGACTATTCCTGTCGGGATCGCTCCTTGCGTCCACAGATCTACTCCTCTCTACCCAGCACATATCCATTACCCGCCAGAACGAAACCGGCTGGCAACACGACCTTTCGGTGAAGCACGATCTGGGAAGAAAATGGTCTGCGGGCCTGGGCGGAACATACGTCGAGCGGTTTTCATTTTTCGAAAAACGCTACGGGGCCTTCCTGGGTTACCAGGCGAGTGAGCGGCTTTCACTCGAGGCCCGTTACTATCTTGGTGAAAACGATAATGAGATTCTTCCCCGCGATCAGAAGATTCTATCGGCTTACTACTCTCTTTTCCCGGGCCTTACTCCTTATATCTATTACCGCGACAACCGCTACAGTGTGACCCGGGTGCATGAAGCGCGCCTGGGAATGGAAATTGAAAAAATCCCCCATGTCATTCTCATTCCCCAGGTGATGTTCGGGAAAGCGACCTTTGAATCTCCCGGGGGAACTGAAACCATTCACAATTATGGTCTCCGGGCGATGTACTATGTCGAAAAAACTTTCACCGCCTTTATTTTCGGTTATCGCGGGAAAGAGGCCTCTCAGGGAATCGTCGGAACATCCAATATTCTGGTGGACACTAGAACCGGGGGACTGGGCGGCAGCTGGTACCTGAATGACATTTTCCGCGCCGAGCTTGTTTTCGATCACACGGATTACGACCAACTTAAAAATCAATTTCTCACGACAACCCTGAATCTTTACTGGACGGTGGATAAATGAAAGAGCTCATCCTTTATGTTCTGGACGCAACTTCCGTCTATTTCTTCGTGATCGCAGTTCTCTATGCGGTTCTTCTTCTTCTTTCGTGGATGAAAATCCGCCGGTACCAGGGAAGAACCATCCCCACTGAACTTCCGGGCGTGAGCTTCCTGATTCCTGCTTACAATGAAGAATCTTTGATCGTTGAAACGATCCAGACTTACCTTTCTCTCAATCACGCGAAAAAAGAAATCATCGTCATCAATGACGGTTCTTCAGATCAGACCATGAGACTTCTTTCCACCATGTACTTCCTGCGGAAAGTAAAAGATTACGCTTACCAGTCAGTCACTCATCCGGAACTCCGGATCATTAACGTTCCTCACATGGGCAAGGCCCAGGCCCTGAATCAGGGACTTCATCACGCGACTTACCCGCTCATCTGCACCATGGACGCCGACACCATCCCGTCACGCCAGGGTGTAGAATCGTGTTTAGCTGCTTTTGCCAATGACCAAAAGCTTATCGCCTGCGGCGGAGTCATCCAGGTCATGAATTCAAAAGTCCTTCAGAATAATATCCCGGTCGAAAACAAGTCTTCCTCATGGCTGGTCACCTTTCAGCGGATCGAATACCTCAGGACTTTTATCTGTGAGCGACTGGGCTGGAGCTTACTGGATTCCACGATTCTCATCTCGGGGGCCTTCTGCATGGTCAAAAAAGATGCCATCGAAAGAGTCGGCGGTTTCAATCACCGCTCAATCACGGAAGACTTTGATCTCATCATTCGCCTGAGAAAAGGCTTCGCCGGAGAAGATCACTCGATGAGAATCCTTCCGGTCACGACCTGTTACACGCAGGTGCCAGGAACTAGCCGCCACCTTATGCGCCAGCGAGTGCGCTGGCAGCTGGGACTCATGCAGACTCTTTTTGCCAACAAGTCTCTCTTCCTGAATCCCCGTTATGGTCTGTCAGGCCTTGTCGCCATTCCCTACATGTGGTTTGTGGAATTACTTTCTCCCATCTTTGAACTCACGGCATACGTCATTGTGCCTTTAGCTTGGATCACCGGCAGTATCTCAACCGATGCTTTTTTAGGCTGGATGCTGGTGGGTCTTCTCTATAATTTCATTCTTTCGCTTGCGGGGATTATTCTTGATCGCGCGTACATCTCGCGCGCCAAAGATATTCCGGCGATGAAGATTGCGCTCGGATCGCTTTTCATTCACTTTGGTTATAAGCAGATGACGATGTGGTGGAGATTCAGGGCCCTTCTGAAGACCATGGGGAAAGACGCGACCTGGGGAGAAAAACCCAGAGAGGAAATTATCCTCGTTAACTTCTGAAGAATACCAGCCGGTCGAGCCACTTCTTGGACTGTTTTCTTTCATGCGCAAGACGAAATGGCTTTGGCCGGTACCGTTGTTTTTCCGGATCACTGGCAAGCTCTATCTGACGGTCTACTGACTTCCGGAAAACCTCCATCAGGTTTTCTTCAGCTCCCTGAGTTTTCTCCAGACCCAACCGGTTAAATTCCAGGATGATCTGATGCAGACTTTCCACGGTCGATAAACACCCGGGAAGAGGCTGCTGCTTCACCTTAAATTCTGAAACCCGTGTCGGGCTGAAAGAGAGCCGGGGAATCTTATGCAGGGTTGTCGTGAGCTTCATCATCTTCTTGGCGCAGGGCCAGGTTCCGTCGATCACGAAAAGCTGTTTGGGCCTATCGGACAAGACTCCCGGAGCGGACTCCGAGAGATTTACGGCATGATCCCCGGGATATAAAAGATAGCTCTCATAGGCCGGATCATCCAAAAGCCCCCGGAATTCCTTATTTTCATCAAAGCCCACGTCAACGATCACCCTCGAATTCCTGAGAATGAGATGACTGAATCGACCAGTCCCCACCGTCTCCTTCTTGAACTCCTTCGGGTGCATGAGAATCACAAAGCGAGTCGTGGTCTCAAAGGGACTGAGATGCTGGCAGACACAGGTCAGAATACGGCGACGACAATTGAGACAGAGATTCATTTTTTCCTTATACAAAAAAGAGATCTGGTCGGCCCATGGAAGTTTCGATTATATTGAGTCCAGATGAAATATCTTTTTCTCCTCCTCATTTCATTCAGCGCGATTGCTTCTCAGAATTCTGAGATCTCCTGCAGTATGAAGCGTGATGAATGGGAAAAAATGGTTTTTGAATTCAGATTCTTAAGCCCCAAAAGGGGCCTCACTACTTTTCGCTTCCAGAAAGACGGAGAGGCCGGTGTGAAGAACCTTCCTGTCTCGGCCATCCACCAGAGCAGCGAGGCCCGTTACGTGGGACTGGACTTCCTGAGCGAGGAAAAACTGGTTTTTATCCTCCTGTCGCCCATTTTCGATTCTGAAAACCTGGGTGTCCTCATGGACATCGAAGTAGTTTCTTCTATTTACGGCCCCATTAACCTCAAGTGCCGGGCCACCAGATAGTATCTTTCGTGTAATCTCTACCCGACCCCCTTATCAATCCAATTTGCCGCACGATATAAAGCCCCAAATTTAAGGAGTCCCCATGAAACGCTTTCTCGTTCTGGCCGCTCTTATCTCTTTTGGAGCCGAGGCCCGTTCCTATACTTACGAGTGTAAGTCCATTTACTGGAATGGTTACAATGAATCAGGAACTATGAGTTTGTCGGTGAACGCGAGAAAGGCTACCGCCGATATCCACGAAGAATCATGGGACGAAGGACTGGGTGGAAATCTTAATCCCAATTACCGATCCCGCAGTGAAAGACCTTACGTAAAATTCGGTGGTGATCTTATCGTTGAAAAATCGCTCCTCACGGGTGGAAGACGCATGCGCGATGGAAACTGGGGTGGTGTCGCCCGGGTAGAAGGTCAGGCAGAGGGCGGATTCTATCAGTACAAGTTTCTTTGTATTCTAAACTAAAAAGACTAACCTCCGGCCAGTTTAACTCTGAAACCCAGCTTCTCCAGCTGGGTTTTTATTTTGTCCCGATGATCGCCCTGAATTTCAATGATGTTGTTCTTGAAAGTCCCGCCGGTACCGCAAAGGTTTTTTAGTTTCTTCGTAAGCTCAGAAAAATATGGTTCGTTATCCGGAAGATCAAAGACTGTCGTGACAGTTTTCCCTCCCCGACCATTAACTTCCCGGCGCACTTTCAATTGATGATCAGCGGGTTTCAAGTCAGAGGCCTTGGGACAAGCGCAGGGAAATTTCCCACAGGTCTTACAGCGTTTTTTGAAATTGGGATCGTCAGAATAAACGATTTCGTAATCAGACATTTGATGAAGGTAAAGTTGACTCTTCCGTGAGTCAAGAAACATCCATGTTTAGTTAAAAGCAACGCCTCCGAGCAGAGTGGTAGCTAGAGAGAAAAAACCAAGACCCAATAACAGGATGACTTTTTCCATGGGAACTCCTTGTTCCTTGTTCGCCTCAGATTAGTTCTACGCCCGGCCAAATAATGCTGCATCTCACTTTTGCTCTCAGTCAGATTAAGTAGGCCCGTCCCCTGTCTTTATGCTAAGATACGTCTATGTCCAGGTATGTTTTGTTTCATAAACCCTATGGAGTTCTTTCACAGTTCACCCCCGAAGACGGGGCGAAATCCTTAGCCGAATTTAACCTTCCGAAAGGAATCTACGCAGCTGGAAGGCTCGACAAGGATTCCGAGGGACTTCTCCTTCTCACCGACGACGGTCCCCTTATCGAACGACTCCTGAATCCCAGAAACGAAAAGCAAAAAACATATTGGGTGCTGGTGGAAAGAGTTCCCTCCGAGGAGTCTCTCGAAAAAATGAGAAAGGGCCTTCAGATCGAAGACTATCTGACTAAACCCTGTGAAGTGAAAATCATGGATCCCCAGCCGGAAGTTCCTCCGCGGGACCCGCCGGTGAGATTCAGAAAGACCGTTCAGGATATCTGGATCGAAATGAAGATCGTGGAAGGAAAGAATCGCCAGGTAAGAAAAATGACCGCGGCGATCGGTCACCCGTGCCTGCGTCTCATTCGCGTGAAGAGTGGTGACTATGAGCTGGGAAATTTGAAGCCGGGAGAATGGAAAGAGTTGTGAGGTGTTATGATTTTTTACGATCCTGATAACTATCCGTCTTCTTCATCTGCCCGAGACCGAGTCCATACGATTCCACCATCTCAAGCTTCTTCATCGCCTCACCCGGAGTAAGTTCTCCATGAAGTAGTCCCAGATAGGTTCTCACTTTAAGCGTGAGTTCAGCAGCGTTCTCGCTCAGGGCCTCAAGACGAACAGAAGCGACACCCTCTTTCTTCAAAGTCTCGATGAGAAACCCGCCGGACTGAGGTGTTGCCTTGAAAAATGTGTTCCGGCACTCGTGATCGGCCTTGAGATGGTGCCAGTTTCCATAAGGGTCTTTCAGTTTCACTTCGTGCTTTTCACAAGGCTTCCCGCAATCCCGGAAAGACGAACCGTTCGACAGGAAGGCCGCAAACACACAATGCTCCATGTGGAACTCAGGCATGTACTGGTGAATGGTCACTTCGACTTTTGAGGGATCACCGTGCTTTACGAGATCAAGGAGCTGCTCCTGATTAAGGTCATAGGAAACGTTGATCGTCTCAAGACCTTTGTCCGCGAGATAGGAAAGCGAGCGGGCATTGGTGACATTGAGCGAGAAGTCACCGATCAAGGGAATCTTAGTTTCGCGTTTCAGGTATTCAAGTGCCCCCAGGTTTCTCACCAGGATGAAATCGGGATTTAACCGCGAAATCATTTTGAGATTATAGTATTCCTGCGGCTTCAGAATTCTGGTGGTGGCAATTCCGGTTTTGATCCCGGCATCACGCAGAAGCTTGAGCGAGGATTCGTAATTTTTTCCGAATTCAAAGTCCAGGACAACACTCTTGATGCCTTCCAGATTCACCAGGGCCTCCACCTGCTCCGTTGTCCGGACCAGGACATTGAGACCAGTCGTGGCCTTTGAGCGCTGGATTTGAGGTGCTCTGGCTTCGACAACGTTTGTTTTCCGTGCCGTGCGGACGGTGTTCATTTTTTCCACGAGCTCACGACGAAGTTCTTTTATCTCCCGGTGATTCATGAAGAGGCCTTCTTGAATAAAGCATTCAAACTTTTCCATCCGGTAAACGGTCGTGCCCAAAGAAGAAAGTTCTTCTTTGATGAATTCCTGGGTCGTCACGCGGTTATTGGCGGGAGCGAGATTTGAAATCGTCTGAGCGTAAACTTCACGCCCTTCCGGATCAATTGCTTTCACAAGAAGGGGTTCATTATAAATTCCCTGCACCAGGAACCGGAGCGGGATTTTTTTCATGTGTTCCCGGGACTGCCAGTTTTTCTGGAGTTCACGCCCCAGCGTCTCGTTCGAGTTGAGATAAACTTTCTGGCCCTTCCTGATATCAAGATTCTTCTGGAGAAGCTCCACTTCATAATCTTTGCCGGTTCTTTTTACCGCCAAGATCTTAGACCCCATCTCTTCGGCACCCACGATGAGAAGACCCATCTGAGGCCTGAGTTCGGTGTTCGTAGTGAGAGTAAATTTATTTTTCTGAACCGATTTCACTTCACCGAGATAAAGCCCGCGGTGAGCGGAGAACGTTCCATCAACAAGCTTCTGGTGATCAACACCATTCAACCACCCCGAGAAAAATCCCCGCGAATAGGTACTCGCGAGCTCCTCCGTGCGCCGACCAAGATTCAGTGGCCCACCATCGAGTACTTCGCGGTAGTTTTTCGCAGCAGCTGCCACATACTCCGGCGTCTTGAGCCTGCCTTCGACCTTGAATGAATCCACTCCGAGTTCTTTGAGAGCGGGAACTTCTTCAATCCCCATGAGATCTTTCGGTGACACGAGATAAGACTTATCACCCATCTCTTTTTTCACGTCATCAACATAAAGTTCGTAGGGAAGACGGCAGGACTGGGCGCACTGACCGCGGTTGGCACTTCTTCCTCCGAGTGACTCGGAGGTAAAGCACTGGCCGGAGTAGGCCACACAGAGGGCGCCATGAACAAAGACTTCGAGTTCCTTATCTGTCTGTTCGCGGATGAGTTTAATTTCAGAAATCGAATTCTCGCGCCCCAGGACGAAGCGGTCGATTTTCAGGTCATCCACGAGCTTAATGGCGTCGGGATTCGTCACCGTCATCTGGGTGGAAGCATGGATTCTCTGGTTCGGGGCCATCTCACGGATGAGTTTTGCCAGTCCCAGGTCCTGGACGATGAAAGCATCTGGCCCCATCGGAAGAATTTCTTTCAATGTCTCAATGACTTTCGGGAACTCATTTTCGAAGATCACCACGTTGAACGCGAGGTTCACCTTCACGCCATAGAGGTGACAAAGATCGATCATCTCCTTGAGATCCGCCATGGAGAAATCGGTAGTCCTGCCCCGGGCATTGAAAAACGGAACCCCGACGTAAATAGCGTCAGCGCCGTGATGCACTGCGGCTAAACACATTTCCATGTTTCCGACGGGGAGAAGAAGCTCTGTTGTCAT
>JAKFFP010000176.1:0-11479 GCA_036675045.1 Bacteriovoracales bacterium | reverse complement strand
CGGCAACGTGACCGATGGCGCCGCGGGCGGGACGACCGCCTCGGCGGAGTGTTCTGTCGCGACGACCAGACCGGCGGCGCCGAGCGCCGCGCCCTTGAAGAAATCGCGCCGGGAGATTGTCATAGGAAGGATTGAACCCCATCGCGGATATTTTGGGAATAAGTCAATTTTTCAGACTCTGTTAAAATGACCTAGCTGATAAAAGTCCTGACGAATTCATTCGCGGGGTTAGAGCGGATCTCCGCAGGAGTTCCAAACTGGAGGATCATCCCCTTCTCCATGATCATAATCCTGTCACTCATACTGAAGGCCTCAACCTGGTCATGGGTAACGTAAATGCAGGTCATTTTAAAATGCTGCTGAATATCGCGAATGTCCTTCCGCATTTTCTCCCGCAGCTTGGCATCGAGATTGGAAAGAGGTTCATCCAGAAGAAGAACTCGCGGGCGGGCCACCAGTCCCCGGGCGAGGGCCACCCGCTGTTGTTGTCCACCGGAAAGAGTGTTCGGCATGCGCGATGAAAGTCCTCCGAGCTCAACAAGCTTTAATACCTCTTCCACTTTCTGCCTGATCTCATCTTCACTTTTTTTTGCCATCCTGAGAGGGAAAGCCACGTTTTCAAATATGTTCATGTGAGGCCAGATAGCATAACTCTGGAAAACCATCCCGAGCCTTCTGTCTTTGGTCGGAACAAAATGATCCTGCGCGGGAGCGGAGATGAGTTCTTCACCGATGTAAATTTCACCGGACGTATTTTTCTCAAGGCCCGCCACGAGCCGAAGGGAGGTGGTTTTCCCACAACCCGATGGACCCAGGAAAGATACGAATTCGCCATCATTGATCTTGAACGATATATCCTTCAGGATCTGGCTCTCATGATAAGACTTGGAAACTTTCTTGAATTCTACTGCGCTCATAGTCCGTATTTCCCTTTCGTCGAAAGTTTCAGGATCGTATTCATGGCGATAATCACCAGTAAGACAAAGAACGCCAGGACCGCGGCTCCCCCGCCGGAAGCGTCCCCGTATTCCTGCATCTGAAAAATAAGTGTTCCGATAGTTTCATTTCCCGGCCCCGTGAGAAGAACGGTCATGGTGAGTTCTGAAAAGGCCGGCATGAATACCAGGAAGAACGATGCCATGAGAAATGGCCTTAGGATCGGGATCCAGATTCTCATGAAAACCTGAAAAGATGATGCTCCTGAAACTTCCGCGGCATCGATCAGAGTCTGATCCACCTGAGAGATTCCATCGTTCACGATGCGATAAGAGAAATTCAAAAACTTTGCGAAATACGCCAAAAGAATAATCCCCATCGTATTATAGAGCGGAAGCTTGAAAGAAAGAGTGGTGAGAATCAATGCCAGCGATACGACCGTTCCGGGAACAGCGTAAGGAATAGCGATGAAAACTTCCTTAATTTTATTGAGGGGCTTCGGCACGACCTTCCCGCCCTGAGAAAGAAAGTAACCAAAGAAAGTGCAGACAATTCCCGCTCCCAGGGCCAGGGCAAAGGAATTCCTCACCGCGCGCCAGGTTTCATCGGTCTTAAAAAATATATTCTCAAAATTCTGAAGGCCGAAATTTGTGAGCGCGTGCTCGCCCTGAACTTTTGAAAGTGCAGCATACAGGATTGAACTCACGGGTAAGACAAAAAGGATCACGGCGAGAAGGCCGAGAAAAAGCAATGCCCAGATTTTCCTGTTCCCCAGCTCGATAACCGAAGTCCTTGCCACTTTTCCGGTGACGATACTGAAGCGGAATCGGCGTGCGATAAAATGATCGAGGATAAAAATGAGAAGCGCCAGGAAGAGAAGCGAGAGGGAAAGAATCCCGGCGAGCTTAAGGCCCGTGTAGGAAGCCATCTTCTGGAAGAGCACGATCTGCGTGGTCATGAGAGTGATACCGGCGGCATTTCCGATCAGAGCGGCGATCCCGAAATTAGCAATCGATGAAAGAAATGCAAGTAACATTCCGGAAATAAGTGAGGGAGTCACGAGGGGCAGTGTGATCTTAAAGAAAACTTCCAGCGATCCGGCGCCGGATATTCTGGCGGCCTCTTCCAGGGAAGGGTCAATTTTTTCCATCGCCGACAGAAGATTGATCAGGATGAAGGTATAGAAGAATGCCGTCATGACAAAAATTAATCCTGCCATGGAATAGATATTCAAGCCGGGAAAAATCCCCAGGAGAATCCCGTTTGAGGGATTGGCGAGATAGATCCAGGCGATAGCACCCAGAAATGGCGGAATGGCATAAGGAAGACAGAAAGTTGTCCGCCAAAAACCTTTTCCGGGGATATCCGTGCGGGTAAAGAGCCAGGCCAGAGGAAGGGCGATAAGAGTTGAGAAAATAACCGTGCTGCCGCAGACAATGAGCGTGTTCCGGAAGCTTCTTGCCGTCATGGAAGAAGTGAAGGCCCGGCGATAGATCTCCCAGTCAAAATGTCCGCTCTCGAATGAAAATGACTGGCCCAGGAAAAGAAACGGGTACACGCACACGAAAAAGAGAATGAGAAGAAGTACGACTAGTCCTGCCTTCTTCATTTGAACATGATCTCCACGTAGTTTTCCTTGATTTCGAAGCGCTTCTCCGTCAGTTCGCGGATGAGCTTATCTTCCCAGGGAAAAGATTTCTTCCTGAGCTCAGTTAAGGTTCTTGCCCCTTCCGGTGGAGGAAAATCCTTCAGGGGAGAATGCATGAATGATCTCGTCATCGCTTTCTGACCTTCGCGGGTGTAAAACCATTCCGCAATTTTAAAGACGATTTCACGTTTGTCTTTTTTCTTCGGAATGCCCATGGTGTTGAACTGTGTGACGACGAAGTCGTCAGGGTAAATGATCTTAAGCCTCGGATCATCGTGCTGGAAGCGCAGGACATTTTCCAGGAGAACAAAGCCCACGGGTCTCTCTTTGGTCTGGATTCTTTTCAGGACTCCCGAGTTTCCGCCATCAAAGAGAAAGCCATTCTTTCTGAGCTCATGGAAATATTCCCAGCCGTACCTGTGATGAAGAGCAAGGACCGTAGTGAAAGCCGTTCCACTCGCAAGTGGACTTCCGCCCGTGCCCAGGTTTTTATATTTCGGAAGAGCGAGATCGCGAAATGACTTCGGAACATCCTCGCCTTTTATCGCCTCACTGTTATAAGCAAGGACCATGATAGGAACGGAAACGATGTGAAACATTCCTTCCGGATACTGATATTCAGGGCGAAAGGTCTCATATTGGGATGGTTTCCAGGAAACAAGTCTTCCGCTGTCAGCGAGTTCCTGATACCAGAATCTTTCTGAGGAAATCAGAATATCGGCCTTGGGGACACCCGCGATGAGCTCCGTGTTCACTTTCGCGGCGATCTCTTCGGAACCGGCCTGATACCAGTTGACCTTCACCCCCGGAAACGCTTTCTCAAGATGTGGCGAGATATCAGCAATCGTATCTTTGTATAAAGACGTATAGATCCAGACTTCGTTTTCATCCGCGGTCTGGCAGGAGATGGTCAGAAACAAAAGAAAGAAAAACTTCATGTGGAATCAGGATATCCGCGCGCGAAGGGCCTAGTCAAATCCAGGGATAAGACTGATGCATTCTGTGTCGTTCATCGCTACGACGGTCTTCCCGGTGTAGTGATAGCACTCAGGAGTTTCTTCATCATCCCTCGTGACGATCTTATGAAGAAACCCTCCCTTACTGTCAAAGAGGACCAGAATCGATTTTTCGGGCCGCGTGACCATAAACGAAGTCAGCACATCACCCTGCCAGGTTTTCGTCAGGACTCTGCCGGAATGATTTTTTTCTGTCTCAACTCTGAGCTTCCCCTTTTCCAGTGTCAGGATGGTCACAGAATTTTTCCTGACGTATCTTTCCGTCGTCACAAAATCCTCGGAGACGGTGGAATATTTTCCTTCACGTGAGAATTTTCTCCTGATGAGTGAGCGCAGGATCTCGTCTTCTGTCACTTTCGCTATATTCTCTTTTTTGAAGCGCTTTTTATCCGCCGGGGTTGAAAACCTCAGGGCACATGAAGATGTAACCAGGATGAAAAGAAAAGTGCAAAGGAGATGCTTCGTCATGGGACTTGCCGGACGTATCCCAGGTACTTTACCGCCCAGATGAAGATACCCAGGAGAAGCATGATTGAGGCATAACCCAGATGCGAGAGATATTGCTCCGGAAAAATATAAGCGCTCACCCGGGTGAGGGATGAAAAGAATACCAGGAACGTCACAACGTATAGCCCCTTCCAGTTTTCAAGTAACTTATTTTTCGGTCCGTGAGACTGGATCACACGCGTGCCGACAAGAAGTGAGAGAAGGACAAGTCCATTGATAAAAAAAACATGACTTCCATGGATCATCCCTTCGCTCCAGACGGCCCGGAGAAGATAAGACAAAACAATCAGCCAGGCGGTGATCCACAGACAAATGGTCAGGGACGTTTTCTCGACCGGGAGTTTCCAGAGCTGCCAGTAACTCATGCCGATGATCGTGACAACGACCGCTGAGATCCAGGTTCCCCACTGGGACGGAATGAAAAAGGAGACGAGATAACAGATCATGAGGAAGAGAAAAAAGGGCGGAATCGTCCGGATCATTGATACCGGTCTTTCATATCTTTCCCGTTGCGAGGAAACAATCTCCGAATGGCCCATGATACCCGGCAAGAGTCGGCTTCCCACTCCCAGGATGATGGCCATGACAGCACCATGGTGGAGAAGTTCTTTCATTTCTTCACCCTTTCCGAGAAAAGAAAAGAACCCTGAAATAATCCAGAGGAACAGTCCCGCAAAGAGAAAGACAAAACTGTAGGGAGGATTAGCCTTCCGCTTTCGCATCCGCCGGAGAAGATAAAAAAGGATGAGGCAACCGGTGAGACCAGAAAAAAGGAAAACAATATCCTCACGTCCGAAATGCGCCGAACAGACGCTCAGGACAATCAAAGTGAAGAGAAGGCCAATTTCTCCGGTCGAGGCAAAATCGGTCTGTGAAAACCGAGGAACAGCGGTGAAGAGAAATCCTCCGATAAAACAAGTGACAAAGCCGTTAAGGACAAGTGCCCGGTGCAGGAGGACCGGATAGCTTTCGGCGTCCCAGATCCGCGGGATCCAGATAACAACACCAAGGGTAAGGAACAGGAACCCCAGTGGAAAAAACAACCTGAATGGATCTTTTCTTATGATTTCAAAATTCATATCACCGGAACAAACGTTTGTAGGATGAAGGGCACTCTTCCGGCGCCTTCGGCTCTATAAGTTTTCTCATCTCATTATAGTATCCGGCGCGTCCTGAGCAAATGTAATTGATCATTCCTTCTTCTTCCTGCCCACGATCTTTAGACTTGTACACCATGAATTCAGTGCCCTCTGCGTCAGTGGCAAAGAGCCCGTCAAATCCTTCGTCGGCATGGGGGATATTCTCCATTTCACAAAATCGAAGCGCATCCGCGGAAGCTTCCAGCCTCCGGGTCTCTTCATCGGTCAGTGTCACCTGAAAGTCGCAGGCGCCTTCTTCCATGGAATCTGGGGCCGGCCATCCGTCATCCACAAAATGAGCGTCCAGAACCAGGGGGCGGCGGGTGAAATCTGCCCGCACCGTGAAGTCACAGTCCGTCCAGAAGCCGCAGTTTTCTTCCAGAACGATGGAAGTGTATCGATGGTCGCGGTTTATCTCTTCTTCCTCTGCCCGATCATTTTGGGTATCAGAAATATTGGTAAGAGGGGCCGGACTTTCATCCTCGTTTCCGCAGGAAATAAACTGAAGCGAAGACAAAATGAGCAGGAAAAAACGGCGAAGCGTGACAGACATAGTTTCCTCCTGAAACATGCATCTTTAACTGTGAAGCGGAATTACGCCGGAGGAAAGGAACCCGGGGTCAGATGAATAACTGACTAGCTCAGAAAGAAGAGGGGCCGCCGGCTACCGCTGAAAGCGACCCCGGGAGAATTACTTGGTTTCGAGAGTAACAACTAATTTTTTAACCTTACGGACTTCAAAACCGTCGTCTTCCACTCTTCTTTCTACTTTCGCTGCGACTTTGCAGTTTCCGGTTGCTCTGGCCATGCGGTAGCGGAAAATCCTGTCTGGACGGATCTTTGCACATTCCACCTGCTGACCATCAACATTGAGGACGACTGAACCGCCAACGATGGACATGCCAGGAACTTTCACCCTGACAGAATCCGGAGTGGAGTCAACGTCCATGCTGGTATGAATGTCGAGCTCAACCCAGGCGCGGCCTAATTTCTCATTGATACCGTAAGAAGTATCTACTTTCGCGAAAGACCATACCGTCTGCTCGTGAAGTGGGATCGATGCAGAAAAAGCGTTGAGAGATGCGACTGCGAGAACTGATGCGATAAGAGTTTTCAATTTTTCTTCTCCTTAGAAGAGGGTTTGTTTTAGTCACTCGGTTGAGTGCTTTAAACCAAACCATTCTCTGAAAAAGAAGGGCCCGCAGTGTGAATTAACAATACTGAACCTGCCCCTGACGAAGGGCCCACAATCAGGGCAATCCCTCTGAAATTTGTATCAGATTTCCGTCGTGATTGATCTTCCAGATATCGAGTTTCTCCGGATGGATACGGTCCAGATTCCCGACGGCGAAGGCTTCGAACCCCTGACCACCCCGGTAGCAATCGTCTTTTTTTCCCTCGCGGAAAAACTTCGCGGCTGCTTTAAGGAATTTCCCGTTCATGTCTTTATAGGTCTCAGGAAAAAGTTCGGCGGTGGTCGCTTTCTTTCCTTCAGCACAGTTTTTCTTGAAGCCCACCACATACCGGTGATGTTCTCCCTGTTTGAAATCTTTCAGCACAACTTCGAGGTTGTTAGAAAATGACTTCTGCTTTTTTTGTTCGGCTAGCATCGTGGTGAGAGCAAGCTTGGCCTGGATCTGCATCATCTTCGCGCGGAAATAAATAGAAAGATATCCGGGCATCAGGAGACAATCTTCTTTTGTGAGAGGGCCGGGACAGCTTGAAACTTCTTTCAGGCGGTCCTGACAAAGACTCGTTGTCGTATCCGAGCAGTCGTCTTTCAGTTTATTCAGGAAGCCCTCGCCCATTTTAGTAAAAAGAACTTTCTTCTTCGAAAGATCACGGCAGACTTCATCCAGACCGTAATGGCAGGCGCGACGGAAATAAAGATGCGAGAGATTTCCGTTTTCTTTTTTCACCAGGCGCCCCAGTGAGCGGCAGGCAAAGGGCTCAAATTTATCACATGCCTTATTGAGGTATGTGAGTCCCTCTTTTCCCTTGTTCTGCGCCAGAAGAGCTGTTCCCGCGTAGGTGCAGCCAATGATCGACTCACGCTTACAGAGCGCTTCCCCGATCACCTGGGAGTTTTCCCAATTCTCGCGGCCCAGATAATAGGCCCCCAGCTTTTCACAGCCATTGGGCTCCCGCCTCTGGCAGGAATCCATGAGAGATTTCTCTTCCGGAGAAATAGCGAGTACGAAAGTCGGAATACATAGGACCAGTGCCAGAATGAACTTCATGGAACTATTGTAAAGGCCCACGGCCAACATTGTCTAAAATTGACTGTCATGCGCCGGGCATCATCACCAGAATCCATTAGCTTCACTTATTCTTAACTTAAGCATTGGTTGACCGGTAAGTGGCGCTTTTCTACCATCATCAGGTCTTGAACAAGGAAGTTTCAATGAGACATATTTTTTTCCTGCTGATTTTACTATTCGCGACGCAAGTCTGGGCATGGGGCCCCCAAGGTCACATGGTAGTTGCCGAGGTCGCTGAAAATAATCTCACTCCGACCGCCAGGGCCGCCATCCGGAAAATCCTGAATAACAAATCCCTCGCAAGTGTCTCTACCTGGGCCGACTCCATCAAAGGCCAGAGTCAGTGGACGCATACAAAACCGTGGCACTTCGTAACGATTGAAGACGGTGATGACTACACAACTTCAGAGCACAATCATGAAGGAGATGTGGTGGGAGCTATCACTGAGATGGTTCAGATCCTGAGTCGCCGGAACGCTGACCCGGTTTCAAAAGAAAATGCACTTAAGTTTATCATCCATTTCGTTGGCGATATTCATCAGCCGCTTCATGTCGGCAGAGGTGATGATCGCGGCGGCAATGAAATCCGCATCAATTTCGAAGGAAGAAATTCAAACCTTCACGCGCTCTGGGATACTCTTATGATCATGAGGTCCCCGATGGACTACGCTGCTTACGCTTCATGGCTGGAAAGTGAGAAAAGTTTCTCACCTCCGTATGACTTACCGGCTTTCTCTTTCAGCACAATCATCTCGGAAGACATGAACGCCCGCGCGGCGATTTATAACTTTGCCGCCACGATAGAAGGTCCGATCCGAGTGACGGATGCCTATTACAAAAGAAATGTTGACCTGATGAACCGCCAACTCCTGACCGGAGGAAAGCGCCTGGCAAAGCTTCTCAATTCGCTCTTTCAGTAATCACGCACCCGGAAGGGAGACGACGAATTCCGTCAGCTCACCCTCCCGGCTCTGGACTTTGATGTCACCCTTGAAAGCAGAAATGATTTCTCGGGTGATATAGAGACCCAGCCCGAGCCCGGCGATACTCGACACTTTTCCGCCTCGCTCAAACTTTCCGAAAATTTTATGGATCTGAGCTTCCGCAATTCCTACTCCGCGGTCGCGGACCGTGAGGATGACTTCATTGCTTTTCTTCCGGAGAGAAACATCCACTGGTTTCCCCAGTCCATACTTCTGGGCGTTGTTCAGGAGGTTAACGAGAACCTGCTCCATACGGTAACGGTCAACGAACGCAATGGGATTGCCATCGATTGAAACATTCAGCTGAGTGCCCGTCGAAAGAAAATGCGGAAGCATGGACTCGGTCACTTCTTTCACCACTTCGCCGATATTCACGACATCAATATGATAATTCATCTTGCCCGATTCAAGTCGACCCACGTCGAGCAGGTCGTTCACCAATAGAGTAAGACGATCGACCTGTTTCACGGCATTCTGGATCTTCGACGGATCATTATGCTTACCCGGTCTCAGCATCATCTCCAGCTGGAGGCGAAGAGATGTGATGGGAGTTTTTAGCTCGTGACTGGCAATCGACAAGAACTCATCTCTCGCCCTCACCGCTTTCTGGGTCGACTGGAAAAGTTTGGTGTTATCGAGAATGGTACCTGCCCTTCTTCCGAACTCCTGGGCAAGAGCAAAGTCGAGCTCATCAAAAGGCTCCCGGCTCTTATCACGCGAAATACTGAGCACACCGAGGATCCCGTCGCGCGTTCGCACCGGAATGATCACCCAGGAATTTGTCCCCAGGATGAGATAGAGTTCGATCTTCCTCGGAGGATAAGGAAGAGTGCGAAGCTCATCATCGGAATAATTTTTCTGGAGTGTGGGAAAACCAGTCTGAAATGCGCGATGAATTTCTTCGTCAAATTCGTTGATCGGATAGTCGTGCATGAACTCATTCAGTTCCGCCTCAAGTTTATCATCCTTATGAGCACCGGCCGTTCTCTGAATCTCGCCTTTCTCATTTACCAGAGAAAGGATCGCCCAGTCTCCCAGTGCCGGTACCACCGCCTTGACGAATCCGATAATCGTTTCTTCGTAGTCGATCGACTCTGAAAGTGTAGAGATGGCCCGGGCCACGATGTTCTCTCTTTCGCGGAGAAGATTTCGTTCACGTCTTGCGGCCTCTTCCTGAAGTTCCAGCGCGTATTTTTTCTCGCGCACGATCTTGTCAGTGATATCTTCCGAGACCCCGAGAATATAGAGTGGCTTTCCATCCGTGCCTTTGATGGGAATCTTCTTCGTGTGGAGGAGTCTCCTCCCTTGCGCTGTCTGGATCTCTTCCACTGGGAAATCCCTTACCCGCCCAGCCGCGAGTACTTCGCGATCGAACTTCCGGAAGAAATCCGCCTGCTCATTCGGATAAATTTCATAATCGGTTCTCCCCATAACATCATCCCGGGTGAGCCCGAGGAGTTTTAGTCCGAACTGGTTATAGTTCTGGTAACGAAGATTTTCTGCGTCTTTCACAAAAACCATGAGCGGAATGTTATCCAGGAGTGAGTCCATGAAGCCCTTGGCCTTTTCGAGCTCAAAGCTTTCTTCCGCTCTCTTCCGGTCATGCTTGTATTTTTCCATGGTCCAGCTCACCCAGACACCGAGGCCCGTGAGCATCATGAGCATCACCACATCTTCTGTTCCGAATGTTTCAGCGGGGATAAGCAGGACCCCCCCAAGACCAAGTCCGGTGACGGTGGCGACTACCCCTTCCATCATTCCGCCGATCCAGGAGATGAAAAACACCCAGACATAAAAAATGATCCACTGATCAAGCGACGTCGAAGCCTTTTGGGCATAGATCGCCGTGACGGAACCGAAGATAATAAGAATGAGCCTGAGGGCCTTTTTCATGGGGCGACCATAGCATAAAGACAGCTGGGCCGAGCCATGTTAGGATGACTCAAATCAAATATTAAGGATAAAAATGGATAGCGAACTTAAATGTCCAAAGTGCGGTAACGGCGACTCCTATTTCGATGGGAACTTTCAGGTATGCCCGGCCTGTTTTCATGAATGGAACCCGGAAGTTGTCGCAACTGAAGATTTGTCCAGTAGCGCTGAGATCCGTGATGCCAATGGAAATGTGCTTCAGGATGGAGACTCTGTTTCCGTGATTAAAGACCTTAAGGTTAAAGGTTCTTCATCTGTCGTGAAGGTCGGAACCAAAGTGAAGAACATCCGCCTGGTGGAAAGCAGCGATGGTCACAACATAGACTGCAGGATAGAGGGATTCGGGGCGATGAAACTCAAGTCGGAGTTCGTGAAGAAAGTCTGATCAGCGGAAAAGATCCGAGATGTCGACCTCAAGCGCCCGGCACAGTTTGATGAGTGTCGGCAAAGTCGGAACGTGTCTTCCGCTTTCAAGGCGCTGGTACCAACGATAACCAAAGCCATACTTACTCATATCAGTTTGCTTAAGACCCTTCGCGAGTCTCTGCTCTTTGATATTGCGGGATAGTTTGAGAAGGATTTCCACCATCTCTTTGTCATTTACTGCTGGACGATCAGTCATATTGCCAAGAACGACCTTCTGCGGTCGTGTTTAGGATTTAGAATCCATTAATATATCTCTAATATCTCAGATATTCTGAAATGCTGCATGAGAAATGAATAATTTGCAGTGATTAAGTGTTCCAAAAAATTGGAACGTTCACATTTCCGAAAGTAGCTCGTAGACGTAAGCGGTCTTAGCTGAAAGATCCTCTGCGGGAGTGAGGTCTTCCTCGCAGAACTCCTTCCTCTCTTTTGTCCGGAGGAAAGTGATCGCCCCAAATTTCTTTCCGCCCTTTTTCACCGGCACACAAAGAAGAGAGCTGGCATTCAGGTGTTCCAGAATATTGTCGTGCTCGCCCTTACTATTGATAAACATCGGTCCATCCGGCGAAAGAATCGGATGGCAGGAAATAAAAACGAGGCGCAGGAGATCGTCGCCGACGGCGTCATCGAG
>JAKFFP010000168.1:0-11528 GCA_036675045.1 Bacteriovoracales bacterium | reverse complement strand
GCGTTCGCCGGAATCACGCCGGAAGCCTCAGAGCTATGGAAAAAAAGAGATAACAAAGAAAGCCTCACCAAAGCGGTCCAGATCATTGAAAGTCTCCCGCGCGATCTGGAAACTCTGACCTATCTCACCCGCGGATATTTTCTGCTGGGTGAATATTATACGAAAGACGACGACGATAAGCTCAAGATCTTTGAAAAGGCCAAGAAGTACGGCGATGAGGGAATGTCCCTCAATGAAGAATTTAAGAAGCTGAAGGAAAAAGATATCGAGAAAGCGATCGATGCTCTCACCATGAAAGAAATCGATATCCTTTACTGGGCGGCGGCTTCGCTTGGGAAGTGGGCCAAGGCCAATGGCGTGATGTCATCCCTCAAATACAAGGACCAGATCCTCGCCATGATCGGGAAGGTGGAAAAGCTCAACCCGGATTATTTTTACGGAGCTGTTGACCGTTACATGGGCGGATACTACGCCATCGCTCCTGGCATTGCGGGCGGGGATATGAAGAAAAGTAAGAAGCGCTTCCATGCGGCGATGAAAAAAGCTCCGGCGAATCTCGGGACGAAAGTCTTCTATGCAGAAGTCTACCTTACGAAGAAAGATGATGAGAAAGGATTTACCAAAGTCCTGAACGAAGTCCTCGCGGCCCCGAATGGACCGGAAGAAATTACACCCGAAAACATCATGGAAAAAAGAAAAGCCGAAGAGCTCCTGAAAAACAGGAAGGAACTCTTTTAGTGATCGTTCTCTTTTCTCTTATGACCCTAACAACATTTGCCAATACGTTTGAGTGGAAGGGAAGTAATTCCTTTTCGCTCAAAATAGATGCCCGCCAGCTCGCTTACTCATCAAATCACCTGAAAGTCGATGGCGAGATCAGGCCCTGCAATCTCCCTCTGGCAAGAGCGCTCAATGCTGAACTTATGGGGCTGGTTCCTCAGGTGAATGAGCCAGAGGAAGGCGTATCCTATCTGGTAGACGGGAACTCTTACCAGGTCGCGAATCGGGGAAAAGAAGCTTCCATTCTGAATGTCATGGATAAGAAGATGAGTCATTACCGGGAAGAAGAAAAAAAAACGTGCCGGAAGTGAATCTTATACCGCTTTCTCTTTAGTCCAGACCCACTTGAAGAGAAGTGGAGTCACCATCGTCGTAAGGATTCCCATGATGACGAGTGTGGAAAAAAGTCCCCGGCCGATAAACCCGTTCTGAAGTCCGATCTGCACTACCACGAGTCCCATGACTCCACGTCCGTTCAGGATGACACCCAGGCCAAGCGATTCTCTTTCTGAAAGACCCACGAATTTTCCACCCAGCCAGCCCGAAAAGATCTTTGAAAGAATCGAGACGACAACGACCGCCACGACAAACGGTATCGAATCGATCTCACTCATCGTGAATTCCAGACCGAGATAGGCAAAGAAGAGTGGTGCCAGAAATCCATTGGTCATTGAGCTGATGGTCCGCTCGAGCTCATGATATCTTTTAGCGACAAAGTAATCCTTGCTGATAAGAAGTGAGCCGAAGAAGGCGCCGATCACGAAATGGAAACCAAGAAGCTCACTGACCGAACCGAAGATCAGGACGAGAATAATGATGATTCCCAGAAGAGCATCGTCACCGAAGATTTTTATCATCATCTCCGGCCCGCGATGTAGGCGGATCCCTTTCTTTTCCAGTCGCACCAGAACACTATTGGCCAGAACGATCATTCCCATGAGGAGGAGGAGTTTCCCCACGGTCGTGAGAACCGTCATGGTGATGACCCCATAATCACGACTCTGCGGCAGGTTCAGGATCACACCGAGGACAAGAAGCGCCAGGATATCGTTCACGACTGCACCCGCGATGGAATATCTCGCAATCGCTCCTTCCAGGATGCCGAAGCTTTCCAGGATCCTGATCGTTACGGGAAGCGCGGTAATGGAAATTGAGAGCGCTAAGAAAATCATTCTCATGGCATCAAGACCAAACGCATTTCCCAGGATGAGCGATGAAACAAAAGGGATAACAAAAGAAAGGAGGGCAACGATGAGTCCCTTGCCCTTGAAGGTCGACATAATATCTTTGTAGGACATCTCAAGCCCGGCCGAGAGAATAATGAGAAACACCGCGAGCTCTGAAATTCCGGAAAGCGCTTCATTGGCGTGAACCAGATTAAGAATGGCCGGACCAAGGAGGATACCGGCGAGCATTTCGCCGAGAATATCAGGCTGACCTAATCGCTTAGAGATATTTCCCAGAATCCGGGCGGTGACGAGAAGTAGGAG
This sequence comes from Bacteriovoracales bacterium, assembly GCA_036675045.1. Taxonomy (GTDB): domain Bacteria; phylum Bdellovibrionota; class Bacteriovoracia; order Bacteriovoracales; family Bacteriovoracaceae; genus Peredibacter. The sequence continues at coordinate 9,258 of JAKFFP010000168.1, read as the reverse complement.
GAAGCTTGTAAGAAGAGGTATTGTGGGCTCCGGTGATTACATGAAAAAGTTAAGTGGGACACCGGCGGCGAAGACAATCGCCAGAACGATCGCCGTACCAACAAAAACAGTACCCAGTACTTTATTCAGCATAATGATTCCTCGCTTATTCTTCTTACTCTAGTTTAATAGCGGGGAACATTCGGGTCAATCTCAAGCGACCAAAGATCGATGCCGCCACGGAGAGACAGGGCGTCATAGCCGTGCATCTTAAGAAATTGTGTCGCATAGAGTGAGCGCACACCATGATGGCAATAAACGATCAGGGGAAGCTTGTCGTGGGGGAGCTCCTGATAGCGCTCCTGAAGTTGATCCAGAGGAATATGAATTCCCCCGAGATGAGCAACCTCTCTTTCATCGTCCCGCCTCACATCAAGAAAGCGGAATGCCTTACCGCTTTTCTGCCACTGGGAGACCTTTTTTGAGTCAATTTCCATTTTATTTTTTTCCGACAACAGACATGGCGGCGACACTTTCCGTGATCCAGGTATTTCCTCCGATCACAGAACCCTGGCCAATGATGGTGTCACCACCCAGGATGGTGGAATTGGCATAGATCACAACATCGTTTTCAATTGTTGGATGACGTTTCACCGACTGAAGTTTTTTCTTCACGGATAAAGCTCCGAGAGTGACACCCTGATAAATCTTTACGTTCTTTCCAATGATGCTGGTTTCGCCGATCACCACACCTGTTCCGTGATCGATGAAGAAATTTTCTCCGATCGCCGCTCCCGGATGAATATCAATTCCGGTTTTTTCATGAGCGTACTCACTCATGAGGCGCGGGATGAGAGGGACTTCCAGCTGATGCAGCTTGTGAGCGAGGCGATACACACAGGTGGCGTAAAATCCGGGATAGGTGATGATGATTTCTTCTTTTGAGTATGCGGCCGGATCACCGTTGAAGGCCGCTTCCACGTCCGTGTCAGCGAGACGGGCGATCTCCGGAATGGCGTTCAGGAAATTTTCCGTAATCTGCAGTTCCTTACCCTTGATCTTTGGGTTCAGAGTGGTGACCGAACTGATGTAAGTCACGAGACGGTTTTTAAGTTCAGACACTGATTTATTAAGATCTTCCTCGGTAATTGTCCCCCGGCAGACCCTTTGCGGGTACATGAGAGAGATGAGTTCTTCGATGGAGGTCCGGACCCCGTTCACATCCATGACGATCGTGGCAGTTTTGAACCTATCTGTATGGAAATACTGAGCAAGTTTTAGAGACATTGGAGACCTTTTCTAGTATAAACACTTGGTAAAAACCTACCCCAATATTGAAGGAATTGAAATGGATCTTCGTTTGAGGCTCAAAAGTACCGGACTTCTCCAGGCGATCGGAAATACTCCCATCATCAAGATCCAGTCATTGAGCGAACTTTCTGGCTGCGAGATCTTCATGAAGTGTGAAAATCTCAACCCCGGAGGGACTATCAAAGACCGTCCCGCCATGCACATGGTTGTCGAAGCTATCGCAAACGGGATTCTCAAGCCGGGAATGACGATTGTCGAGGGGACTGCGGGAAATACCGGTATCGGTCTGGCAATGGTAGGCCAGGCGCTGGGTTATAAAGTCATCGTGGTCATGCCGGAAGGGATGGCGATTGAAAAACATAAAGTTTTAAAGCTTTACGGGGCGGAGATCGTGGAGACGGCTGCCTGTGCTTATTCTGATGAACGTCACTTCTTCAAGGTCGGAAAAAAAATCGGCCAGAGTCGCCCAGACTACTGGTGGGCAAACCAGTTTGATAATCCAGATAACTATCTTTCGCATTACCTCACCACTGCTCCGGAAATGTACGAGCAAATGGAAGGAAAAATTGATGCCGTTGTCGTCGCATCGGGTTCCGGTGGAACCGCGGCCGGTGTTTCCCGTTACATGAAAGAAAAGAATCCTAAAATTCAAATCATCGTTCCGGATCCGGTGGGGTCGGGGATCGTGAGTTATTTTAATCGTGGGGAATTTGATTCCGACGGCCAGTACACCATGACTGAAGGAGTGGGAATTACCCGTCTGGTTGAAAACTACAAGCTCATCCAGCAGGACCGCTGTTATACGATCGATGATCAGAAGCTGGAGTACCTCGCGATGTATCTTCGCCAGAAGGAAGGACTCGTGATGGGGATGTCATCCATGCTCAATCTCGCGGGTGCTTTCAATACAGCACTTCGCGGCGGAAAAGGTCAGCGGATCATCACATTCATTTGTGATGGCGGAGAGAGAGCGATGTCGAAGATGTACAATCCGGAATTTCTGAAAGAGAAGAACATTGATGGCTCCCTTCTTTCGGAAAAAGAGATCAAAGAAATCTTTCAGGCATTATAATGTTTTTTCATGAGCTCACCGGAAATAATCTTTCCTGAGCTCATGTCTGTAAGATCAAATTCCGGCAGTGGCAGTCCGTTCTTCTCACAATACTCAGAATAAAATTCTTCTTTTGATCTATGCTCGTCCGAGACAAGATTTATCTCCTCGAAGGAAAGATTCTTTTCCACGGCGATTACGATGAAATTTATCACATCATCATGATGAATAAGGTTTACCGGATGAAGGCGGCCCTTGATTCCTTTCTTTCCCGAAAGAGTTTTTCCGGGGTGACGGTTCGCACCGATGAGTCCCCCTGGGCGGAGGATGAGCCAGGGAATTCCGGAGTTTTTCACCCATGCTTCTTCGGTCTTCAGAGTCGAGCTGTTCCGCCCTTCGCGCAGGACTGAAGTTGAGCTCACAAAAATGATTTTCTCGGTTTTTGACAGATCCCACTTTAAAAACCATTCTTCCTGTCCCGGAAAGGGAGGAATGTTCAGGACCAGCACATCACATTCGAGGATGGCGAAAGAGGGAGTCGAAGGAAAGTTCAGTTTCTCAACTTGAATTCCTTCCAGCGGAACGCTTTCTCTTTTAGTGCCCGATACTTCATGTCCTGCCGCACGCAAAGTTTTTGCGAGGGGAAGACCGATGTGTCCGAGACCACAAATTGAGATTTTCATTTTTTCCTGAGCCGGGAACGGAGATCAAGGATGAACGGATAAAAACGATTCTCCCTGATGTAGGGTTCGTCCTGCCCCGCCTCAATGACGGAGTTCATGAGTCTCGCCGCTTCATCTTCCCGTCCATTCAGGATGTAAAGCATCGAGAGATTGTATACCAATGGAATGTTGTTGAAATTGGCTTCGATGCTGGCCTCATAGAACGTGAAGTTGTTCTGATAGAACTTAGAAGCTTCATGCGTCTTCCAGGCAAAGAAAATAAGCATGAGAGACAAGACCGGAATTTGCCAGGTCTTTTTCACTTTCTCCATCAGTCCGAACAGAAGAATCGCAAAACTGGGAAGAGCAAGATAGAGATGCTGATCGCTCACCCAGGTCACATTCATATACGGAGCGGGGATGATCCCGAGATAAGGGAGGAGAAAAATGTGAGCGCCTACAATGGCGAAGAAGAGTCCCATTTTCCAGGTAATAATTACGATGAGTACCAGAAAAATCAAGTGGAGATAATCCTGGAAAGAGGGCGGAAAGGGGTTCAGTCCCTTGACCGGGGCATTTTCCACCGGGATGAAGGCTTGCCAGAAATAATAGTACATAGTTTTGATGACGAGCCTGGTTTGAGCGAGAAATTTCGAAGCATCTTCATTTGAAAGTGTCGGCTCAACCGGTGATTCCCTTTTTTTGGCCTTCTCGTACGGATCTTTGTCCGGAGTAAAATCTTTCTCTGGCGTGACCAGTGGTTCATCCGGAACCGGCCTGAATGTTTCGGGAGCCTGAGCAACCTGAGTTGTTACTTCCGTGGCGTGCTTTATCGCCTCTTCAGCGACCTGACTGTTTGTCAGGCGGTAATAGCCGCCGATACTCACGAGGAGATAGGGAATAATCCACAATGTCTTTCTGGATTTCCAGGATCTTCCGGAGAGAAAAACCAGGACCAGGGGCAAAGGGAGGGAAGAACTTTTTGAAAGAACTGACATAAGAAAGAGTATCACTGAAAGAACGTAATCTTTTTTTGATCTGGCGCGAATGAACAGGATGAGCGATCCCATGGCGAAGGAAAAACAGATCAAGGTCTTAAACTGGATCATCCATGCCACGGCGATGACTGAGGCCGGATGAATCAGGAAAAACAAAAATCCGGCATAACTGAAGAATTGACTCATCCGAAGTAGACGGAGAAGACGATAAACCAGCCAGGAATTAAATGCATGGACCAGAAAATTGATGGCATGAAAAACGGTAAAATTATTTTTTGCAACACTGATCAGAGCTTTCTGGAGGGACACACTCAGCGGCCAGGTGAAATTTTTCCAGATGTCTGAGTAAGGAAATTTATCCGTCATCACCGGATCGAAGAAAAGATAGGACATATCATCCCAGACCGGAAGTCCGGAGAAGCTGGGCCAGTAGAGACCTGCAGCGATCAGATACGCGAGAACGAAAAGAGTGTATTTAACTCTCGTGTTCGCTAAGGAGATTGAGAAGTAGCTGGGCATTGTAAGATTTGTCATGACCTATATAAAATGTGAATGTTTCTGAGTTCATTAAGAGTTTGAGGGCACACCAGGTGCGAAGTATCGCATGACCTGCCATCTTGAAAATATCCGTGAATCGCATGTCCAGGAATATCTCGATTATCTGAGGAAGGCCCCGGCCGATAATCATGTGTTCCAGAAGGGGTGATACCATCTGCCATTTCGTGGCCGGTGAGATGAGAGATTCCCCGTGAGAAAGGCGTATACCGTTAATGAGAAGTACGGGATTTTTTTCCGGAGAAATTTCCAGCCGTTCAGGTATGGCCGAAAGCGAGGCAGTCCATTTCGGGGGATAATGGGCGCGCATGAATTCATTCCACTTTAGTTTTGCCAGTTCGCCGGTTTCCGGTTTCTCCGTCAAGCTGATCTTCGAAGGGAAGGGTAATATTCTTCCCTGGCGGTCAACCAGGGGCATGTCATCGGCGATAATCTTGATATCGGGATTTTCCAGCAAGTGAGAGAGAAGAGTGCTCTTTCCACCCTTTGAGGGAAGCATCACAACTGCGTTCACATTCTTATAAGATACCGCCATGGCATGAATGCGGCTGAAGCCGGCCCGGTCGAGGAAATCTCCCGCCCGGGAATGGATGGTGAGAAAAGCGAGTTCAAAAAGTCTTTCTTCCGAAGCACTGGTGATGGATATGGTATTGGTGTCTTCATCGACCATCGTCAAAGCCTCACCAAAGTAGTCGACATACTTTCTCTTACCCAGCCGATAAATGAGACAGGTCTCGAGGATCTTTTCCACCGGAAGAGATGGTGTCAGGGGAAGGATGCCGGCACTTAGTTCAATTGTCAGCGCGGGATAACTGTCGGGCGCCAGAAAATAGTGAAACTCAGAACGGAGTTTTTCCTCCACGGAGGCTGGAGCGCCCTTCACAAGAATGATATGATTATGAAAATCCAGGTAGAAGGCCAAAGGATCCTCGTGGTTTCATTTAGTGTTTTAATCATAACTCATGGGCGGGAAGAACTGCTAATGAAATGTCTGGAGTCCCTGAGACAGGGCCTTCCTTTCGAGCTCGTGCTCTTTGCAAATGGGCTTTCTTTCAGTGAATCATTCCAGCAGTATCTTTCCACGTATCCAGCCGCTGTCCAGATCGGATCAAGCGATGAGCAGCTTTCCCCAGGTGCTGCGAGGAACAAGGCGATGCTTCTCACCACCGGCGATTGGGTTCATCTGATTGATGATGATTCTTATTGGACTGCTGGCTATTGGGACAGTGTTAAAGACCTTCTCTCTGATCCTCACTTTGAAGTAATCGGCGGACCAGACGGACCGGCCCGGCCGATGAGTTATTTTCAGGAAAGCGTGGCGATCGCGCTCTCGTCACCACTTTGTACCGGCGTCACGTTTGCCCGTCATCAGGGACTGGGCCGCTCTCTCGTGCCGGCGACTGAAGAAAAACTCACTTCCTGCAATCTCTGGATCAGAAGAGATATTCTTATGGATCATCCCTTCTCCGAAGATTTCAAGAGCGCCGAGGAAAATTTTCTTCTTCGGGCACTCGAGAAAGAAAATCGCCGGATGTTTTATCATCCCCGGCTTAAGGTTGGTCACTTCAGAAGAAAGACCCTGGGAAGCCTTTTCCGTCCGACACTCGGCGCGGGTTACTGGCGATCAAGACTTCTTAAAAGTTTTAAGGGTAGCGGGCATATGTTCTGGCTACCTTCCTTGTTTGTTCTCCTGCACCTCATTGTGCTGGTAAATCCTGGAATCTTTTTCGAACTTGCCAAGGCCTATGTCCTGATCGTCCTTTTCGTGAGCATGGGGCTTTCCTCACGACGAAACAGCTTTTTCCATTTTCCTCTGGTTGCATTTCTTCACTACCTCATCGTCTTTCTTTACGGAACGGGTTTTCTCCTCGAAAGGTTGGGATACAAATGGAAGTAACGAGAGAAATGTTTGAGAATTTAAAGGCCTACCCGTTCTTCAGAGGTGTCATCGTTTCCGATTCCATGGAGCCGCTCATAAAAGTAGGGAATAAGATTGTGGTGGAAGTGGGAACCCGGAAACTTAAGCGATTCGATATCGTCGTGATCTACATGGACCGGAAGCTTGTCTGTCACTACCTCTGGGCGATGAACCGTCTCATCACTCCGATTCTCTTCCAGACAAGAAGCCTGAAATACGCGGGGAAGGACTTTCCGGTCTCATTTGATGACTATCTGGGAAAAGTTGTGTCTCACAAATTAACATTGAAAAATAAGATAGGAATTATTCTCTCAACGCTTTTGTCGAGATGATTCGCAGGACTTCGTTGTGAAACTTCGGCGAAGTGACGAAGTCACCCTTGAACATTTTCGAGAAGAAAAGCAATTCCCCAAATTGAGATTTCACCTCGGGAAGTGGTCTTACGTGAAGCTTGTGGTGAAAACTAATATCAAGGTCAAAAAGAGTTTCTTTTTTGTCCCATTCCGGGATTGAGTTCACCATCCCTCCACGGCTCAAAAACCAGAAGTGAAAGTAGCTATCACAGGTGAGGAAGTTTCCGTCCAGAAGGTCCAGCAGGTAATGATCACGGTAGATGGAATTATCCATGAGATCACGTGTTTTCATCCATTTGATTTCGCGTTCACCGACACTCTTGCGCACGAGCTCCGGCACGTGAATGTAGTGGAGAGTTTCTTTGTCTCCCGGATCGAGTGGGTTTTTTCTCGGCGCCAGGCAAATCCTGATTTCTGCATCCGGAGCGAGATCCTTCAGGACGGCGAGCTTCTCGGCAATTTTATCGTAATTTCCGAAATACTGCTCACACATAAGTCCGAAGATGGTTACGGTATTCGCCTTCCGGATATCGGGCTTTTGATTCTGGGAAATTGTGTAGGTGAGGAATTGCTCGCGCAAAACATCGGGGACCAGAGGTGCGTAACTGGCCGGGATGAGAAAGAGCGTCTTCCAGGTAGGAATCAATTTCAAATTTTTCAGGAGAAAATCAGCGAACGCCACCACACCGTCTCTGACAGTGAAGACCGGAAACTCAGGAAAAATCTTTTCATTGTAAATGAGGTGAACGTAGTAAGGGTTGAACTCATGATAATAATCAGTCGCCAGAGGATAAAAATCCCAGATGTATTGAGGGATCAGTCCCTTGTTCACCAGGAAATGATGCTTATTCTGATTGATGGCGCGAGGCCTTGCGAAAGCTGCCTTAAGTATTTCTGACATAAGCGGAATAAAGCCTGCGGTAAATAGGGTGAATCTTTATTTCTCGGGTAATGTAATGGTGTCTTCCGAGAGACTTCCGGCTGACTATATTGCGATGAAGTCCAGAGAATGACTTGAAGACAGGAAAAGCCTCTCCCAGGATCCGTGAAATGATCTGAGTCGCGGCGTTGACGGAGAATCTTTCGCGGGAAAAAGAGACAAGTTTTTCGCGGTTAACATTCCTGGGGAATTTCATAGCGTGGCCGATGGCCTCTATTGTCTCCTCAAGGGAAATCAACTTTGATTTGACTCCGAGACTGACTTTGAGAAATCTCGTGGCTTCCGGTAATTCAGGATGCTCGAAAGAAGCGAGTCCCCCCCAGTCCGTCAGGATGGAAGGAAGTCCGGTCATCTGCGCTTCGGCAACACTCATTCCGTAGTCCTCGTCATTATGAACTGACAGGTTAATGAGATAGTCGGCACCAGCGTAGACAGGGCGGAGCTGTGAATTGGGGACACTCCCCATGAAATGGATCCGCGAGCGGGTACTTTCCGGAAGACTCATGTAAAGACGATGAATTTTCCTGAAGTATTCATTTTCATTTTCCCAGACACCCAGAAAGACATCTCCCACATGATCGGGCTGGCCGTAGATGAATAGATGCGAGTTGACTGACTTCTCCCTTCTCAGCGCTTCATCAAAGGCCTTGAGTAATAAGTGGGTCCTTTTCTGGCGGGAGATTCTGCCGGTAAAAGTGAAGACGATGTCTTTATCTTTTACGCCCCATGCTTCACGCTGCTTCTTTCTCTCTTCAGGGAAAAAAGAAAAATCTTCTTCTTTCACCGGAAAAGGACAAATCTTCGACGATTGTGGAGCTAGGAGCAGCTTGTCGATAAGAAGTTTCTGTCGGTCAGACGCCACGACAAATTCCACCGGAAAGTCCTTCAGTAATTTTCCGAGTTCGCCCCAGTCATAATAGTAGAGAGTGAAATCCCCGAACACGTGAACGAGTATCCGCGGTTTTTCTCTTCCGAAGTACAGGGGGATGAGAGACTTCATAAATAAGATGGGATGGGGTTTGTGATCCAGGATGACAATTGTCTCGGGATTAAAAGCGAAGATGTCCTCGCTCAAACGCAGATGATCGGCGCCGTGACTATCGGATCCGAAATGGAAGTCCTGAATTTCAACTCCGGGAACGCCTTCATAGGCCTTGTGGAGATTAAATACGATTTTCTGACAGCTAACCCACTCGGATTCCCGGAAAGAAAAGACGCAGGCAATTTTGTGCATGGGGTATTTAACCATCGGGCATTTGAGAAGGCAACTCAGAATTTAGTTGATTGTTGTGGTCGGAAAGTGTGCAAGCGATGACTTTCCCCCTATGATAGTCAGAAAGGAGTTACTCCATGCGCACGAATTTATTTCTGGTTCTTTTTCTATTCAGTTTTTCATCCTTCGGCGAGGATAATTACGGGTACCTGAAGCCCGAAGATCAGAAGTACTTTAAGAATGACAGTTTTGACGGAAAGAATAAGCTGGAGAGGATT
>JAKFFP010000288.1:0-11548 GCA_036675045.1 Bacteriovoracales bacterium | reverse complement strand
TAGGTCCACTGAAGGGGAATTTATGTCTGAAAAAGATCCGCAGGAACAGGAAAAAAAACTAGTGATGGATGTGAACGCAACCACATCTGATCTCCCCGGATTCTCCGGTGTTCTGGAAAGCGGCCTTCGAAAAGCAAAAAATATCGCCTTCTTCCTGGTCATGATCCCTATCGCATTCATCTACGTCTTCTGTGTCACCATTGCTCTTCTTCCCGGCATCACGCTTTATAGTGAAGTAGCAAAGCACACCGCGGACTCATCCGTATTCTGGCAAAATACCGGCATGGCATTCTCCTTTGCGGCTACGTACTTCCTTTATGGACTGACTCTTATCTTCGTCGTTCCGCTCGTGAATAAGCTCCTTCCGCTCAAAGTGACCCCACATCGCGCGACCTGGTACTCCCTGAGTGTCGTTCCCTGGTACTATCACAATGCGCTCACTTATCTTGTTCGTTACACTTTCCTGGAATTCCTCACTCCCACACCGCTCAATATTCTCTTCTACAAGATGATGGGAATGAAGATCGGTAAGGGAAGTATCATCAACACCACAAACATTTCTGATCCGTGTCTGATTGAGATCGGCGATTACGTCACGATTGGGGGATCAGCGACGATCGTTGCTCACTACGGAATGAAGGGATTTCTCATCATTGATCGCGTAGTGATTGAAGATAAAGCGACGATCGGTCTCAGGGCGATTGTTTTCGGTGACGTGGTCATTGGAAAAGGTGCGCTGGTGAAGGCCAATGATACGGTGATGCCGAAGACCCGCATCCCGCCGCGGGAAGAAACGCCGAAAGATCCAGCTGCTAAATCTGAATCTCGTCCAGCTTAGCTGACTTCCTTTTGAAATCGAGCTCGATCCTCAAGGTCTGACCTTCCCGTGTCAGATCATAGGTAATTTTCGAGCTATCTCTTTTTGCAGCTGTCAAAGATGAGAAAATACCGGCGAGTAAGAGAACAATTACTTCAAATCGCATCATCCTGAATGAAGTTTTCACATTTCCCCTCTAAAATATATGACTCAATAGGACTATGACCATGAAGTCCTTGCACCAAGTCTTGAGGAAAATTTTTGAGAACGATTTGACGAACTTATGGCATTAAAATGCGGTGATTACTTTAACTTCAACGCGGGAAGAAAAATGAAAACAGTACTGACTTTTTTCGCAATTCTGATGGTTCTGAAATCTACTGCCTTCGCCAAAATCGTGATGATTGATGACAAGGTCTTCCTCAGAAAAGAGGGTCGCCAGGTCCCGGTCTTTGTGGTGAACGAGCTCATCGACAAAGAAAAAGTAAAGAAGGTTCATCTCTATGGTGAAGGGAAGATACATCTCATCTCTTTTGCCAAGAAAGGAGAAAAAGAAAAACTCTATTCAGTTGATGATCAGGGATACATTTACGCCATTGAACCGTTTGTGAAATACAAGGTCGACCGGATCGTCGACGGCGGTCGCTTTGTCTTCCAGGAAAGACCTGGAAAGAAATATAAAGTGACCGACAAAGGGTTTTTCGTACACTAACTATCGTATAAAGAACGTCATGGTGGCAGATACTTCGTTCAGGAGAAAATAATTGTAATGGACTCCGACCACGAGGGGACGCCACCATGAATATTGAATTCCACCGTAGCTCGCCTTTTTAATCCTCGCATCTTTCAAAACATCGTCTTTGAACTTCGGAGTAGGTGAATCTTCCGTCCGCATCCCGTAGTTAAAGATAAAATTTCTCCACGCCAGAGAGGCCGTATAAATGCTGATCTCATTCCGCTCATCGTTGAATTTATATTTGTCCGTGATGATTTTCCCATAATCGAGTGAGAGATTTCTGATCTTGATCCCGCCGGAGAAGGTCTTCACCTGAAAGCTTTCTTCATAGCTGTCCTCACCGAAAAGTGCACTATAGGGGACTCCGGTCGCGGCATTCGTTGTGTTCTTGAGATCGAGCCAGAAGTCATCTTTGTAAAAAGATGCTCCTGCATTGAAGACCCATGCTCTTCCTGAAAGGCCGAAACCCGTGCGGACCTTTTTTACTTCTGAGTGACGCTTAAACAAAAGACCGAAATCGAGGCCGTAGTTTTTTTGCCTGACGATCTTTCCGGCGATGGCTAAGTTGATTTTCTTCGTGTCGAATCTTTTTTTCTCTTTATTACGATCGAGAAATTTCTCACTGAGTTCGGGAACACGGATACCGAAAAAACTATTCTCGAGAGTCGGACTGATTAGTGCTCCACCGAATCTTCCGCTTCCGCCCAAGAGATTGAATGAAACCGGATTGTTTGCCTGGAGGAGAAGCTCGCCGCCGAAGCCGCGATCGACGCTCGTATTCGCCGGGTTCAGATTCGCGGCTGTGGCCGGACTGGGGAGGGAAAAGTTACTCGTCCGCCGACCCTGCTTACTCACCCCTGAGCACGATGGGAGGTCGATAAAATCGCAAACCTCGACCGTTCTTGCCGCCCACGATACTGACAATGATAAAAGGAAAATCCAGAGAAAAATCATAAGCATTGAGTTTATCAGAATTCACAATGAAAGCTATTGGCTTGGGACTTTCGACCATAATGAAAGATAATGCCCCCCATAAGGCAGATTTCGGCCCAAGTGCAGACAAATTCATCTTTCTCATAGTTCATTTGATGAATATGGGTATCATGAAAGGAGTCATCACGATTTTGGGAGCGCAATCAGATGCTGTTTAACTCCTTGGAGTTTATTTTTCTTTTTCTTCCTTTATCCTGGTTCCTGTATCTAAGCATCAACAAGCGTCATCACGGAGCCGCCTTACTCTGGCTGCTTTTGTGTTCCCTATTCTTCTATGGCCTGTGGCACATAAAAGACCTCGCCATTTTCCTGTGTTCAATAATCTTCAATTTCATGGTCGCCAGATTTCTCTTACAGGGAGAGCATAAAAAAACGCTGTATCTGGCAGTCGGAGTCAGCGTCAATATCGGAGTCCTGTTTTACTTTAAATACGCGGGATTTTTTTCTCAACCGCTGACCTTCGACAGCCCGGGAGCTCTGATCCTTCCTCTGGGGATAAGTTTTTATACGTTTCAACAAATTTCTTATCTGGTGGATACATTCCAGGGAAGAGGCGGTAACCATCCTTTCAGTCGTTACGCTCTCTTTGTGAGCTTCTTTCCTCAGCTGATCGCTGGTCCCATTCTTCATCACGATGAAATTCTTCCTCAACTGGAAGACAAGGCGAGACCGGTAATATCAGGTGAAAGACTCTCTTCAGCTGTCTTCCTCTTTTCTTTGGGCCTATTCAAGAAAGTCGTCGTTGCGGATACTTTAGGTGAAGTCGTAAAGACCGGTTTTTCCCATCCCGAACAACTGGGACTGGCCGAAGCATGGATCTCTGCCTTGGCCTTCACATTCCAGCTGTATTTCGACTTTGGCGGTTACTCAGACATGGCCCGGGGAATGTGCGGATTTTTTAATCTGGATATTCCGATGAACTTCACGAATCCGTACCGGAAGAAGAACATCAGTGATTTCTGGAAGAGCTGGCACATCACTCTCACGCGTTGGTTTGAAAAGTATTTGTATTTTCCTCTGGCCTTGAGGGCGCTACGCATCTCTTCTTCGATGTTCATGGCCTTGGCACTCAACACTTTCATTTTTGTTGTGATCGGATTCTGGCACGGGGCCGGATGGCCTTTCATAGTTTTTGGTTTCCTGCATGGAATAGCGCTATCCTGCCATAAGCTCTTTAAACATTTCGGCATGCGGTTTCCTCCGCTTCTGGCCTGGCCCATGACTTTTTCCTTTCTCGTTATCAGCTGGGTTTTCTTCCGGAGTCATTCTTTAACTGCAGCTTTTAAAATGCTCCGGACTATGTTCGGTGAGAAAGGGTCAAATTTAAGTACCTTTGGTTATCAGGTGCTTACCGATGTGAAGGCGTCAGCAGCGAACTTACACATACTCATGGAGTTTCGTTCTTCGCTCTCCTATTTTATCGCCTTTCTGATTATCGTTTCCTGTTTGTGCTGGATCTTTTCTCCCTGGAGTATCGATTTTGATGATCTCCGTGCGAAGAAGGGAACGACCGGAAAGATTATTGCCTCGACGCTCATGTTCGGAACCTCGGTATTTCTTCTGACTCTGGGATACAAATATGAATTTCTTTATTTCAACTTCTGATGAATAAGCAGCTTATCGCTTTCTTTTTCGGATCGCTTCTTCTCATCGCGCTTTTCGAAGCAGCGGCGCTGAATTATCTTACCCGTAAATCTGCCCTCGGGCAGTGGTTCGAATCACCGCGATCGAAGAATGCTCTCTTACAGGCCCGGAAAGAAACGGAGCTTGTGATACTCGGAACTTCAACGACCCAAAATAATATCAACACTTCTGTCCTGAACGAGCTTGGCATTCGCGCCTTTAATTTCGGCTTACCGGGAATTTACTGGCAGGATTATCCTTTTGTTCTGGAAGATCTCCTGAAGTTTAAGGGGAAAGCGGTTGCCCTTAGTATTTCTCTCAAAACCCTGCACGTCGACCAGCAATGTCCTCTTCGTCACTGGGAGAGTTTCTTCCATCTCCTGTCAGAGAAACGTTGGGACTGTCTCTCTGAATTCCGTGCGGTCGATTTTCTCCCGCTCAGCGTGGAGCTTCCTTTCCTGGGAGAAGGGAAGGTGTATTCCAGGGAAGAACTCAGGGGAATATTTCCCAGCGATACCCGGATCATCAATTACGCCAGGGGAAATAACGACCGGAAAGTCGTCACCTTCACCAATGGAGATGGATTGGTACTGACCAGGGGAGTAACCGAAACCCTGGTTCCCACCGAAGTGTTTGGAAAAATACCTGAGAGAAACCTTCAGCATCTGGTGAATTTGCTCGAGCAAATCAGTTCCGCTGACAAAGATGTCATTCTCATCCTGGAGGCCAGGTCGCTGATAGAATTTCCGGATTTTGACCATGTGACTTTTGCTGAAGGATTGCAGAAGCGGCTTAAGCGACCTGTCCGCATCATTTTCAATCATGATCTGAGAATTCCTCCTCCGTACTGGGCGGACTTCTCTCACATGAACTATCAGGGAACACTCTTATACGGGCAGCTTCTGGCCTGCCAGCTGATGAATCTTAAGCTGGATAAAAGCGGGAATTGTGACCGCCATAGGCAGCGAATTCAATCTGTGATTAAATAGTTATTGCGTGACAAGCAATACCAAAGAAACCATCGTCAGAATTTTCCAGGAACATTTTAATTTTCGGACCGAAGATTCCCGGAACTTATCACGCAATGATGTTCCTGAATGGAGTTCTCTTAATCACATCATGTTTTTCATCAAGCTGGAGAAAGAGTTCGGCATCAAATTCACAACTCACGAACTTATCGAGGCTTCTGATCTTTCGAAGATTATTCAGCTAACAGGCAGTAAGATCCATGACAAATGAATCAGAGATTTTACTCAAGGCTTATCAGATCAGGCTGGTGGAAGAGGGACTTCTGCGACTCTCTCAAGAAGGGAGCATAAAAGGAACTCTTCACACGTGCCTTGGTCAGGAGCTTATTTCTGCCGTATTCAGCAAGATGATTTCAATCGAGGATGTGGTCTTTTCAACTCATCGCTCTCATGGCCACTTCCTGGCGACCCTGAATTTACCTTTTGAACTTATTGCAGAATTATCAGGTAAACAGGATGGTGTCTGCGAGGGGATTGGCGGAAGTCAGCATTTACAACATCGTAACTTTTTTTCCAGCGGAATTGTAGGGGGACTTCTCCCCGCGGGCGCGGGCACTGCCTTTGTCTTAAAGAGGGCATCGTCGACAGGCATTGCTGTAAACTTTCTGGGAGATGGTGCTTTAGGTGAAGGTATTGTTTACGAAACTTTCAACATCGCCGCGAAAATGAAATTGCCTCAGTTGTTCATTCTGGAGAACAACTTTTATTCACAGTCCACATCACAAGAGGAAACTCTTGCTGGTTCATTTGAGATGAGGGCCCATGCCTTCGGCCTTAACTACATCAAATCGGATGTATGGAATCTCGGCCACCTCGTTTCTTCCATGAGCCAAGCTTTCGCCGATGTGAGATCAGGAAAACCAACCTTACTGCAGATTGATTGTTTTCGCCTCGGACCTCACTCACGAGGGGATGACAATAGATCTGAATCCGAATTAAAAAAATTCCTCGAAATGGATCTGCTTGGTAACTGGCTGAAGGGGATGAGATCATCCGATTCCCAGGCTCTTGCGGATGTAGAGCAGGAAGTTAAGGCTGCTTTTCAGAGAGCAACGGAAGCTCTTCCCGCTAAAACCAGCAAGCACCGGATAAAATTGAATTTGGATTTTGCGCCGGAAAAAACAGAAGTGAAAGGCCAGCTTCCATTTGCCCGGCAGTTGAACGAGTCTCTCAGGAAATTCCTGGAAAAAAGTCCCCGGGCGATCATGATCGGTGAAGATCTGAAAGACACCTACGGTGGAGCATTCAAAATCTCACGCGGGCTTTCCACCGCTTTTCCCGACCAGGTTTTGAATTTCCCTATCAGTGAAGCTCTCATTGTGGGCTTTGCCTCCGGAGTCGCACTGAGAGGAAATCCAGTCATTGCAGAAATCATGTTTTCTGATTTCCTGGGACTGGCATTCGATCAGCTGCTCAATCATGCCAGTAAATTTCATCATATGTATGCGGGCAAGGTGAATTGTCGAATGATTATCCGCACCCCCACAGGGGGAAGAAGAGGATACGGCGCAACCCATAGCCAGGCGATGGAGAAGTTCTTCTGCGGAATTCCCGGGCTCCATGTGCTCTTACTTCACCATCGTTGTAACGTGCATAATTTTTATGAAAGCCTTTACGAAAAGATAACCGGTCCCACCCTGGTATTTGAAAATAAGTCCCTGTATGGCTGGTTTCCGACGGAGCTTCCTCAGAATTATTCTTTGGGCTGGACGACCGGCGGTACTTGCCGGATTGCCCGGAACTCGGGAGTAAGTGATCTGACTATCGTGGCCTTTGGCGAATGCGGGCTTCAGGCTGAAGAGGCCATAAAGCTCTTGGAGCGCGAAGAAATTTACGTTGAACTTTTTCTTCCTCTCATCATCAGTGAATTAGACATCGGACCCGTTTTATCATCCCTTAAAACCACCGCTAAATTGATTGTCGTTGAAGAAGGCACTTCCGGTTATTCACTTGCCAGTGAATTGATTTCTTCTCTGCATGGTAAAGTGCCGTTTAATTATCGGAAGGTGTGCTCAACGGCGGTGGTTATTCCGGCATCTTCTGAACTCGAGTCTGAAAGTCTTCCTGATACTCAGAAAATTCTTTCTTCCTGTCTGGAGCTATTCGATGAGTGAAAACACTTACGCAGTTCTCATGCCGGTTTTTGACCCAAATGATGAGGTGGCGGTGATAACCAAGATCTTCTATCCTTCCGGTCAAAGAGTCGAAAAAGGAAGTATTATTTTTCTGGTGGAATCGGCCAAGGGACAGTGGGAACTCACGGCAGATGTCACCGGATGGTTAGAGTTTTCCCTGGCGGAAGGGGACCGCTTCGCAACCGGTTCACAGATTGCAGTTATCCATAGCACTCCTTCGGTTAAAATTTCCGGCGAAGCTAAATCGGCTCCTGCTTCTCACATCACCAGAAAAGCCGCAAAGCTCATGCGAAATATGAATTCCATCACTGAAAGGGCAGTACGCTCCTCTGTGTTGCCGCAAACGACGGTGAAAGAATCGGAAATTAGAAAGCTTGAACGATCAGGTAACAATCAGTTTCTAAGTTCGGTCTCGATGGACTTTTCACTGGCAGAGATCGAGAAGCACGTGGCGAAGGTAACGGGAGGAAATTTTATTTCCGGCCCCGCTGAATACATAAGCTACCGCGCCAGTATCATTCTTCCCCGCTTTTCCGCTCTGAATGGTTTCTTTGAAGCAGGAAAAGCTTTTGCTTATCATGAGGTGAATTTGGGGTACGCGATGAACCTGAATAATCTCGGACTTAAAGTCGTGACAGTGCGGACACCAACGGAGAGTTACCGCGATTTCTGTATGAAACTGCAAGGGCTCACTTACGCTTATCTCCAGAATTCCCTGAAACCCCAGGATCTGGTCGGGTCCACGTTTACCATTTCCAATATGTTCAATTTCGGGATTGATCACTTCCTGCCGCTCTTAAGTGAGGGGCAATCGGGGATACTGGGAATCGCTTCACCGAACTCAGCCGGTTACTTTAAAGTTATTCTTTCCTTTGATCACCGGATGCTCGATGCCGTCCTCGCCGCTGAGTTTCTGAAGCTCCTTAAAACCGGTGCAGAATAAAGAACTCATGATGCCAGCTTTTAAGTTCGTCGAGGTTTCCTATGGCTTCTTCTTTGTTGCGTTTATTTTGCTTTCCCGGAAAAGCGACTGAATCCCAGTCGAAGTCTTCAGTGAAACCCAGGCTTTTCATGTAGTCACCTTTCCCTTGAAGAAATTTCTCGAAGCTGATGTCTAGTTTCGGCTGGTGACTAGATTTGATCTGGCGATACCGGAGGTATTGTACTTTGAATTCATCAAAGCTCTCTCTGGTGGCGTGGATTTCTCCGGGGTCCCATTGCAGGCCCTCTTCTTCGTAAAATGAATTCTTGTGAAACGAGATCATATAGCTGAGGAGGTGCTGCCAGGTATTTTCCCGATGGCTGAGGATGAGGAAACTCTGCGCCAGAAGCTTCTGGAGAGCTGGTCGATCGAGCTGAAATCCCAGGAGCTTCAGGAAGTATCTGCGTCTCGATTTCTCCAGCAATAGTTCCAGTCGCGCTTGCTTTTGGCTGAGAAATTCTTCCTTAGGCAGGGAGTACTTGTAATCATGAGGAAGCCAATGATTAACGTCGACCACAATTTCGTTTTCAGCTTCAGAGACGGGGAGATTGAGGTTAAAGAACTCAGAGATCGCCTGGTAGTTTCCATGCTTATGGAAATAACCACGGAGCGCGTTCTCGATATAGGTACTTCCGGAACGAGGCAAAGAATATTGAACGATCAACCTTCTATCCATATTCAATTCATAACCCATCCCCGGGGCGATGGCGATGATTTTACTCCGTTAAAATTGCAATTGCTCAATGTGACCGATAGAGCGATGATCTAGATGTGAATTACCTGGATAAACTTGAAGCCGAGGCCATGACCATCATTCGGGAAGTGGCGGCACAATTTAATAACCCAGTTATGCTTTACTCTCTCGGTAAAGACTCGTCAGTTATTCTCCACCTGGCCCGAAAAGCATTTCACCCGGCACCTCTTCCATTTCCCCTGCTACACATTGATACCACCTGGAAGTTTCGTGAGATGATTAAGTTTCGTGATTCGATTGCGCGAAAATATAAGCTTAAGCTCATCGTACATACCAATGCAGAAGGGCTGAAAGATAATATTAATCCCTTTGATCATGGAAGCTCTTATACCGATATCATGAAAACTCAGGCCCTCATCCAGGCCCTCGAAAAGAACGGCTTTGATGCTGCCCTTGCCGGGGCCCGCAGGGACGAAGAAAGATCCCGGGCCAAAGAAAGGATTTTCTCTTTCAGAGATTCAAGCCATCAGTGGGACCCCCGGAATCAGCGCCCCGAGCTCTGGAATCTCTACAACGGCCGCATTCACAAGGGAGAATCCGTCCGGGTATTTCCCATCTCGAACTGGACCGAACTCGATGTCTGGAGCTACATTGAGCGGGAAAAAATTGAGGTTGTACCTCTTTATTTTTCCGCGGTGAGGCCTGTCGTGAAAAGAGGTGACCTTCTCATCATGGTTGATGATGAAAGAATCCCTCTGGGGAAAGATGAAGAAGTCATGAGTAAGGCGGTTCGCTTCCGGACTCTGGGTTGCTATCCGCTTACGGGTGCTATCGAATCGAATGCCAGGAGTGTGGCGGAAATCATTCATGAAATGAAACTCCTGAAAACTTCTGAAAGAAGCGGTCGGGCGATTGATCAGGATCAGTCAGCTTCGATGGAAAAGAAGAAGAAAGAAGGATACTTTTAATGCCTTCTCCAAATGATAACCGTGAACTCCTGAGATTTCTCACTTGCGGCAGCGTCGATGACGGTAAATCCACGCTGATCGGAAGGCTCCTGTTTGAATCAGGAACTTTGTATGACGACCAGCTTGCGGCAATAACAAAGAACGGGGAACCTGACTATTCTCTTCTCCTGGATGGATTACAGGCGGAGCGCGAGCAAAGTATCACCATCGATGTGGCCTATCGGTTCCTGTCCACCTCTCATCGACGTTTCATCATCGCCGATACGCCGGGGCATGAGCAGTATACCCGGAACATGGTGACGGGAGCTTCCAACTCGGAACTCGCTGTCATACTAATTGACGTCACGAAGGGAATTAACCTCCAGACATCCCGGCACCTCTTCATTTGTTCACTTCTGGGGATCAAGCACTTCATTGTGGCCATCAATAAGATGGATCTGGTTAATTATGAGGAAGCGATCTTTCAAAAGACCGTTTCCGCCTTCCGCGCCCTCACAAAAGAATTGGGTGACCTGGATATTCACTTCATTCCGGTGTCCGCAAAAACCGGATGTAATATCTTAAATCCGGGGAAGGAGACTCCCTGGTATCAAGGCCCTTCATTACTGGACCTTCTGGAAACAATAAAAATTTCCGGAAAAGAGACTGGTAAACTTCGCTTTCCAGTTCAGCTGGTGGTTCGAAGCGAGGATAAAAGAAGGTATTGCGGAACTCTCATTTCGGGCGAACTTTCCTGCGGAGAGGAGTTTACCATTTTTCCCAGCGGCATAAGGGCGAAAGTCGGTGAAATTTTCTGCGGGGAAAAGAGTCTTCCCTCAGCCGAGCTCGGACAAGCCGTATCTTTCAGCGTCTCCCGTGAAATCGATATTTCCCGCGGTGACTGGCTGATTGGCCCTGATGAAAAACTCGATCCCGTTACCGAGTTCGCCGCGGATATTATCTGGATGTCGGCCACACCGCTCCGAACCCAGAAGATCTATGAAATACGTTCCAGCTATCAAACTACCACCTGCTTCATCCTGCAGGTGGATTCGCGCTTAGACCTGAATACATTGAAGGCCGGGCCCGCTACGGGTCTCGTGATGAACGATCTTGGCAGCTGCCAGATTTCCTTGAGTCGCGGATTCCTGCTGGATCATTATGAAGAAGTCAGGCTCTCTGGTGCCTTCATTATCATTGATCGCTCGACCAACGAAACCGTCGCCGCGGGGATGGTGAAAAACATAACAAAAACCTCCGCTCTTCCTGTTGCGAACGGCAAGTCTGAAGTCGTCTGGCTGCACTCTGCAGTTACGAAAGAGCTTCGGGCAGCACAAAAAAATCAGGGTCTTCACCACTTTTGGTGATCATGGATAAACCTTTATCCGTTAATTCAACGGAGTTTGTTTTTTCATCAATATGAAAAAGCAACTCTTCATCCACGATGTGCATATTCCTTTGCTGATCGGAGAGGTAAAAATTTTCAGCTTTTTGCATTTTCACCTTTATGCCAGGTTCGCTTAAATATTTAATTAACGGGCTGTATTTAGGTAAACCACGATATGCCCGGAACAATTGCAATCCGCCTTCTTT
>JAKFFP010000287.1:0-11555 GCA_036675045.1 Bacteriovoracales bacterium | reverse complement strand
TAAACAAAATCGGCATCTTTCAACGCTTCTTCCTGGTTATGCAAAATGGTTGCTCCAGCGGTAAACTCTTCACTCAATTCGTAATCAGGATTTTTGTAATCCGGGCCCGCACGGGAAGTACTGGGAGCTTTTCTTCCTTCCAGGTAATTCGTCCAGGCAACTTCGGAAATGGCCTCCAGCGATTCCCGGTAGGAATCAAAATGCTGATCACAGAACATTCTGTGAAACCGTTTCATGAAATCGGCTCGGGAGATGTTACCATTTCTGTCGGTGGTTCTGGGTTTAGTGTTTTTCATATGAAATATCCTCGATCGAGATCTGGTTAATAACTTCGACCACGTCCGGGAAACTCCTGACAAAATCTGCGACCTGTCTCCGCACTTCAGCGTTGGGGACCGAGCCTTTCAGAAAAACAAATCCGTTTCGCACAAAGACCGAACCATCCCGGAACTGATCCTGAAGTGCGAACTGCTCTTCGATTTGATCCTTCAGCCGAAGATCCTCTCCCAGATCCGGTGTATCCGAAAACCTGGCATAGTCCACCCCATATTCCGGGCCATAATTCTCATCGAATGAGGTTCTGCCGACATCACGGTCCTGAAATCCTCCGCGGCTCCTGTCTTTATCCGGATTTACATTCCACATATTCACATCCTTTGTGACTGGATTATTGATTTTAGTTCCCCAACTTCCTTTCTCAGAAGTTTCAGCTCTTCTTCCACATTCTTTTTGTTCTCTCCGGCCTTCACTCTCGACATCAGAAAAGAGGCGAAGGTCGCAGCGACATAACCAAACACCGCGAATCCATAGACCGCCAGAACAAAGGCCAGAGTTCTTCCTTCCGGTGATTTAGGAAAATAATCCGATCCCATGGTTGTCACCATCATGGCGCTCCACCATAGTGCGCTTCCAAAACCCTGGAAATAATTTGTGATCCCGTTTTCAAAGTTCAGGATTCCGGCCGCGCCGGAAAATATCACCATGAGAGTCAGGCTCATCACGTAGATGAAGACCTTCCTGGTAAGAGTCTTACTCAGTGTCCGCATCCCGCGATTAATGGAAGAGATGATTTTTACCAGTGAGAAACTCCGGATTGTCCGGAGATAGCGGAAGACTCTGAAGAAGCGGAATATCCTGAACGCGGGTAAAAGAAGCGAGATACCCGTGAGCCAGTTGTGTTTCAGATAAACTTTCTTTTCCGGTGCCAGGACAAGCTCAATCCCAAAATACGCGGCGAAGATAACCCAGATAATGGTGACGATGTTTTCTGTTGCTGGTGAAAGTCCCTGAGTAAGCTCGTAGATCGTAAGACCAAGCCAGATAAATGCGAGTACATCCATTAAGGGTGCTAAAGTATTTTTCACCGTGATCAGGAGGCTCCAGCGCTCTCGGGTTAATGCTCTGTTCATCCTGGTATTATAGCGTCCGGCCTCATAGAGGAGAAAGACGGGAGGGACCATAAACCAGAGCTTTTGTCTTTGCAAAACTCGATTAAAATTCAGGAGAACTAGAGAAGCATTTCCTTCTTATTGAGAGAACAATCTAATTGTCACGTTCCGACAAAGGAGAAAATATGGCACAGCCACAAGAAAATAATCCTAATACTCAACCTAATCCGGCAAAACCGAATGAAGGACAGACACTTCAGCCAAAACCGGATGTGGAAGTGAATCCCGCTATTCCAGGAAATGATACTGAGGTGGATCTCGATAAGAACAAAACGAAAACCTATCCTGGTGGAAGACCTCCAGAACGTCACTAGTAGTTAATTAATTATGGCCGCAGATGAAATCATTTTTAGGGGAGCGCTGACGCTCGCCCTCGGTCTGATCATTGGATTTCAGCGCGAGAAGAAAGAATCTTCTCTTGCTGGCATCCGGACCTTTCCTCTCTTCGCTTTAACCGGATTTTTCTGCGCCCTACTTGAGACAGTAAATATACCTTTCGCCGTGGTCGCCGGACTTCTTTCTCTGGCAGCGATTATTTCCATGATGATTCTCAAGCGCTCTCCCGAAGAAAGTTCGGGTGGACTCACGACGGAGATATCCGCCATTTTCATTTATCTCCTGGGTGCTGCTTTAGCGGTTCTCCCTCAGGTAGAACTCATCGTGGTGGCCGGGGGGATTTGCGCTCTTCTTCTTCATCTGAAAGAGCGCATGCATGGCATGGTCAAAGGCATGAACTGGAGCGAGGTTCACGCCGTCATGCAATTCGTCCTGATTGCGTTTGTGATTCTTCCGCTTCTCCCGGATGAGGCTTACGACAATTTTCAAGTCCTGAACATCCGGAAGATCTGGCTCATGGTGGTTCTGATCACGGGAATTAGTGTCGTGAGTTTCTCGGTCCGGAAAATGAAAAGTTCTCAATCTGGAACATTGTGGACCGGAGTTCTGGGAGGGCTCATTTCCAGTACGGCCGTCACTATGACTCTTTCCCGGGTTTCTGCGCTTCAACCCAAAACTCTCTCCGTCGCTCCGGCGATCATCATCGCGACCGCCGTCGCCTTCATCAGAGTTCTCACCGAGATTCTTATCGTGTCGCCACGAATTTTCAGCGCTGTTATCCTTCCTCTTTCTGCCATGTTCCTGATCATGCTGATCTCGAGTACCATCGCGTACTATCAGATTAAAAAAGAAGAGGTCGATGGGCCTCCACCAGGAGGGCAGGAACCTTCTCAGCTGAAAGCGGCGATCGTGTTTGCCATATTATTTGCGGGGATTCTTTATCTCAGCGCCTGGGCGAAAAGTGAATTCGGTGAGCGAGGCCTGTATGCTGTCTCTCTCATCTCGGGATTAATCGATGTCGACGCCATCACTCTCTCGACCACGCAACTGATCAGTCACAAAAGTATTTCGACGGATGTGGGCTGGCGGCTCATCCTGGTGGCGTTTCTTTCCAACATGGTCTTTAAGACTGCGATTGTGGGATTCATTGCGAATGGAAGAGCACGGAAAATAGTCATCATCCATTTTCTGGCTTCCACTCTCGCCGGAACGCTGTTTGTTCTTTTCGCCTGATTTACGGGGGATCGATGTGACCGCGAATGGAATTAGGGTCTATGGTCACAGGAACTGCGGTTGCGCCAAACATCGTCTTCTTGTGTGATCCCACGATGATTTTCTTCGTGTGATACTGAAGATCGATCAGGCAATTGTAACCATCTTCTACTGCCCAGAAAGATAAACGCATGACTGCGTCCTCTTCTTCCTCGCAGTCTTCAACCTTGTAGGGATCAACCTTCCGCTTAATCAGACGAGTGAGTTTTGTCTGATCTTTTGAATAGAGAATAATGTCTTTCGCTTTCTCCATCTTCTCATTGTAGTCGCCCAGTGGTGCTGCCACCTGATCATCAAAACAATTCATGCAATAAGCGGGATGTTTGAGGAATTCCGGAACGGGCTTTCTCATGGCGGAGAAATTCTCAACCAGAAACTGCGTGCAGGATTTGCACATGTGATCATGACAGATCCCACACTCGTAGGGAGCTTTCGGTTTACGGCAGGTCTTACAGAGTGTGGGCGTATCAGTCATATAATTCTTATTACCAGGTTGGGAAACAACGGCTCGAAGTGAGTGTCAGATCCGCGCGGTTCAGAAGATATTTGCACGAGTCTTCGTTGTAGTGAAAGTAAACTGCCATCTGCGGAATGATTTCGCCATCAACGATTACCTGAGATGGCTGGATTTCGATATCGAGGATGCGGGTTGAGTTGCACACTTCATCCATCGTTCTGTTCTGAAGAGTCACGAGAGCGTTAAGCGCGTTCATGTACTCAGGACGGTTGTCGTAGGGAGTGCAGAGGTTAGCGAAGGCCGATGTTGAAACGAGTGCGAGAGCGAGGGCGATAGCTTTCATTGTAGTCTCCTTAGTATGAAGGTGACCGGTTTTTACCATCAATTCAGGGATTTAGTCACTATGAAACATGATCTGAATAAGGTCTTGAAATGCATGATGATGACGGGCCTTTTTCACAGCTTCGATATACTTGTTTCTTCTCTCCTCATCTTCTTTGATATGGGCCCCCCAGTGAGGAACAGGGTGTTCAGTTCTGGAAGCCACGAACTCTGTAACCACCCTTGACCACCTCCCATTTCCGTCTCTGAACGGGTGAATCGTCAAAAGTCTTTCATGAAATACCGCCAGCATTTCCTTCGGTGGAAAAGACTTGTTCTCAAGCCAGTAAATCAGATCTTTTTCTAATTGCAGGAGAGCAGGGCGGACTTCATAAGACTTCAGGAAATCCGAATTGGCGAGTTCGACTAAACGAGGTTTTCCTGCAAACTTCCAGACATCGCCCAGCATGTGCTTATGAATTTCCAGCCAGACTGTGTAATCCGTGTGAATGGTTTTTGTCGTTCGCACCCAGTTTATCCCGAGAGCGATATTGGTTTCTTCATGCTCATAGAGTTCGGTCATATCCTGAATGTGAGAAAGCCGAAGATCTTTCAGGATTTTGACATCACCAATAACAGAGGTTTGTCGACTATTCTGAGTGGTCAGGATTCCAATTGGAAAGATGTTGTTGTTTCGACCAAACACGACAACCTTGATATCCTGGTTTCAGGGCCCATTCCTCCCAATCCTTCAGAATTGTTGATTACGCCTAAGTTTGAAAGCCTGCTGAAAGAACTGAAGGAAAATTATGACGTCATTATCCTCGATACTCCTCCGATTGGACTGGTTAGTGAGACCATCGACCTTTTAAGTTTCGTGGATCTGACCTTGTTTGTATTTAGACAGGACTACAGTCAACGGGCTTTCATAGATGCATTAAACAGTCTGAAAGTCGGCAAAGGATTGAAGCACGTATATGCCGTGTTCAATGGCGTTGATGCCACAAAAGTTAGCTATGGGTATGGATACACCTACGGCTACGGCTATGGCTACTATGACGATGACAAGAAAAAATCAAAACTTCTAAGCCGCTAGAAATTGATTAAATATTTCAGACAGCAGCTCCGGCATTTTATATTTTTTCATTCCTATCTCGGCAGCAGGGTCTTCGTCCTTCTTTTTCTAAGTCTCCTCACCGGATTCTTGGATGGGTTTGGCCTGGCAATGTTTATCCCTCTGATTCAGGTAGCTGGGGAGGAATCCGTCGATGATTCCCAGGTTTCCGAATCTCTGGGGATTCTAAAATTTCTGGTTACCGGAATTACCAAAGCTGGTTTTGAATTAACCCCGCTGGTTATTCTTTCTTTCCTGTTTGTCATCTTTTTGGCAAAGGGGCTGATAAAGTATCTGGAGGGTCATTACAAGGTCAACGTGCAGATGTTTTTTGTGAAGAAGATCCGGTATCAGATGGTGGACTCCCTCGGGAATATGGGGTTCCGTGATTTTCTTAAGCTGGATGCTGGCAGGGTGCAGAATACGCTGTCCGGAGAGATATACAAGATTGTCTCAGCCTATGTGGCCTATTTCAATACCCTGCAGTCGGCAGTACTGCTGCTTGTGTATCTCGTACTGGCTTTGATGGCCAATTTCGAGTTTGCCATCTTGGTCAGTATTGGCGGGTATCTGACAAATTTCATCTATAAGATCATCTATCGACACACCGAGACAGCCTCCGTCAACAACAGCAAACTCAGCCATAAATACCAAAGCTTACTTATCCAGGCAGTACAATACTTCAAATACCTCAAGGCCACTAGTTATTTTGAAACCTATAAGCTCAAGCTGAGATCTTATGTAGACCAGATTGAAGAGGAACAAAAGAAGATTGGGATTTTCAACGCCATCCTACAGGCCTCCCGGGAGCCACTCGTAATCGGAGTGGTTATTTTGGTAATCATTGTCCAAATCAATGTCTTGGACGGTAACATTGCCGCCATCTTCCTCAGTCTCCTTTTCTTTTATCGGGCACTGAATTACATCATGTTGGTGCAAACAGGCTGGCAGGCATTTACATCCAATTTAGGTGGCTTGCATGTTGGAGTTGAACTTTTGAATGATTTTAGAAATGGTTTAGAGGTGAACACTGGTACTCAAAAGGCTGAATCTGTCCAAACCATAACCTTGACGGATGTGTCCTTTGGGTACAATCCGGAAAACTCCATTCTCAAGGGAATCAACCTGACGATCGAAGACAACCGTACCTACGCGCTGGTCGGCAGAAGCGGTAGCGGAAAAACTACCTTGACTAACATCCTGGCAGGTTTAATTGAGCCTTCTTCGGGTAGATTCTCGAGCAATGGAATTCAGAGAGAGGATGTTAATTTAGCATCATTTAGAAAAAGGATCGGTTACATCACACAGGAAGCTGTCATCTTTAATGATACCCTGTTCAACAATATTTCTTTCTGGGCAGAGCAGAATGCGGAAAATATAGAAAGATTTAGAAAAGCAGCTCAGTTGGCTCATTTGGAAGAGTTGATTGAATCTTTGCCTGAAAAGGAAGATACCTTCCTTGGAGACAACGGCATATTGATCAGCGGTGGACAAAAGCAAAGAATCTCCATTGCCCGCGAACTGTTTAAAGAGGTTGATCTATTGATTTTTGACGAGGCTACCTCTGCGCTGGACAGTGAGACGGAAAAAAGTATCCAGGAAAACATCGAATCACTGAAGGGAAGTTGCCATATCATCCTGATTGCTCACCGGCTCAGCACGGTAAAGAATGCAGACGAAATCTTGGTCATGAACAATGGCCTGATAGAAGCAAGCGGAAGCTTTTCCGAATTGATGACCTCCAACCGCAGATTTAAAACCATGGTGGAACTCCAGGAGTTCTAACCTATCCGATTTTCAATTCCTATGATTCCGTTTTTGGATTTAAAGAAGATTAATCTCGCGCATGCCCAGGAACTGGAGCAGGCAATGATTGACGTATTGCACAACGGCTGGTATATCAAGGGCCAGCAGGTTTCGGCATTTGAAAAGGCATTTGCCGCCTATTGTGGCACATCCCACTGCGTAGGTGTGGCAAACGGTCTGGATGCGTTGATCTTGATCTTTCGAGCATACATTGAAATGGGACTACTTAAGCCCGGCGATGAGGTGCTAGTTCAGGCAAACACATACATAGCGTCCATCCTGTCAATTACTGAATGCGGTCTTGTTCCGGTTTTTGTCGAGCCAGATCAGGATACCTTCAACCTCTCTCCGGATCGCGTAGTCGAAGCGATCAGCCCCAAAACCAAGGCAATCCTCGCCGTCCATCTCTATGGGAAATTATGTCCAATGAAGGAATTGGCGGAGATTGCTGCCAAGCACGGGCTTTTGCTGGTAGAAGATTGTGCACAGTCCCACGGAGCCAAGGATGCCAGAGGCTTGAAGGCTGGAAATTTGAGCAATGCAGCTGGTTTTTCCTTTTATCCGGGCAAGAACCTCGGGGCTTTGGGAGATGCTGGGGCAGTCACCACCAACGATACAGTACTGGCAGACCTCATTGCGACAATCGCAAATTACGGCAGCCAGAAAAAATACCTCAATCGCTACAAAGGTGTAAATTCCAGACTTGACGAGCTCCAGGCAGGGATCCTGAATGTGAAGCTGAAATATATCGACAGGGAAAACAGCAAAAGAAGAGAGATAGCGGCCCTGTATTCTGCCAAGATCGATAATGTAAAGATCAAACTGCCGACATGGGATAGATCCCTAGAAGATCACGTGTTCCATCTCTATGTCGTTCAGGTTGAAAACCGTGCGGATCTGATCACATACCTGGATTCGAAGGGGATTCAATCCTTGATCCATTATCCCATCCCTTTTCACAAGCAGGACGCCTATGCTGAGTATAAAGATCTTTCGCTGCCTATCACCGAGAAAATCCACCAGCATATCCTGAGCATACCCATCAGTCCCGTAATGGAAGATACCGAAGTACAGACTGTGATTCGTGTGCTGAATGAGTATTGATCCTGTAGAGACTCGAAGCCTCACGCTTGTTACGTTGCTTGCCATTGCCTACAACCATGAGAAATTCCTGGTCGAAACCTTGGACAGTATCTTGCGGCAGGATTATCCAAACCTTGAACTGATTGTCATGGATGCGGCCTCTTCTGACAAAAGCGCCGAATCGATCAAGAGTTGGGTGAAGGACAAATCTCTTCCTATACAAACGGTCTTTCAGACTACTACTAAGACCATCACCCAAAACGCCAACGAAGGTCTGGCTCTGGCATCCGGCAGATACTTCCAGATCATCAGTTGCGACGATGTCCTCGAGCCCTCAAAGATATCCAGGCAGGTGGACGTCTTCCTCAATTCCGACGAAAGATTGGCCGTAGTGTACTGCGATGCGATCAAGATCGACGAAAAGGGAAAAGAACTCAAGGGGCCGTCCTTCTTCGAAGAGCGGGGATGGACTTTCCAATCCCAGCTGCCGTCGGGGTGCCTCTTCCCGATGCTTCTTCAGGACTATTTCATCGTCGCACCGACGGTGCTGGTCGACTTAGATAAGGTCAAAGCCTTGGGAGGGTACAATCCGAAATCCATGATGGAAGACTTAGACCTCTTTCTGAGGTTATCCCAAGACTTCTCCTTTAAGGGGATCGCCTTCCAGGGAGTCCGTTATCGAATACTTCAAACTTCTTTGCTGCGATCTTCATCTGCCGAAAAAAAGCAGATGAACCGGCTCATGCTATATTCCGGATTTATCGGCCAAAAGGGAGACTGGGACCGCTACATTGCCAATCAGTATCTCATCGCAAGGAAATCAGGGTCAATTTATTACCGTTTTCTTTTTAACCTGAATCGGATAATAACAAAGGTAGTTCTGGATAAGGTAAAGCGGCTTTCTGGAAATTGAACTTCCCAAAGAAAAATATCCTCTTTATTCTTCCGGAACTGGCGGGGCCGGGAGGTATGGAACTTGAGAATTTGGGCTTTATTGACGCGGTCCAAGAGCAGCCAAATCTAGAAGTTAGCGTTGTGAATTTTTACTGCAACCCGGAATTTTTCAAGGACCTTGGCTTTATTTCCTTACGTTTGTCTGCCTCAGAGAAGCTCAGATTGTTTTTTTCGATCCGGTTTCTGAAAATTTTTCTAAAATCAGGATGTAAGATGGACCGCAGTCTGGCCAATCTCTCTGTTAACTTCCCTGAAGTTTTGGAGAAGTTTTTACAGAAAGCTCTCGATTCTTGCACACTTTGTTTCGCAGGCATTCGCCCAAGTAGATTACTTCACCTTGTCCATGATTTGGCTGTCAAGTCCCGAAAGCCATTTGCATACCATGAGGTTTCAAAGTTCAATCCAAAGCATCATCAATTTTTTAAAAAGGTAAATTCATACGGCACATTTTTGATTTCCGGTATTGAGAAAAAGGAGGATCTTCTGAAGCTTTTCCCGGCGGCAAAGATTCTGGAGATTCATCAATGGCTCTATGGTGGTCAAGAAGCATTCTTGAATATAGCCGATCCAGATCCTCACAGGATGGTTTTTGGGACCATCTCACGTTTGGATTTTGGAAAAAACTTTGAAGTGGTGTTTGAGGCGCTGGCTATCTTGAAAAAACAGGGAAAGGAGCTCCAGTTCTTATTGTTTGGCGACGGTCCCGAACTTCCGAAATTGAAGCGCCTGGCTTCGACCCTTGACATTGAATCTTTCATACAGTTCCACGGAGCAATCAAATTGGAAGATCGAATCGAGGTATATACCCAAGTGGATGTATGTCTGATGAGCTCGATCGTGGAAGGCGGCCCGGTGACTATCTTGGAAGCGATGGCATCGGGTCGACCTGCCATCTCTACCGACGTAGGTGACGTCCGGAATCGAATTCAAACCGGATTTAATGGGTATATCCTTGAATCAGCCACTGATCCTGTGGAGCTTGCTGAGAAAATGTCACATTACCTCAACCAACCCCAACTGGTACTTCAACATGGCAAAAACTCCAGATTAAAATTTTTGAAAGAATTTGATCAGGTGAAAGGTAAAGAGATCTTTTTAAAGGCTCTACACCACCTGACTCCAAACTGAATTGGAGTGATTACGGACTTGGAAATCGGAGCAAACCCGCATTCGAATCCGATGTTAACCCTATCGCAGATAATAGAGTAGCTGGTCTGAACTAGCAGATGTTGGGATCCTTGTCACAAACTGATGGCTATCCTGAAGTCTTCTAAGCTGCATACCTCTTCTGAGACCTGGACTATCATCCAGAGCCGCCACTTACTAAATAGAACTTGAAACGAAGGAAGATACTTTTTGCTGTACCCGATGGGATAGG
Organism: Bacteriovoracales bacterium; assembly: GCA_036675045.1. Classification (GTDB taxonomy): domain Bacteria; phylum Bdellovibrionota; class Bacteriovoracia; order Bacteriovoracales; family Bacteriovoracaceae; genus Peredibacter. The sequence continues at coordinate 1,386 of JAKFFP010000287.1, read as the reverse complement.
GATCAGGAATTACCTGTATTCGGACATAATTTCCCATCTCCACAGGGCCGGGTTTGAAATCTGTCTGATGCACAGTCTAGATCCTGAGTTGATCCAGATGGTGAATAGACGGCTCGAGGTCCCAGTCCAACAACTCGAGTTTAAGACGTTTCCGGAAAGTAAAGTCCAAACCTTCTATCGTGAGGCAACGACCTTCGCCAGGCTGAAGTCCAGTGTCGCGAGAAAAGGCAATCCCACGCTACTGAACAATTGGTCCAGGAGAAAAAGCGGCTGGTCCAAGCGCATCTTTTATCGTTTTGCCGAGCTATTTGGCAACCGGTTGAGGACCTACGAGTCAATTCGTTTTTTTGAATCAGAGATTGAAAGGCTCTGGAAACGTACTCCGGCGATTGTCCACTATCGCAAGGTATTGCGGGAAATTAATCCTGAGATGATATTCGTCACACACCAGCGGGTCCCTGCATTGATTCCTTTTTGCCATGCTGCTTCTTTGGAAAAGATTAAAACTATCTCAGCGATTTTTTCTTGGGACAACATACCCAAGGCGAGGCTGCCAATCCGGACTGACTACTATGCGGTCTGGTCTGATTACATGAAGGCGGAGGTAATGGATTATTATCCGGAAATCAGCTCCGACAGGATAGTTGTCACAGGTACCCCTCAGTTTGATTTCTATTCCAAGGAAGATCTGATTATTCCACGCGAGAGTTTTGCAAGAACGTACGGGCTTGATACTGGTAAAAAGTGGGTGCTGTTTTCAGGGGATGACGTGATGACCTCTCCACATGATCCTGAATATCTAAGAGATGTCGCTGAAGCACTGAAGTCCAACCTGGAAATTCAGATCTTATTCAGACAGGTTCCCGTCACGAGACCTGAGCGCTATCAGGATGTTCTTGATGAATATCCCAACGTCATCCACGTTCCCCCTCTTTGGAAAAAAGGTGCTTTCTGGACCAGCTTTTTCCCGCTGTTTGAAGATGTTCAACTCCTGATGAACTTGTGTCACCATTGTGAAACCGTCCTCAACATCGGCTCGACGATGGCCCTTGATTTCGCCTTTTTTGATAAACCCGGGATATTCTTGAAATACGACACGGTACCAGATCCCAAATGGTCAACATCAGTAGTGTACCAGTTTCAGCATTTTCGCTCAATGGAACAGCTGGATGCGGTACTTTCAGTAGGAAGTAAGGAAGAAATTCTTGAGAAGGTTTCCCTTGCCATCACGTCTCCAAGACTTGTGGCTGTCGACAGGAGAAGATGGAAAGACAGAGTTGTCAAAACAGACCAACCTGCGGCGATAGAATTGTTAAACCTGATCCAGCGGCTGCTTCCGGCTGCTTCCGATCTCCCCGATGCTCTTGAGAAAAAATGAATTTGATA
>JAKFFP010000013.1:0-1843 GCA_036675045.1 Bacteriovoracales bacterium | reverse complement strand
TGCTCTAACGATAGCGCCTGGTCTTTAGCTCTGAGAAACGAAAAGAACTGGGGCGCTACCGTATGCAAGACTAAGTTAGAAAGATACCTGAGTGTGATTGTCAGGGTTTCTTCCAGGTCAGTTCGAACGTCATGGGTATTTCATTATCGATCTTCACCATGAATAACGAAGGTCTTTCAATCTTGTGGTTTTCAAGGTTTAGGGTGAAGCCCGCCTTTCGCCCGTGTTCAGAGATCCTGACAGGATAGACAGTTGAGACCCCATGGAACTTGACGGTGGCGTTGATCGTTTCAGCAGTCGAACTCCATACCGAAGGGGGGAACTTGCCTCTGGCTTCGGCCCATTTGAATTGGCCTTCGTCAGTGGCGTCACGCATGTTGAGATCACGGTTGGAATCGCCCGACGTAAAAGATTTGATGGGTACTGCTAATAAAAACTCACACTCCTCGGCGCAGACCACCTTACCTTTGACTTCCTGGCTTTCGATATCGATGCTTTTCAAGGGAATTTTCACTTTGAAGCGAGCTGTTCCTTCGGTGAGTTCATAAGTCTGTGCATGTGCGATGGAAAGGAAGAGCGTTAAACAAATGATGGCCTTCATAGGATCTCCTTAGAATTCAATGACCATAAGGGCAGTGGAAAGCGTGAATGATCCATAGAGAACCCCCGCGAGGGTCGGGTGCAGCTTTTCAATGGAAGAATGTTTTCTCCCGGCGTCTTCGGCATTCTTGTACTGGAAACCCAGATAGGGCACGATAACCATCAATGGCAGGTGAATCCAGCTGAGTCTTTTATGCCATTTGATCCGTCCCTTATCTACCACTCCCACTGGTTTTGGTGCCGTATAAGCGAAGTAGGCAGTGGTGAAGTAGGAGGCGGTAGTGGCAAGTGCCAGATACATATGAGTGTCGTTATCCAAGGCACTGCCGGCGGTGAACATTGTTGCTGTCATCAAACCCCAGGTTGCTAAACCTAACATTTCATGGGTTTTGAGTTTTTCTTTTCTTTCCGCAAATTCTTGCTTTGAGAAAGAGTTTTCCTCGGTAACAGTGTCGGACACCCCCAATTCTTTTAAATCAATGTCGGCCTTGCCTTGAAGAGGGAGTAAGAAGAGAAGAGAAAAGAATAATAATTTCATAGAACCTCCGTTAGGCTAAAATTCACAAAAAAATCATACTTTCACAATATGACAAATGTCTAAGAGAGGTTATGTGGTTGAAAGGATGTCTTCTAAAAAAAAGGCGGCGAGCTCCTGACGGCCAGAGAGATTGGCCTTGCGGTAAATCGTGGCGGCTTGTTGGCGGACAGTTTTATCCTGAGTTGCCCTAATATCAGCAATTTCCTTCATGGATAGTCCCTTGATGAGTAAAAGGGCGACGTCCTTTTCGCTTTCTGTGAGTTTCCAATCCGTGAACTGCTGATCGATCATTTTTCTAATTTCTTCGGCGGAATTCCTACTCTTTTGTTGCCAGGACAAATAGGATTCTTTGGTCTGAAGAAATTCCTTCCTTATATATTCAATTTCTTTTTGTTTTCGGATGAGTGTCCAAAATTGCCAAACTGCTCCGATCAGCGCGATCATGAATAAAAGCACTTCATGCCAGATATGATTGAGTGGCAGTGAGTCCTTGATGTCTCTCCATACATCCAAAGCGAATGAAATCGTAAATACGGCAAAGATAAAGAAGCTGGTCATACGTCGTAGGTTAAAAGAGTGGAGGCTAAAACTCCATGATAAATGTCAGTTTGGGCCATCTGCCGGATATTAAATTTTGCTTTTAAGAGTAATTTAAATACATCCTCAATTTCGAGGTATCGAAAGGAATGATGTATGAAAGCGCTT
>JAKFFP010000314.1:0-11636 GCA_036675045.1 Bacteriovoracales bacterium | reverse complement strand
CCAGAATCGGTTCTCGCTCACCTCGTTGCAGCTGCTGATGCCCTTTCTGGAGCTCGTCCTGGTGCCCGTAAGGCGCTCAAAGAATCTTATGTGTCTCGTCTTTCGGATATTGAAAAAATTGTTAACCAGTTCGAAGGTGTTCATCGTTCTTACGCGATCTCAGCTGGTCGTGAAGTTCGGGTACTCGTTGAGAACGAAAAAGTTTCTGATGAACAGACCATCATGCTCTCACGTGATATCGCACGTAAGATCGAGCAGGAGATGTCGTACCCAGGTACGATCAAGGTATCTGTGATTCGTGAAACTCGCGCCGTAGGTATCGCTAAGTAATTTTAATCAAGCCGGAGGTTTTATGGATAAGTGTGCAATTGTCACTGGTTCATCCTCCGGCCTTGGTCTTGAAATCACCAAATCTCTTCTCTATTCAGGTTACACAGTATTCGGCGGGTCCCGCTCAGGAACCGATCTCGAACATGAAAATTTCTATGATGTGGAGCTCGACATCAGCTCGGAAGATTCTGTCGAGGAGTTCTTCGAAACGGTAAGAGAATACGCTGTCTCGATTGATCTGGTGGTTAATAACGCCGGGATCTGTGAAATGGCACCGGTAAGAGAAATGACAGCCGAGAGTTTTGAAAAGCACTTTGCGACAAATACTCTGGGACCGTTTCTTCTCTTCAAGTATCTTGAGCCGATGCTGGTGAAAGCTGAGACGCATATCATCTCGATCCTTTCTACCGCTGCTCAATATGGCTATCCCAATGTCTCGGCTTACAACGCTTCGAAGTTCGGCCAGCTGGGAATGATCGAGTCACTCAAAAAAGAATGGAAAGAGCACAAGGTGAGATTTACCAATCTCTTTCCGGGTGCCATCGATACTCCGCTGTGGGACAAGATGGGAACGAAGTTTTCGCGCGATAAGATGCTTTCCACTTCTGATTTCATGAGTGTGTTTAATTTTGTCGTTCATGCTCCGCCTTCAATACAGTTTCCTGAACTCACGTTTCTCCACAAAGAGGGTTATCTCGAATGAGGCCTTTCCTCACCTCGAAAAGAAAATTGCTCGATCTCATCGTACTCATAGTCCTCGCCGGTATTTTCTGGTTTCTCCAGGGATTTGAGCCAGCCTTCCTTTTCTCCTTCGGTTTCATCTGGAACTGGGTTGCTTCGCAGGATCTTTCTCAGCACATGGAAGGACGAAGCTATCGCTACACCATGCTGAGATTCGTACTTAATGTTCAGGCGCAGGTTGTCTCTCCCGGATTTATCAAGCGCTCACCGGAATTTATTAAATTGATCCTGAGATCTCTTCCCGCCGGAATTTTCTGGTCGTTAGTGATCTGGTTTCAGGACAGTGAACTTCCGATCTGGGCGACTTTCCTGGGAAGCTTTGTCTTTGAACTTTCCCAGTGGGAAGTGCTGTTCCGTAAAAAGGAATCCCTTCCTTGAAACTCCTTCCGGTATCATTGGTTCTTTTTTATCGCGAGACGCAGCCGGAAACTCTGGAAGTGTGGGTTCAGACCAGAACCGATGACGGAATTTATCACGGTCTCCTTGAATTCCCTGGAGGCGGCATCGAAGCTGGTGAGACGCCGCTCCTTGCTGCCGTCCGTGAAGTGAAAGAAGAAGTGGGGATAGATATTCGTCCCGAAGATGGCCGGTTCATGGGGATCTATAAAAGAACCCTGCCGGAAAAGGCGATTCTTCTTTATCTGCACCTGTTTCCGCCATATTCCGGGCTGGATGAAAAAGGCCAATGGCTCACTATCACTCGCGAGAAGTTGAGTTCGGTGTTTGAGGGTAAGATTCCCGGCCCTAATCACCAGATGATTGATGATCTTTATCGTTACCTATATGATGAGCGCCTATGAATAACAGCGTTACCCAGATTGTCATACAGACATTTCTTCTGGCACTGGCCTTTGGTACCCAGCTATTCTCACCGGTAGTAAGTACTCGTCTCACGGGAGTAGGTTTTTATAAACTCGGCACATCGATTGTCCTCGCTTCGCTGGTTCTGGCCTTGGGTGTTTCTCTTTCCATGCAGCCGGCGCCCGGTCAGGTAATGCTTGCGATCTACGGGACTTTGATTGCTCTTAATGTATTCACCCATCATTTTCATCGTGATCACAAATCCATTCTGATGTGGATTATTTATAAAGTTCAGATTCTGCTGTTTATCACTCTGACCTTTTATACTTTTCAGTTCCAGCCCTTGTGGATCAATTTCTTCCTGAGTTCGATGGCCCTGCTTGCGATCAGCAATTTTTCCATGATTCTCGGTCACTACTATCTCGTGGTGCCGAAGCTTTCTGAAGAGCCCCTCATTTACTGCCTGTTTATTTTCTGGACCGTGATCATTCTCAAAATGATCTCATCACTCTCAGTGCTTTTGTCAGTGGGACTTCCGTATCTCGCGGAAGGAACCCAATTGGGTGACGGTTATATGTATAACTGGCTCTTTATTACTATGCGCTGGTTGTGGGGTTATCTGGCTCCGCTTATCCTCAGCTTTTTCACTTTTCGTCTATGTAAACTCCGTTCTATTCAGAGCGCGACCGGTGTTCTTTATATCGTGGAGTTTTTTGTTATCGTGGGCGAACTTATTTCGGTCTACCTCATGACCAAACATGGATTACCTGTATGATGGAAGTTCAGATCACTTGCCCTGCTTGTCAGTCTTCAGTGGAAGTCCTTCCGGATCATCTGGCGAAGAAAGTTCAGTGTGACGTGTGTAAACACGTGATCGATGTGAACTTCACCAAAGAGCATGAAGAAGGTGTACTGACCCAGTGTCCGGTCTGTACCCGCATGGATTTTTATAAGCAGAAAGATTTCAATCGAAAAATCGGTGTCATGTTATTTGTGGTTGCTGCAATCCTCAGCATTTGGACCTATGGCCTTTCGCTGGTTGTGCTTTATCTTCTGGATCTATTTCTCTTCCGGAAACTTTCGTTGGTGGCGATTTGCTATAAGTGCCATACCAATTTCCGGAAGCTAAAGAATATCGCCGAGATCAGGGATTACGATCACGAGATGAATGATCGAATTGTCTATTCGGACCAGGACTTTAAGGGGAAGCCGCTATCCCATTAATAATCGGACGACTAAATAAATAGCATTTGGAAAACGTCGATTTTTTTGTCCGATTATGTTATAATTCACCTACGCATTTTTATTAATAACAGGAGTTTAGCTTTATCGAACCCCCGCTTGAACCCATCTGGTTCTCCTCTCTCAAATTTCTTTTTTCATCCATTTTTAGCGTAAGCAGGTTCTCCCATGAGCACTGATCAGGAGATTCTGATTCTGTTCGTTTCGCTCCTGCTCTCTGCTTTTTTCTCAGGAGCTGAGGCAGCGTTGCTATCTCTTCCGCACGAGAAGGCCAAGCAACGCGCAGACGAGCATGGGTACGACTCATGGGCGATGAAAAAATGGTTAAAGGATCCGAACGATATCCTCACGACGATTCTCGTTGGTAATAACTTTGTTAACATCTTGATCGCCTCGATTTCAGCAGCGATCACTGAAAGATATTTTTCCAACGATGCCCTCGCTATCAGCGTCGGTGCGACTACGATCATCATTCTTCTCTTCGGTGAAATCGCGCCGAAGACTGTCGGTCGCGGGCGATCCGAAAAAGTCGCTCCGGTTGCATTGATGGTTCTGGTGGGCTTTTATTACGTTCTTTATCCGGTGGTGAAGCTCTTCGTGAAAATCATCTCCTTAGTTCTCGGACGGAATGCTTCTGTCCGTGGAAGGCTTGTGACGAAGGATGATATCGAGATCATGGTAGAGATGGCGGAAGAAGAAAAGAGTATGGATTCGAAACAAATCGATCTCCTCAACTCCATTCTTGAGTTCCCGTCGATCAAAGTGAAAGACATCATGGTTCCCCGGACGGGAATTGAAGCAATCAAAAAGACGGCATCTTTTCAGGACGTCATTCGCGTCGTGAGAGAAGTGGCCCACTCACGCTACCCGGTATACGACGATGATCTCGATGATGTGCTGGGATTCCTGCACATTAAAGATCTCGCCTTCATGAATATTGAGGAACAGAGAAATTTTGATGTGACGAAATACCTGAAGCCACCGTTCTTTGTGTATGAGCACATGAAGATCCAGGCGGTCTTTGATCACATGAACCGTAAGAAAGTTCACCTGGCGCTGGTGAAAGACGAGAACGGGATTGTGGTCGGGATGCTGACACTGGAAGACATCATGGAAGAAATCTTCGGCGAGATCCAGGATGAGCATGATGATGAGCAGGATCTGATCCCGGGAATTGAAAGTGCTGAAGGAGTCATGGTCCCTTCAACCATTTCGCTGCGTGATCTTTATAACGAATACGACATCGAGATTCCTCTCAATGATAACTATTCAACACTGAATGGATTCCTGATGGAGCAGCTGGGTAACAGCTTTCCCAAGAAGGGTCACATCATTATCTGGGACGGTTATTCCTTCGAACTTCTCAAGGTGAAGAACTACGAGATTAAAGAAGTGAAGATCAAATCCACGAGTGGTGAGCACCTTCGCGAGAAGAACCAGGAGCAGGATAACGATCATCACAAGGCGATCGGCGCAAAATGATCTTCCCTGTCTGTGTCATCGGTGGAGGATCGGCCGGAATCATGTCCGTTCTCAGGACTGTTCTCAATAACGACGATTGCCTTTTCTTCCCCGGAACTCCGAAAGATAAGAAAAAATCCCGCGCGCTGTGGGTGAGAAAGGTCGAAAATATGCCGGCCCATCTCGGATACAAGCGCGGTATCGAAGACACCAATGCTGAGACACTCAAGTGGATCAACGAATCGGCCTTCAAAGAAAGACTCCACATTCACAAGAATACCGGTGTGACGTCGCTTAAGAAATCCGGAGACCTGTTTGAGATTACGGATTCAAAAGGTGTCACTCATCAGTCGAAATTCGTCATCCTCTGTACCGGAGTGATGGACGTGCAACCGATCATCAAAGGTTCCATTGAAACGGTCTTTGATTACGCCAATGCCCAGACAATTGATTACTGCCTCATCTGCGACGGCCATCATGTGCTCGGAAAGAAAACGGGAGTGATTGGCCATTCGAATTCAGCGGCCTGGGTTTCGATCATGCTGCATGAAAGATACCAACCGGAGAAACTCACGATTTTTACCAATGGTGAGATTCCGGAATTCAATGATGATACGAAAAAGCTCATTGAACATTATCAGTTTGATGTGAAAACTTCTCCCATCAAAGATATTCTAGGTGAGGAGAAAGGTAAAATTCTGAAAGGGTTTGAGCTTGAAGCGGGAGAAACCGTTTCCCTTGATATCACTTTCGTTTCCCTCGGCATGATTATCTATAATGAACTTGCTCTTGAAGCGGGAGCTGAAGTGGACGAGCGAGGATTTGTAAAAACCGATGAGAGTGGGCAGACGAATATTCCGGGTCTCTATGTCGCCGGGGATCTTCGTGCTAATGCCAAAAAACAGATCTATACCGCCTGGGACCAGGCAGTGTCGTCCGCCAATTCCATCAACATGAAACTCCGGGCAGAAAGAAGACCTAAATTTTCCTGAATTACTTGATGCATTTGAAACTGACGTCGCCATTAACTTTCGAGCGACATGCGAGACGGATCGTTTTCCCTTCAACCGATTCTTTCCCGCGCTTTTCGATGAATTCTTCTCTCAGAGATTCGAGGGTATTTGATTCGATAATTCCGGGTGGAGTAAGATTCTCTTTTCCCGTGATCACTTCGATCCGGCAGGCCCCGCAGGAACCCGCGAGACAGCCGTGTGGTAAATCCTCTCCCTGATCAGCGAGAGAATCGTAAAGAATCCGGCCTTCTTCCACTTCGAAGACTTTCTCTGTGTCTGCAATTGACACTCTGGGCATAGGTTTTTCCACCTTGTCAAAATCGACCCTATCGAAGACACTTTTGTGCAATTTCATTCTAACCCAAGTCAAAATTAAGTCACCCTCAAAAGGGAGACGATCGGAGATACGCATGCAGACTCTTGAAAAAATGTATTCCATGGGACACGAAGAAGTCGTTTTTTTCCAGGATAAAACCTGCGGGCTGAAAGCGATAGTTGCCATTCACGATACGACATTGGGTCCTGCTCTCGGCGGAACCCGCATGTGGCCGTACGCGAATGAAGATGAAGCTCTCATTGATGTTCTGAGACTTTCTAAGGGGATGACTTATAAAGCTGCTGTCTCCGGACTCAATCTTGGTGGTGGTAAAGCTGTCATCATTGGTGATCCGAGAAAAGATAAATCAGAAGCTCTCTTCCGTTCATTCGGTCGTTTCATTGAATCTCTCAATGGCCGGTATATTACAGCTGAAGATGTGAACATTAACGTTGATGATATTGAACATATTTTTGCAGAAACAAATTTCGTTACGGGTGTGGCCCAGCAGTATGGCGGATCCGGAAATCCTGCTCCTTATACAGCACTGGGAGTTTTCCGTGGGATCGAGGCTTCGGTAACAAAAGCTTTCGGTTCAAGAAGCCTGACTGGCAAGACCATCGCTATCCAAGGTGTTGGTGCGGTTGGATTTGAGCTCACGAAACTTCTCACAGAAGCGGGAGCAAATATCATTTACACCGACATCAACGAGAGAAACATCCAGAAGATGAAAGATTCTTTCCCGAATGCGAAGTTCGTCGGTGCTCAGGAAATTTTCGCAGTTCCATGTGACATCTATGCTCCCTGTGCTCTCGGAGCATCGATTAATGATGAAACGATTCCGCAGCTTAAGTGTAAGATCGTTGCTGGTGCCGCTAATAATCAGCTGAAAGAAGATCGCCATGGTCTCATTCTGAAAGAGAAAGGCATCATCTATGCTCCGGATTATCTCATTAATGCCGGAGGTGTGATGAACGTCTCGATTGAATTCGAAGGATGGGCCGATTCCAAGTCACGTCGGATGGTGGATACGATCTATGATAAGACTCTCGAAATTTTCCGCATCAGTGATGAACAGAATATTCCGGTGAATAAAGCTGCTGATGTCATGGCAGAAAATCGTATCGTTTCGATCCGTGGAATCAAAAATAGTTATCTCGGAAAAACGAATCATCGCATTCCTGGTCAGAAAAGAAGACACGCATAATGACTCAGGCCCTTCCGTAAATGGGAGGGCCTTTCACTCGGTTTCGTGGCTTTTTTTCCTCGCTCATTTCAATTCTTCTTATATAAATCATTAATGACTCTTCTTTCTCTTGGCACCAATCCTGCTCATTTCTACCCGAGCAAAGTTCCCATGGTCTCAGGAGGAAATATGAACGCAATGTTAAATGAGCGGCTAAATGAATTGAAGGGGAACCTTCATGCGCTTTGGGATAAATTCAGCAAGACGGAAGAAACTACGGTGAGTGGTGAAGATGCCATGGATCTCGACTACGAACGCAATTATGAAGACGACATGCCTCTGACTCTCGCGCGCGAGGATGGACCCAATGTGCGCTTTTACTCAACCGAAAACTCACCCCTGTCTATTGGTGCTGAAAAAGTAGAACAGGCCGGAATCGACAGCTTTGGTGAAGACAATTCACCCGATCCGGGCCAGATACCAGGCACTGAGTACTAGGAAAAATTAACCCGCTTTGAACAATCAGGAATGTCCTTCACCATAGAAGGATGAAACTGCTGTTAATAGGAATTCTGTTTCTCGCTTCGGGATGTGCGACCAAGTACATGCTGCCGGGGAATAGGTTCCTTACCCCCGAGTCTCAGGGGGAAGCTTTTCGCGGACAGGTGGAAGTTCAGAAAACCAGTGGCAATGAAGTCAGTATCGATACCCGGGATAACAGCATAGAAGACGGCGTTCTCTATTCGGATGTGTCGCGGACGGGATTTCTTTTTTCCAACTCTCTTTTCAATCAGTTTGATCTTTTCTGGTCTCACACGGCCGGAGCTAACTCCATGCTGGGAGGAAAGTTTCAGTTCATGGGTGGATCGCGGGTCGAAAATTCGATCGGCCACAAGCTCGCTATCGCAGCTGCGATTGGAAGTAATGAGCACGAGACCGATGACGGGGTAGTGGAGTTCACTCTCGGTGGGCAGGAATACCTGGTTCTCTACGGATATCGCTTCCTGGAAGAGGTCATGGCCTACTCATCTCTTTCCCAGGCCAATTATAATTTCGAAGGGAAAATCACTTCCAGCAATGCCGCCTTGAATGGGAAAAGACCCAATATCAACACCAAGATCATTAGTTTGTCCGGGGGACTTGAGGCGAGTGTAAATCCGGTCTTTGCTAAACTTGAGTTCACTTATCAATCTATCGATACCGATAAGACCAAGGCCTATACCCACTATATCACCGGCTTAAGTGTTGGCCTCTCCTGGTAGGACCCTTTTGCCCTTCTATGAGTCACTCCCGCGATGATTTAAAATAGAGCAGGGAGATTACGCCTTGAAAGGATTGAAATTCTTATTTTCTGTGATGCTCATTACCCATGTTTCATGGGCCATGGCGAAGCTTGATTTTGAAGATCACGCTTTCCCGGAATTTGTGACTTCAGCGCGCGCGCTTGCGATGGGAAATGCCTACATCAACAAGGTAGATGACTCATGGGCCGCGTTTTACAATCCAGCAGGTCTCGGTACAGTTCGTAAGCCGCAGTTTCACCTCGCCAACATTCATCTCGAAGCAAGTAACAAACTCCTGAATGTCATAAGTCAGGGACCGGCCACTGACATCCCGGGAAATTACGCCGACACATATGATCCGCAGGAAATGCGGACTGTGCTCGCGAAAGATCAGGGAAAGCTCGCGCACTCAAGGATCCAGGCATTTCCGAATTTCACTTTGAGAGGAATGACTCTGGGTTATATGTTCGCGCAGAGAAATCGTGCCATCATCAATGACGATACTGCCAATAATTTTGAGATGGCCGAGCGCCGCGATCACGGCCCCGTGTTCGCACTCAACGCTTCTTTTTTCGGTGGTGTATTCAAGATCGGCGCAACCGGTGTGTATCTCATGAGACGTGATCTCTACAAAGAAGTTGCTCCCAACGGTTCAACGAAGATTGAAGATTCTGATTACAAGTACGGACGCAGTCTTCAGCTCACTACCGGCGCCAGGCTCACACTTCCCTGGGCATTGCTACCGACATTCTCGGTGGTCCTCCGAAACGCGACGGCGAATGATTTTGAAGGGGCCAAGTCAGCCGGACCACCCGATGAAATCGAACAGACGGTTGATGCCGGATTCTCGCTTACTCCGCAAATCGGAAAGAGAATGCGCATTCACCTGGAAGCGAATCTGAAAGACATGAACGACGCATATGAAACAGACATCAAAAGGCGCATGGCCGCGGGTGTAGAAGTCGACTTTAACCGGAGGATTTTCATCCGTGGCGGATGGGGCGACGGTTGGGGCTCGGGTGGTATCGGCGTCAGGTCCCGGACCTTTATTTTCGATCTCACTACCTATGCTGTTGATAGGTCATTGGACGGTTTCCGTAAGGAAGAAGATCGTCGCTGGGCACTCTCTCTTTCTTCTGGTTTTTAAACCCTATTCCTGTTATTTAAGAGCACTTAAACTGAAGGTTCGAATCCTTCCTCTCACAGAGACATAAACCCATTGGAGTTCAGATGGCCCCGCGCAATCCTTACGCCTCATTTCTGGAAGAAGTTGAAAAGCCCGCTCGCTACATCGGGGGGGAACATTTCGTCGCCCGGAAGAACTGGGAAAGTGCCATCGCCAGGGTTGCTCTCTGCTTTCCGGATACCTACGAAATCGGGATGAGCCATCTCGGGATGAAAATCCTTTATGATGAGATCAACCAGCATGAAGGATTACTCGCTGAACGTTGTTTCGCTCCATGGGTCGACATGGAAAAACAAATTCGCGCGCGGAACCTCGAACTCGTCACATTAGAAAACTTTAAGGCCCTGAGAGAATTTCATATCGTCGGTTTTTCTCTTCAGTATGAGATGAGCTACACCAATATCCTCAACATGCTCGATATGGGAGGAGTGACGATCTGGACGAAAGACAGAAAAGAAGATGAACCCTTCGTCATTTGCGGGGGGCCTTGTGCCACTCACCCTGAGCCACTCGCACCCTTCATGGATTTCGTCGTGATCGGGGACGGCGAAAAACTTTTCTCACGCATCACTCATTTTATCGGCGAAGCGCGCGCGCGCGGAATGAAGCGGGATGAAATCCTTTCTGAACTCGCGAAGTGGAAGGGAATTTACGTTCCCAAGTTCTACGCTACTGAAATTGATTCCATGACCGGCATGGAAGTCGTGACCGGTCCCTTGCCTGAGTACGCGGGAGTCATTCCCGCCAGAGTTCAGCGTTACTTCGTGGATAATCTCACTCAGTATCCATTCCCGACGAAATCTCCGATCCCTCACATGACAGCGATCTTTGACCGCTTCTCAGTGGAACTTGCCCGCGGCTGTACCGAAGGCTGCCGCTTTTGCCAGGCGGGTATGATTTATCGCCCGGTCCGCGAGAGAAATCCCGAGAACGTTGTCCAGATGATGATGGATGGTCTGAAAAATGGCGGCTTCGATGAAGCATCACTGACTTGTCTTTCAACCGCCGATTACTCGGCCGTCACTCCGCTCGTCATTGAGCTTCTCGATAAACTCCAGACGGAAAATGCAACTCTGGGAATTTCCTCTCTTCGCGCTTACGGGCTCGACGAGAGGATTCTTGATAAGCTCGCTGAAGTGAAAAACTCTTCTCTCACCTTTGCCCCGGAAGCGGGATCGCAGCGAATGAGAGACGTGATCAATAAAAACGTCTCGGAAGAAGATCTTCTGAAAACAGCGGAAGCTGTCTTCTCCCGCGGCTGGACCAAGATGAAACTCTATTTCATGATTGGTCTTCCGACGGAAGAAGATGAAGATGTGATCGCCATTATGGAAACGGCCAACCTGGCACGAAAGAAGGCTGCCCAGTGTGGAGTGAGAAATCCGACTCTCAACGTTTCTGTTTCCTCTTTTGTGCCCAAGCCGCATACGCCGTTTCAATGGGCCTCGATGATCACCCAGCCGGAGATCGAACGGAAACAGAATCTCCTGAAAGACTACGCTGAGAAATTCAAACTCAATTTTCGGAAACACTATTCGAAGATCTCTCACCTTGAGGGAATCGTGGCCCGCGGTGACCGCCGGGTCGCCAGCATCATTTACAATGCCTGGACACAGGGAGCGCGCTTTGACGGTTGGGATGAAACTTTCAAGTATGATGTGTGGGTGAAATGCGTGGAAGACTCGGGCATAGATGCCCAGAATTTCCTCGGAACAATTCCGATGGATGGGCGCCTTGCCTGGGATCATATCGATGTCGGTCTCACCGATCGCTTCCTGGAAATCGAATGGAAGAAAGCCGTTCACAACCGTCTTTCTCCCCCGTGTGGAAAAGTTTACGGGATGGTGGTTCACCACTCGAACCTTGAAACACTTGAGAAGACTTTCGACATCGATAAGAAAAAACTCGTCTGCTATCACTGCGGCGTTGCCTGCGATCTCAAGGGCATGGTGGAAGAAAGAAGAGACTTCCTGAAAGGCATGAAGTCGATCAAGGATGAACCGTACGTGGCACCCGAGATCCTGAAAAAGGATAAGCTTTTAGAGGCTAAGGAGAAGTTTTTGCAAATGAAAGCTGA
>JAKFFP010000134.1:0-1891 GCA_036675045.1 Bacteriovoracales bacterium | reverse complement strand
CCGATTCTCTTGGGATGAGTCCCAGCGCACGACGCTGATTCTTGGTATGAACGAGGCTCAGAGCGAGGCCGAGTATCGCAGGCTGAACCTGAGAAACGATAGTTTTAAGTCCACCGTCGTCCAGGTCCCAGATACTTTCAAACGAAATGCATGATTCAGTAAGCTCTTTCGCGAGAGAAGGATTTCTTAGACGGAGATTTTTAAGGAGTCTCGCTTTATCAGCAGCATTCATCTGCTGAAGCAGCTCGATTACCTGGCCTTTGCCATTAATAAAAATACCTTCGTTCGTCTTAGCGGTCATTGAGTCTCCTTCCATGGATCACAATTGCAGGGTTGCAGGTTTTAAGTTTCGAGACGGCTCATTTTGACATCATAGTCTTGCTGGGCCTTCTCCATCGACTCTTTGAATTTTTCTTCTTGTTTAGCAATCACTTCTTCATGATTCATTTGCTGTTGAGCAATCGTATCTTTATGAGAAGTCTTCAGATCAGAAAGAAGTTTTTCATAGCGCTTATTCTCTTCCTCGATCTTCGAATTGAATTGGTGACGAACCTTACTGAGCTTCAGTTCAGCTTCAACCTTTTCTTTTTCCATCTGGACTTCATAGTCCTTCTTCATGCGAGTGAGATCTTTGTCGTTCTTCGCCTTAGTTGTTTTCATTTCGGCTTCTACTTCGTCGCCCATTTTCCGCAACTCGAAGGTATGCCGTTTAGTAATCGCCTCTTTGGCATTATTCATTTTGGCAATGTCAGTCATGGGCAACTTTTCCTTGTTATGAAAGCTAATGCCTTTCGTGGCATTATTCATTATCATACGTAGAGGGGGTGACTCCCCACAAGACAGGCAAATTTTGATTAGTACCTCATACCCGGTAAAAACTGCCCGATGAAGTTACAGAAAGCAGATTTTGAACAATTTAAGACGTGGCTGGATCTGGATATCAACTCGATAGCCTGGGAAGGTCGTTATGCCGAGTCTTTCAGCGGCTTCTGGAACTCATTCTTTAAAGATGAGATCGGCCCGATGGAACTGGGCGAGCGCTTCGATTACGCCAAAAAGATCGCCAAATCTGGTCCACTAATCTCCTGGCTTTCCTGGCTGTATGAAAAATTTATCGTCTATGCCTTTATCCATATGGGTTTCTCCGTCCGCGAGATAGCACTTAAGTTCGATCTCCAGGAAAGATACGTCGCCACACTTCTTCGTGATCACTTCATAAAGGTTAGTCCGGTCCACGAAGATCTGATCAATGACAAATTCCAGATCAGTAACGTGCACTCAGAAAATCTCTTTATTAAGTATGCTGATATCGAGGCTTTCCTCGGTGCGGATGCCCGGAGCAGAGGGACTTTTGAAGACGACATTCTCGCCAACATGGAAGTTACACTCTACCCGGACTGGCCGAATCTGGTAAAAGAACTCCGCAAGGATATTCTTTCTCTCAAGATGGATTTCGAGAACCTGAAGCGGAAGGCTTCTTTCCGGAAGCAGGTGAAGTTCATCCAGGAAGTGATCATCCTACTTCTCATTCTGAGTGTGATCGTCTTTGCGCTTAAGAACACGAACAAGTGGTATGAAGATTATCTCGTAAATAAGATCACTCTTTTTGAGCCCAATTTCTTCTGGCTCGATAAGTCTCTCTCTTACCAGGAACAGGATCTTCTTGCGAAGGCGCAGATCGACCTCTCTAATAAGGAGCTCGACGAACTCGAGCGCCTTGAGGCCCAGTCGCTCTTTACTGATGAAAAATCAGAAACCCGTTACGATCCGGAATCCGACGTGGTCGTGCTTGATTCAGTCGAGGACGTGCCCAAGACATTCAGTGAAGCTGAAACTGAGCGCTCCGAGCTCGAAGAAAATAAGAAGGGTGGTTACCGTGACATGTCCGGTG
>JAKFFP010000049.1:0-11949 GCA_036675045.1 Bacteriovoracales bacterium | reverse complement strand
ACCAACTTGAACAATTTAAACAATCAGTTTTAGGCGAATAATTTTACCCACAAAAGGGAAGGATTTTAGATGAGCACATCAATTAGACCTGAAGAAATCACAGGAATCATCAAGGATAGAATCGCGAATTTTGAATCGCGCCTCCAGATGAACGAAATCGGTACCGTTCTCACTATTGGTGACGGTGTGGCCCGCGTTTTTGGTCTCAAAAACGTTCTCGCTGGAGAGCTCGTTGAGTTCGAAGGTGGAGTTAAGGGAATGGTTCTTAACCTTGAATCAAATAACGTAGGTATCGTTGTTCTCGGTAACGATGAATCTATTAAAGAAGGCTCAACTGTTAAGCGTACAGAAAAAATCGTTTCTGTTCCGGTTGGCGACGCTCTTCTTGGCCGCGTAGTAAACGCAATCGGCGAGCCGATCGATGGTCAGGGCGAAATCAAGACAACAACTTTCCGTAACGTGGAAATCAAGGCTCCGGGAATTATCGCCCGTAAGTCAGTTCACGAGCCAATGCAGACTGGTATCAAGGCAATCGACGCCATGATTCCCATCGGCCGTGGTCAGCGCGAACTTATCATTGGTGACCGTAAGACTGGTAAGACAGCAGTTGCCGTTGATACGATCATCAATCAGAAAGGCAAAGACGTTGTTTGCGTATACGTAGCCATCGGTCAGAAGCAATCAACTGTTCGTCAGGTTTATCAGAAGCTCCTCGAGGCAGGTGCACTTGAATATACCATCATCGTTTCAGCGACAGCCTCGCACTCAGCACCGCTTCAGTACCTAGCACCTTATACAGGCTGTACAATGGGTGAGTTCTATCGCGACCAGGGTAAGCACGCTCTCATCGTTTATGATGATCTTACAAAACAATCTCAGGCCTACCGTCAGCTTTCTCTCCTCCTTCGTCGTCCTCCAGGACGTGAAGCATTCCCAGGAGACGTTTTCTACATTCACTCAAGACTTCTTGAGCGCGCATGTAAAGTGAATGACGAGCTCGGTGCTGGATCTCTTACCGCTCTTCCGATCATTGAAACTCAGGAAGGCGACGTTGCCGCTTACATTCCTACAAACGTAATTTCGATCACTGATGGCCAGATCTATCTCGAGTCGGATCTCTTCAACTCTGGTATCCGTCCGGCGGTTAACGTTGGTCTTTCGGTATCACGCGTGGGTGGTTCTGCTCAGATTAAAGCAATGAAGAAAGTAGCGGGTACACTCCGTCTCGATCTCGCTCAGTACCGCGAGCTCGCAGCTTTTGCCCAGTTCGGTTCTGATCTCGATGAAGCAACTCAGCGTCAGTTGAATCGTGGTGCTCGTCTGGTAGAACTCCTGAAGCAAGCCCAGTATTCACCAATGGATGTTATCGATCAGTCAGTATCGATTTTCGCAGCAACGAAAGGTTACTTCGATTCGATTCCTGTGAATAAGATTCGTCAGGTTGAAGCTGACCTCCTTTCTATGCTCAACAGCCGCCATGCGGACCTGATGAATGGCATGAGAAAAGAGAAGCAGATGTCTCCTGAGGCCGAAGCAAAAGTTACGGACCTCATTAAAGGTTTCGTTGCTAGCTACAAGGTTTAATTTTAAGGATTAAAGACCATGGCAAATATCAAAGAGCTTAAAAAGAAGATCAAAAGTACCAAGGGTACTTTCAAGATCACGAAAGCAATGAAGCTGGTTTCAGCTTCAAAGCTTAATAAGGCTCAGGCCAGAATCTTAGGACTTCGCCCTTACTCAACCGAACTTGAGGAAACTGTTCGCACAGTTGCCGCTCTCGCCACTGATTATACCAATACGTATTTCACACAGAGAGATAACAAGCAGTCGGTAGTTCTCGTCATTTCTTCTGATAAAGGTCTCGCTGGTGGATACAACTCTCAGCTTGCTAAGACGGTCAGAAGATTTGTGAATGAAACTCAAGGTGAAGATCTCAAGTTTTTCTGGATTGGGAAAAAGGTGAGAGACCTTCTTCAGAAAGAAGTGAATGCTGGAAAGACATTCACCTTCGCGAAGGCCGAGCCAACATACGAAGAGGTGCGGAAAGTTGCCGATGAGCTCGGACAAATGTTCATGAGCGGAGAAGTGGGAAAAGTGTACGTTGCGTACAACTCTTTCATCTCTGCCATCGCGTTTGATTCGAAGGTCAGACAGCTTCTTCCGATGCAGGTTTCTGCTCACGACAAAGAAACCATCAAGACGAAATATCCTTACGACTTCAAGTATGAGCCGGGAGCCTCTGAGATCCTGGACACGCTGGTGCCGGAAGTTTATCTCACGACTGTTTATACCTGCGTTCTCGATGCGATTGCGTCTGAGCACGGTTCACGTATGAACGCGATGGAAAACGCCTCGAAGAACAGTAAAGAAGTGATTAAAAAGTTATCTTTAAAAATGAATAAGATGAGACAGGCCCGTATTACAACTGAGTTGATCGAAGTTGTTTCCGGTGCTGAATCTCTCAACGGTTAAGGAGCCATTCTAATGGAACAAAATACAGGCGTAATTCGTCAGGTGTTGGGTCCGGTAATCGACGTAGAGTTTTCTAATGGAAAACTTCCGGCGCTTTACAACGCACTCAAAATCACAAACAAGTCGATGCCAGGCGGAGAGGGTAACCTCACTGTTGAAGTTGCATCTCACCTTGGTAACAACATGGTTCGTACCATCGCCATGGACGCTACCGAAGGTCTCGCTCGCGGACAAACCGTCACAGATACTGGCCGCCCTATCCAGGCCCCAGTTGGTCGTGAGTGTCTCGGACGAATCATCAACGTCATCGGCGAGCCGGTGGATGAAGCGGGCCCGATCGGAAACAAAAAAACTTATTCTATTCACCGTGATGCTCCTAAGTTTGCTAACCAGTCGACTAAGAAAGAGCCGTTCTTCACAGGGATTAAAGTCATCGATCTTCTCGCTCCTTATCTTAAGGGTGGAAAGATTGGTCTCTTCGGCGGGGCCGGAGTTGGTAAGACAGTTCTGATTATGGAACTCATTAACAACATCGCTACTCAGCACGGGGGCTTCTCGGTCTTCGCTGGTGTAGGAGAGCGTACTCGTGAGGGTAACGATCTTTGGCACGAAATGAAGGACTCCGGAGTTCTTACCAAAACAGCTCTGTGCTACGGCCAGATGAACGAGCCACCTGGAGCACGTGCACGTGTTGCCCTGACTGGTCTTTCTGTTGCTGAGTATTTCCGTGATGAAGAGAAGCAAGACGTTCTCTTCTTCGTAGATAACATCTTCCGCTTTACACAGGCGGGTTCTGAGGTTTCTGCTCTTCTCGGTCGTATTCCATCAGCTGTGGGATATCAGCCGACGCTCGGTACTGAAATGGGTGCCATGCAAGAGCGTATTACGTCGACAAAAGACGGATCGATTACATCTATTCAGGCCGTTTACGTTCCTGCGGATGACTATACCGATCCAGCTCCAGCTACTACGTTCGCTCACCTTGATGCGACTACAGAACTTTCTCGTCAGATCGCTGAGCTTGGAATTTATCCAGCGGTTGATCCACTCACTTCTTCTTCTACAATTCTCTCTGAAGAAATCATGGGTGCTGATCACTATGCGACTGCTCGTCAGGTTCAGTCAGTTCTCCAGAAATATAAAGAGCTTCAGGACATCATCGCCATTCTTGGTATGGATGAACTTTCTGAAGATGATAAAAAACTCGTTGCCCGTGCCCGTAAGATCCAGAAGTTCCTTTCTCAGCCGTTCTTCGTTGCTGAGCAGTTCACTGGTATCCCTGGTCAGTTCGTGAAGATCGAAGACACCATCAAAGGATTCAAAGCAATCCTCGCCGGCGAAGTTGATCATCTCCCTGAGCAGGCATTCTACCTCGTTGGTGGAATTGAGATGGTTCACGAGAAGGCGAAGAAGCTTTCTGAAGGGAAGTAATTATGGCAGCTGCCTTTAAACTCAATCTCTACACGCCAAAAGGTGTTGTGATCAGAGACCTTGAGTGTAACGACATCGTGATTCCTACAGTGCGCGGGGAGATTAATATCCTCCCTGAGCACACTCATATCCTTACCGAGCTGAGTACGGGAATTCTCACTGCAAAGACCCCTATGGGTGTTCGTAATTTCTCTGTGACAGCGGGCCTCTGCCGCGTTCTTGCCGACACTGTGACTATTCTTTCTTTCACGTCTGAACGTGCTGAAGATGTGGATATGGAACGTGCGAAATCTGCCAAGGCGAAGGCCATGGACAGACTTTCTGGCAAGGAATCTCTGACCGACGTGGACCTTCTCAAGTTCCGTCGGAAACTCGAGAGAGCGGAAATGCGGTTAAGAGCTGCTAACCTACGCTAAAACTTAAGGGCCCCTCACGGGGCCCTTTTTATTGAACCTTTTACAGGGTTCTTCCCGGTAACTGCTCAGTCGAGTTATAAAGCCCCCATGAAAAACATCCTTATTCTTCTTGCCCTTTCGCTATCCCTCAATCTATTCGCGGCCCCGATCAAGACCTGCAATACGATCCTTCAGGTGCCGGATGAAGTACCCATGCCTTCTAAATTTGAAATAAATGATGTGAATGGCGAACTGAAGGCTACGATTACCCAAAAATTTGAAGGTCAGACGACTTCATTCGAAGAGAAAGCATCTGTCGGTGATTATTCGGTTCGCGAAAGCTTGAAGCCTTTTGACATTGGATCTAATCCTGATGGGCCGAATCTTGCAGAAAATCTTGTCGTCCATGCCATGACTGTTGAACCGATGGGCATGAAGTCAGGGATCGTCCTTTCAAAAGTTCGTTCGGCGAAAGTTTATTTCATTGGCGAGATGGCAGAGATGGGTGGAACAGCGATCGTTGAGGCCCGCGATGGGAAAGGAAAACTTCTCGGATCGTATCTTGGTGGCTTTCTCGTCAGTCCTTGTAAGTAGTGGTCCTACAGGGGCATGGCTATCCGTGAATAGCCAGGCCCTGGCTAATCAAAAAGCAACAACTCACTCAAGACTTCTGCGACTCTCATCACCATATAGACTAAAATTATTCTTATATGTCGCTACTGTTGTCACGGATGATGACCTCATTTACGCTCGCTTTCGCCCTGGTTATCGGGGTGGCCGGCGTCCGTCTCGCGACTTCTGAAAACACCGAAATCACAATCGATTCATCTTATTTTACTCTTCTTGAAACACCGTCTGTTTCACAAGCTGAAGTTGTAGCTTTTGCTGAACCTGAAATGAGCTTCAAGGAAATCAGAGTTCCAGTCGCGCCGAAGAGAATCATTGCTAAAAAAATTACTCCCAAGACAGACTTCCCGCTCATCCCACCAGAGCTGAAAATCGTTTCTGTTGCCCACAACGAACTTCCATTTGAAGAACCAGTGAAGCTTCATGCTATTGCTTTTGAAGGTGATCTTCTCACCAATATGGTTGCTCTCTATAATGAGCTTCCGATGGAAGAAAAAGTTCTCGTTGCTGAAGAAAAGAAAATTGCACCTGAGATTAAAGATGAAATCAAAACTGCTCAAGCCGCTCCATCTTCTGATGCTGAGCCAGAGTTCTTTGAATATGAAACAAAAGAGCCGGTGAAGGCTGAATCTGATCCCGTAGAAGTTGGAGCGACTGCAGCTCCAGAAAAAGAACAGATCATCGAAAATGTGAATATTGAAGTTTCGAATATCCAGGCACCGACACCGGCCACAGCTCCTGAAGAGAAAGCCGATGAGTCTGATGCCAACCTGATAGCTTTTGACTACTCAGGGTTGAAGCAGGACATCCAGGATAAGAAGGTTCCGACCATCACGATGTTGGATAGTCAAAAAGCCAGGAAGAAGCATAAATCACAGACGACGAATCCTGTTGTAACTACCGGAAACACTCTTCCACCTTCTCCGCAAAGAGAAGAGGGGTTTGTGCCAACGACTCCAAAATACGAATCCCAGATGACTATCCAGGGAGTGGCCACGAATCTTAAAAACAACGAAACCCTCCGCGGTTTTGAAGTTCGCTTCCAGGATAATGCTGCTGAAATTGTTGAAGACTATGGTGATGGCGAAGTGACTGTAAGTGCACAGCTTGCCCGGCCAAAGATGACTAGATCAATTGTTCTTTTAAAGCGCGGTTTTGTTCCAACAAATACTGATCTTATAATGGAAGAAGGCGCAGGAAGTGTGTCGATTCCGGTTCTGACTGATGACCTAATGAATGAGCTGATGGAGCCGCATGAAAAAATGGGTTCTGTTGGAGCGCTTCTTGTTGAGCTGGCCGATGAAACAGAGAAAGCTACTATCGATGTACCATTCGGAAAGGTGATCACACTTGATGGTGATATGCACGAGACCAGCAGCGATGATTTCCGTTATCAGCTCTTTATTGGCGTGAAAGCAGGAAATGCTCTCATCACTTATGTTCATGGAAATGAAATTACGAATAAGATCATTCATGTTCATGAACGTGAAATGACTTACGAATCGAATTTCTTCGAGAAGGAAAATCTCAGCAAGATCAGTCTCTGGCAGGAAGATCTTCTTTCCCGCGAGAAGGCTCCTCTTATTACTGCTTCAGAAAATGTAAAAGTATTCGCAAAAGATATTCATGGTGAAAAACTGAATCAGAACACCTACCGGATTAATTTCGGCGAGGCTCTTCTTGGTGGCAGAAACTATCTTGAACTAACCCATGAGAATGAAGCCGTCTTTGTCGGCACAAAATCTGAATCCCAACTCGTTATTCCGACAGAAAGTTTCATGCGACATATTCTGGGCTCGCTTCCGGAAAGTAAGCTCGGCAATCGTTGTGTGATTCAGGTAAATACGAAGAATAAGATCTCCGAAGTGCTGGTGGGTGCTGAGTCCGTTGACTTCAGCCTCATGACAAATGTTCAGTTTCTTGATGCCGACGGAAGATTCTATGACTCTGCCAGCGAAAAAACCCGCAAGGTCATCATCTTTGGCGAGAATCAAAGCTCTGATCAGCAGGAACTTTCGGGCAAGGTGAATGTAAAGATTACTTATCTTGATGGAACTGTGGATTATCTGGGAAGTTACTGCTCACCAAATACTTATCTCGTCGAACAACTCTGATTTCTCACAAGTAATGGCCACAAAATGGGTTTGTGCTTCAGCAACAAGCGGGATTCCAGCTGATAAAACTTCTTTGCCGGCAAACGTGACTTCGTCGTTAGAATTGTTCCCTTGGGATAAATCTTCTTAAAATCTTTAATCTGATCATTATAAAATGTAATTTCCGCCAGCTGGTCAGCATTCACTTCCTTGTCAATTCTCATGGGACACTTTGCAACCGAGAATATGAGAGGATCTTTGGCGTCAGTACGTTCTGAGAGGTGAATACCGGGGAAAAGATCATCCTCATACGCAAGCACATGCGCCAGGGCGAGAAATTCGGCGTAGAAGTTTTTGGAGGCAAACCCAAAGGATTCAGATGAACTGTGGCGAATAATGTCCTCGAGATCAACATCATCCGATGCAAGTTCCCGACGAGACTTAAGTAGATGCTTGGTGCCTGAATTATAAGAAGTAACAGTCAGGTCCCATTTTTTCATGATCCGATGGTTTTCACTTAAGAGATTTGCCGCAGCGATGGAAGCAAGTCCAACATTCGAGCGGTAATCCATTAGCTTTGAGCGCTTCGGAAGATAGTAACTTCCGATGAGAGGCATGAACTGCCAGGCCCCAACGGCACTAACCCGCGATTCAGCTTTCGGATTAAAACTCGACTCCAGAAAGGGAATTGCCGCAAGCTCAGGTGGAAGATTTTTTTCTTCCAGAATACTCTTGAGAAAAGGCTGATACGGTATCGAGCGACGAAGGCCCGCTTCGATGTAATCTTTCTGGCCGGTTTGGATCCGGATATTGTCACGCAAGCTCTTAAAGAGTTTCATTCTTTCATCGCGGGAAGAAGGAAGCTCAGTTCCGCCGTTCCGGATAGAGCGGAAAATTTCCCGGGAAGCCGGGTCCATGTTGTGCGGATCCCGGGCGAGAAGATCCAGCGCAAGTCTTACTTCGTCCACACGTTCTTTAGAGAGCTTTTGTTGCAGGATAAATAACGTATTGGCATGAACGCCCTTCTTTTTCAGCGAAGAGAAATCCAGAACTTTGTAGATGATAGAGAGATTGCTCCGGTCATGAATGGCGACCTGAGAAGAGGTGAGCTTGGTATAGATAAGAAACCAGAAGCGCACACTTGAGTAATAAAAATCATTAATCCGGAAAACAGGATTCACTCTGTTGTCGTGATCGCGCAGGAAAGGGGCGATCGCCTTTTGAATGTATACGGGCATTTCCACGACATCATCTTCCGACTTTGAAGGTGACAAACGCTTGCCAAGTTCAAATCCAAAATATGGGTCAGATGAGGTTACTAAAAACAGGGCGAGAATCGCGAGGACGGAATATTTTAAAATCATTTCTGCCCGAGAATCTGCATCGTGCGCTTATATCCCGACTCTACTGCATGAGTAGAAACTTTCGGATTGAGCGAGAAAGAGTTGGCGAAAAACAGTTTGTAATCGTGGTGGTCCGGATAGATATCGATAAGCTTTACCTTGGGATTTATGTTGAGCTTTCTTTGCAGGATGGCCATGATCTCGCGACGGTGTGTCTGCGAAAATTTTTCCATTTTCATGTAATCGTTCACGGTATCCATGATGTCGATCGCCTTCGCCCTTTCAGCACGGCTGGCGATGATCTTTTTCTGGATCATGAGATAGATTGACTGAATGGCAATTGAAGGAAGACCGTAGTTTACCAGTGAGCCGACTTCGTCGTGAAAATGATAGGGCGTGTGAGTCCAGGAGCTAATGATGACATCGCAACCATTATCCTCAGCGACGTGAGTGGAAAGCGTCTCCCTGATCTCACCATCAATATAGTAATCAACTTCATTCGTGTGAAGGTTTTTAATCGGGTAGGGACAATAGAACGGGGGGACACTCATCGTCGCGGCTGCCGCATATGATACGCCCGTGCCGGTGTAGTAAACCGAGGTAGAGTCATGGCTTGGATTGGGATAATTGTACTTCGAAAAAATAACTTTTCGGGAGTGATCAAGCTGAGTCGCCACGATAAAAAGATCCGAGTTGAAGTCTTCGAAATTATCTTTTTCGATAACGTGTTCTGCCAGATGCTGGCGCAGACCCTCGGTCGTAAAAAATCCGGGAAGCGAGATCACTGGTTTCAGCAGATTTTTTACGAGCGCCGGGAATCCATCCAGGGGGAAGTACAGATCTCCCTTGGGAGCACGAATGTCGGGACGCTTGAGTGTGAACATCTCCTTGTAAGAGATGCCCTTGAGTTTCGAACCCTTGATTCCGATTGTCGCCTGAATGACGTCCTGGGGAGTATAGCCGCTGGCAAGATAGATACAGATCAATGCTCCGGCGCTCGAACCAACATACGTTCCGATCTCGAGACTTCTCGGATTCAGGTTTTGCGTAGGGGCAGTTTTGTTATTTTTTAAGTGAAAGCCCAGTTCTTCCAGGGCAAGAGTCACCCCCAGGTGCCAGGCCGCGGCCTTCACAACACCCCCGGATAAAACGAGGGCGATTTTTTTGTTTTTGAGTTCGTTCAAATCAACTGACATTTGTGCTCAACTAAACGGTTTACTTTTTTGATTTCACATCTTGATCGGTTTCTTTATCATAAAGTTAAGAGAAGGAGTATCAATGAGTTCCACGGACGGTGTCTGGTTATCCATCAGTGACTATTCACGCTACAAAAGCGTCTCTATCTCAACTATACGAAGACACATCAAAAATAACATTCTGAAGCACCGGGAAGATAACGGGAAGTATTTAATCTATGTACCTTCTACTGAGCGTATCAAATTACGCGAAGAAGAAGAGAATCTCAGGTTGAAGCTCGAGCTGGAACTTCTTCGCTCCCGCGTAAGAGCCCTTCAGGAAGAAAATCACGAACTCCGGATGCTGGTTGATCTCTATGAGGGAAAGACTGCACCACCAACACCACCAGAGCTTCCGCACTTCTATGATTAAATTTTTTGCTCATCTCGTTTTATTCTTCTCTCTTTCGTCATACGCGCAATCATCCATGCGCCGTTGTACCTTGTTGCCGATCACTGACAGCGTCGGGGGAGCAATTGGTTACAAGGTATTTGAAGAAATTGAAAATGAGTTAAAGAAGAGTAATTGGTGCACCTACATCTCAAACTCCGGCATGATTAATGTCTTCAGTCGCTATCGTGAAAATCTGCCTCAGTATTTAAAAACCAAAGAAGTACTTGCCACGGTAGCTGAGCGTCTGAAGGTGGGATCTATTATCCGCGTGGGATTAGTCAACGAGATTAAAGGTGTTGAGGCCCAGCTGGAAGTCTATGGCGAAAACGGTGAAGACATTTACTTCAGCGAGAAAACCATACTTGCATCAGATGATATTGAATTAATTTCTTCCACAATCCAGAACTGGCTTGATACCTACGCCCGGACAATACCGTACGATGCAACGGTGACTGGAATTCTCGGCGACCAGATAACTCTCGATGTCGGTAAGGGTTATCCGATTCAGATCGGACAGAAGTTTGTCGTGAAGCGCTTGATGGCAAAGAAGAAGCATCCGCTTCTCAAAAAAGTTGTGGACTGGGATACCAAACTTCTCGCCGAGGGAAGTGTTTTCAATATCTCTGATAACCAGGCCCTCGGAATGATCAAGGTTTACAAAGATGACCAGAAGCTGGCGCCAGGTGACTGGGTCAGGCTCCAGGCATTTCGTCCGGAAGATAAGATTGTTGAACCAGAAAAAAATGAAGAAGAAAAACTGGGAACTCTGGGACTACTTTCGGTTGCTCTCTTTGGGGCCAGCTCAAGTGTAGATACCAGTACGCCAACGGGATCTAAGCGCTGGAGCGGAAATCTCTTCGGCGTCGATCTCCGTGGTGAGGCCTGGATCACGAGACAATATTTTGCGGCCCTGGAAATCATGCGCTCCCTGGGAAGTGTTGAAAAATCATCCGGCAGTCCGACGAAGAAAAAGGCTAACGTTAATAACGGCGCCTTTAAGCTGACCGGTGGATATAAGTATCTTCCGATCGGATTTTTCTACGGCCCCCAGATTGATCTTTACGCCGGCTATGCGAACAAAACGTACGACGTCGATTTCTCTGCTGCTGACGGGCTCGGGCAGAATTCATTCTCCGGAATAATTTTTGGTGTCGGTGCCAATATTCCGATCAATCGCGAATTCCGTTTTTATACCAATGCGGATTTCATGCCTTTCCCGACCTTTAATGACGAGGATAATATCTACGGATCGGCTAAGAGTGCTTCCTCGCTGGACCTGGAAATCGGAATTAAATATCAGTATACGACAAGAATGACTCTCGACGCAGGTATCGAAGCCCGCTCAAGCAAGGCCAAGTTCAGCGATAATTTTAAAGAAGTATCGTATAAGGACAATGTGCTGAAGCTGGGCGCGACTTTCAATTTCTGACGAGGGACAGAGCGACCCATTTCGGGCTATATTTGTCTCATGAAACCCAATCGCATTCAGGAGCTGGAAAAGCTCATTCTTCATCATAAAGAGCGTTATTACACCGGTAAGCCAGAAATATCGGATGAAAAATACGACAAGCTGGAAGATGAGCTGAAAAAGCTCGACCCCGAAAATCCGGTGCTGAGACTTGTTGGTTTCACGCAGACCGAAAATGTCTCAAAAGTAGAGCACCAGAAGAAGATGCTCTCCCTGGATAAAACCTACGAAGAAAAAGATCTCATTAAGTGGATTGGCAAAGAAGATGTTGTCAGTGTCTTTAAGATCGATGGCTCAAGTTGCTCGTTGGTTTATGAAAATGGTCACCTCTCAATTGCCAAGACCCGGGGCGACGGTTCGGTTGGTGAGAACATCACGAAGAAAGCTGTCTTCATTCCCGATATTCCCAAGTCAGTTAAGGGCCTGAAGAACTTCGAAGTCCGCGGAGAAGTTTATTGTGTGGAATCTCAATTCTTTCATCTTTCCGAAGA
>JAKFFP010000119.1:0-11970 GCA_036675045.1 Bacteriovoracales bacterium | reverse complement strand
AACGAAGGCGGCGTGTCACACTTCCGCTATCTGCGAGACAATATCCTGCTGTCAAGGATGTACACGCGGCTGTTTATCGGCTTTGTGTTGCGACTGCCGATATTAATTGCCAGACACTTGTTTAAAGCTAATGTTTAAATCATCCCGCCATTGATTGAGATAACCTGACCGGTGATATAGGTCGCCTGGTCTGAAGCCAGGAAACTAATGAGATTGGCCACTTCTTCAGGAGTACCCGCGCGTTTCATAGGCACCATCTGGCTGATGGCTTCTGCATTGAAACTTGAGTTACTCATCGTAGTAGTGATAATACCGGGGGCAACTGCATTCACGGTAATACCGCGGCTAGCGACTTCCAAAGACAAGGATTTGGTAGCCGCATTGATCGCACCTTTGGCCGCCGAGTAATTTGTTTGGCCGCGATTACCTGTAATACCCGAGATGGATGATACGTTAATAATACGCCCCCAACGGCTACGAATCATCGCCATCATCAACGGCTGGGTCACATTAAAAAATCCATTTACTGAAACATCAATCACGCGACTCCGGAGAATTCCGCCGATTTTGATTTTCCCGGAATAGATTCCATTTTTTTCCGGAGAGTTCGCATGGATATAGCCGTAAACGGTGCCTGCTTTCACGATCGTCATGTTGATATATTCCGGGGCAGGAGTTGAAGATGCGTACATGATCTGGCGGGTTTCACCCGGACCAAGTGGACTTATTCCCAGGCGGTGCATTTTCCAGAGATTTCCATTCATGTTGATGGAAACGAGGTCCCCAATTTTTACCCTTAAGGTGGAAATTTCACCGGTCTTCTCGTGAGATTCGCACACGATCGGCATCGCCATGGCGGATTGGGTGATAAATGCCAGAATTAAAAGTGCTGCTTTCATAGATCGGACTCCTGAAAGGCATTCTATGTTTAATCAGTAAAAATGGAGGGAGGATTGAAAGAAGGGAAGGGACTGTCAAAAGCTTGGACAATCCGGGCCCCGAAAGGGACCCGGAGATATATGGTTATTCCTGATTATCTTTCATGGCACCGGTTCGGTGATTAAATTTCACCTCGCACTTATAGAGGTCTTTTTCATCAGCTTTCTCGGCCGTGACCTTCACGCATTCTACACCGTTCCCGGATTTCCGGGACGATACTGAACCTTTCCCGCCAGCTTCGAGCTCAGGAACTGCCATCACAGAGTAGAGCGCTTTAGCGTCCATGCCCTGGATGAAGATGCGGCCCTTGCGACCAAGCATGTGGAGGTCAACATTCTCGCCCTTATAGGTGCGGAAGATCCTCGGAGCCTTGGCTGCTTCAGAGAGTTTTATGTTCTCTTTCACGTCGCCATTTTTGTAATCGATATACACCCAGCAAGCGTCGGGACGGCACATGACATGTTTTCCGACCTTCGCTTCCAGCTCATTCTTCATGACCTGGGCATCAATCCTGATCATATTGAGGGCCATATACTTATTGAGCTTCTCAGCGTCCTTTCCTTTCACGCGGATCATGCCGAGGTGGGTACTTGAATTGTAATTGAGTACGACGTTCACGCCATTGTATGTGCGGCTAAGATCAAAATCCCCATCCGTCTGTTGCTGC
Source organism: Bacteriovoracales bacterium (assembly GCA_036675045.1). GTDB lineage: Bacteria > Bdellovibrionota > Bacteriovoracia > Bacteriovoracales > Bacteriovoracaceae > Peredibacter. The sequence continues at coordinate 10,364 of JAKFFP010000119.1, read as the reverse complement.
TGCTGATCGGGTGTCACCAGCGGGTCCGCGATTTCTTCAATCGGTGCCGGATCAGTTATACGATTCGGGGTTTGAGGAGATTTCTTGGAGTTCCCGATAGGCTTGCTACAGGCAACGAGAAGAGCGAGAAGAATAAAACTGTATTTCATAAAATCTCCGGAGGTTTTTGCGACGGAGAATATAGCATTGGAAATGAAAGGGATTTTGAGAGCGTGAACTTTTTACAGTGCTTGAGATTTTCTCAAGACAGAATCAACCATTGTTGCCGATGGCCTCAACCGGACAAGCGGCCATAGCGTTCTCCGCTTCCTTGAATTCTTCCGGTGTTTTGGGCTGAAGGGCAACGTAGGCGTGGCCGGCATCATCGTTCATGAAGAAAAACTTGGGCGCTTCAATACAGCAGGCAAGACAGGCGATGCACTGATCATCAACGTAATAGGTACCGGGGATATTATCTTTGTAGGCGGCTTTCTTGTCGGCCATAAAAAAAAAGGGCTCCTTAGAGCCCTTTTATTACAACAATGCGCGATTTGTGACAACCTTCGCTTTATCTCCCATCGCTTTTATCAGATGGTCGCGAATCTTTCTGGAATAAGATTGGGTTTGACTGCTCACCTCAGCCTTGAGCTCTCCAGCGAGCTTGGCCTCGTCCTTTGCCTGGCCCTTTCTCACGACTTTTACGAGATAGATCGTTCCCGGATTACCGAGATTGATGATCTGACCTGGTTCCGCCGTGAAGATCTTCTCAGCTTCTGTCGGAGCAAGGTTTGCACCTGAAAGCGACTGATCATACTGGTTTATTTCAACGTCTTTGAATGCCTGAGCATCAACTTTTTTCGCGAAAGCTTCAATTTCTCCCATGTTGCCGGAAGAAAGAGCGGCCGTAAGTCTCTGTTCCTCAGCTTTCAGAAGCTTGTCCAGGTCCTGAGCTTTTGTTTTCTGGATCGCCAGGCGAGCGAGTTCATCTTTCACCGTCTCAAGCGGACGGCTTTCAGCTGCTTTTTTGTCCTGAACATAAATGATGTGATAACCGAACTGAGTTTTAATCGGCTGAGAAATTTCCCCCGGCTTCATAGCAAAGGCAGCCTTCTCAAATTCAGGGACCATTCTGCCGGCCGAGAACCAGCCAAGGTCTCCGCCATTCTCCTTGCCTGTCGGATCCTGAGTCTCTTTCTTCGCAATCGCTCCAAAGTTCCTGGTATTCACCTGCGCGCGGATTGCTTTTGCTTTTTTGAGATCATCGCCGGTGATAAGGATATGACTTGCTTTCACTTCTTCCGCCTTGTTGTAGCGGGAAGCATTGTCAGTATAGGCTTCTTCAAGAGATTTCTTATTAGCCGGATTGTTGATGTAATCCTTGATTTCCTGCTCGGAAACAGTGACCAGCGGAGCGAGTGCCTGGCGCGGAACCTTCACACCCTGAACAACCACCACATTATTTTTGAATTTCATGACATCACGGACATGATTCTCAGAAACCAGAGAGGTGGAGAAAAGCTCTTCGACCTTCTTCTGTTTCAGGTCGTTTCTTACGAGTTCCTCAAACTGGGCCGGAACATAGCCATTGGCCTGCAGTGCGTTGCGATACAGGTTCACATCAAACTGATTATTTGTTTTGAAGTAAGGCATGTTCCGGATCTCGTTTTTCACCTCATCCAATGACACGACGAATCCCATTTGGTCGGCCGTATTAAGAATGAGCTTTAACTGGATCAGGCTGTTCAGAACGGATTCCTTGATCCCCATCTGCTCCATCTGCTTCTCAGACATCCCATTTCCGCCCATCATCTGATTGAAGAATTCAACCTGACGATTGAGGGCCATCCGGTATTCCTTGGTAGTGATGGGAGTACCATCCACGCTGGCAACGTGCTTCGAGCTTCCCATAGAGAAATTCTCGAATCCGGAGAAGAGAAAACTGGCAATGATGATCAGGAAGATGAACATCAGAATGAAGTAGGACATTTTGTTCGCAGCTGTGGCTTTCATAAATAAACCTGTTCTGGGAGGAGTTAATTGTGCAAGTCATTTTATCGGGAAGGAGTGGTTACGGTCAAAGCCTTTTCCCTCTGATTTTGCTTTTCCTGAAACCCTGTTTTCGATACTCTTTGGGGATAAGAAATTAACCAGGGTCCTCCTTTTGAAACTAATCCAAGAGTCTTCAAAGACCAAAATTGTCAATAATGTCATTGTCGCCATTCTCGCGCTCTATGGCATTTCGCAAAAAAACTTCAATCTCGATGAGCCGACCCTCTTTACCCGCATTGTGACTGAGATCATTTCTCCTGTTCAGGAAGGTCTCGCGAGCTCAAAGCGGAGCATGTCATCACTCTGGGAGAACTATCTCCTGATTGTGAACACCTCCAAGGAAAACCGGGTTCTCAAGAAACAGATCTCTCGTCTTCAGTCAGATCTCACGAACATGGATGAAGTCAGGAAAGAAAATCTTCGCCTGAAACAGCTTCTGAATTTTTCTGAGGGCCTTTCACCGCAAAGGGTACTCGCTCAGGTCGTCGGATGGGATTCAGCAAACGAATTCAAAGTGATTCGTCTGAACAAGGGAACCAATCACGGAATTAAAGTGATGTCGCCCGTGATCACCGATCAGGGTCTGGTGGGTTATGTCTATCGCGCGACTCCGAACTATTCGGATGTGCTCACGATCCTCGATCAGAACAACCGCATCGATGTCGTAGTTGAGAGAACCCGCACTCACGGGATCGTCGAGGGTGTGATGAACTTCAAGTGCGCGCTGAAATACGTCATGAGGAATGAACCGGTCGAAGTGGGGGATAAGCTTATCACTGCCGGTGTCGGTGGAATTTATCCCAAGGGTGTAAAAGTCGGCATGATTACTGATATCCGCAAGGAAAATTTCGGGATGACTCTTTCCATTGAAGTCGTTCCGAGTGTCGATTTTGACAAGCTTGAGGAAGTGCTGGTTCTTCTCCCGGTTGAAGAACCTGCTGTCGCTTCAGCAGAACCCGCAGTAGTTCAGGAGAAGAAGCCATGAAACTCAGTTTTTCCCAGGTTCTTTTCTCATTCCTGATCACTCTTGCCCTTCTCATCGGATTTGAGATCGTGACGTCAACCGTCCTTCCGGCCCTTGGGTGGAAAGAATACCGTCTCACCTTTAATGTGATTATTATTTTGTTTCTCGCTATTCGCCTCAATTCAGCGGCCGTTCCGTGGATGATTCTGGGACTTCAGATCATTCATTCCATTTTTTCCGTGGAAGGCTGGGCCCTGGGAACAATTGCCGGCATCATCGTGATGGTTTCTGCGAATTATCTGAAGGAACTCCTTCATCTCACAACTGCGTTCATGACCATGCTTATCGTCCAGTTTTTCCAGGTCATCTGGTTTGTGACGGTTTCCGTGATCATCTGTCTCAAGATCAGTGACTTCTCAAAATTCGGAATGATCGTGTGGAGCTTTATCCCGGGATCCATTCTACTTTCTCTCATTTCTCCGCTTCTTTTCTGGTTACTCGGAGGAATCTGGCGAGTCTCCAATGATTCTGGCCCAAGAGGAGTCGAAATTTAATGTTCGGCGAAGAAGAACTCGTCAAGATTCACAAAGACCGCGCGACGTTGATTTCCTATATCATCACAGCGGCGTTCGGACTCGTCCTTTCGAGGCTCTGGTATCTCCAGGTCTATAAAGGAGAAACGCTTCATAACTATTCCATCCAGAACCGTCTCCGGAAGGAAGTCGTGTGGGCACCGCGGGGACTCATTTATTCCCGCGATGACCAGTTGCTGGTGGATAATATTCCCCGCTTCGATACCATCCTTACTCCACAGTTCCTGATCGATCGTCAGGAAACTTTGAAGAAGCTCGCGAAAATCCTGAATGTCGAAGTGACTTATATCGAAACTATTCTGAAAAAGAATTCAAACCAGGCCACTTATCGCCCGATCATCATCAAGAAAAACATCTCATTTGAAGAGCTGGCCCAGATTGAGTCACAGAACGCCGAGCTTCCCGGAGTTTCGGTGGATACTTTCATTTCGCGCGAGTATCGAGACAAGGAAGTCGGGGCGCACCTTCTCGGCTATATTTCAGAGATCTCACAGACCCAGCTTCCGAAACTGCGCGAGCGCGACGCCGTTGATTATCGCCTCGGTGACTTTATCGGACAATTCGGAATCGAAGAACAGCTTGACCGGTATCTTCGCGGAGAAAACGGCCACGAATTCGTGGAAGTGGATGCGCGGGGAAGAAGAAAGCGTTACATCAACACTGACAACCTGTTTAAGGGAATCGAAGACGAGCAGCCGCTTTCGGGCATGAACGTCAAACTCACGATCGATCGGGATATGCAGATCGCTGCTTACGAAGCACTTGAAGGAAGAGTCGGTGGAGTGATCTCCATTGATGTGGAATCCGGCCAGGTTCTTGCCATGGTTTCCCGACCGAGCTTTGATCCTTCTCAATTTTCACGCGGACTTTCTCCTGAGTACTGGCGCTCACTGGTAAATAACAAGTTCCATCCTCTTCGGGACAGAAATATCCAGGAACACTTTTCTCCGGGATCAACTTTCAAGGCCATCACCGGAATTGCGGCTTTTGAGACTGGTTCAGTGGACGAGCGCTTTGAAGTGAATTGCACTGGCTCCTTCCGTCTCGGTAACCGATTGTATCACTGCTGGAAAAAAGAGGGCCATGGTGCGACCTCGATCGTGAAGGCCGTTCGCGAATCCTGTAACGTGTATTTCCAGAAAGCTGCACTTCGCATGGATATCGATGATATCGCCAAGTATGCCAGGGCCTTCGGTCTGGGTTCCAGAACCGGTATCTCACTTCCTCGTGAAGTTAACGGGCTCATCCCGACAAAAGACTGGAAGAGAAAACGCTTCGGCCAGGAATGGCAGCCGGGTGAAACACTTTCGTGCTCCATCGGTCAGTCTTATGTTCTTACCAGTACCATCCAGCTAGCGACTGCTTATGCGGCGATCGCCAACGGCGGTAAAATTTTTCGTCCCTATGTTGTAAAAGATATCTACGATACTCAGGGTGAACTCGTGAAAACGTTCCATCCTGAAATTCTCTCTGAAGTGAAGATGAAAAATCCCAAAACACTCGCTCTTGTGCGCGAGGGTCTCTTTCAGGTGATGAATAGTCCGAAGGGGACAGCCTTCGCCAGACGTGGCCCGGGTCTCATGATGGCGGGGAAAACCGGAACTTCCCAGGTTCGCTCTTCCAGTGCAGACAAGGTTTATCAGAAGTGTGATCTCATGGATTACGAATCACGCCACCACGGGCTCTTTGTAGGATTTGCCCCTTATGACAATCCTAAAATCGCTACCGCCGTCATCATCGAGCACGGTTGTTCCGGATCAGGTGCTGCTGCACCGGTTGCTGAAAAAGTTGTCACCCAGTACATGAAAAAATATCAGCCAGAAATGTATCTTGAGAATCTTGAGAAAGATAAAGCGATCAAGGAAAACTGGGTGAAGAGTCTAAGGGCAGAAGCTAAACCGAAGCCTCAAGCTCCTGCGGCCCCTAAACCGGAAGGACAGGACCTATGAACCAGACGATTCTACAGTTTCTTAAGCGCTACGATTTCAGTTTCATTGGTTCTATGTCGGCCATCTTTCTCGTGGGCGTTCTGAATCTTTATTCCGCGACTCACTCTCAGGCGCATGAGGGCCTCGACGCTCTTTATAAGTCTCAGATCATGTGGTTTGTTATCGCGACATCCGTGGCGATTGCCATCAGCTTTTTGAATCCCAAGACCATCGAGCGTTTTGCTTATGTCGCATATATCGGAACTCTCTTTTTGATTTTTCTCGTTCTTCTCATGGGGAAAGTGGGAATGGGCGCTCAGCGCTGGCTGGTTATCGGACCGATCCGGATGCAGCCGTCAGAGTTCATGAAAATGGGATTGGTTCTCGCACTGGCCCGCTATTTTACCAAGGTTTATCCTGAGCGCGAGCTTGGATTCAAGGAGCTCATCTTTCCCGGGATCATCACGATGGTTCCGGCGGTCATGGTAATCATTCAGCCGGATCTTGGTACGGGGATGCTTCTTCTCTTTATCTTTGCCATGATGATCTTTTATAAGCGCCTTAAATGGAAGACCATCATGACCCTGGGAATTATCTCACTGGTGTCGGGGGTCCTTATGTATAACTTCGGGCTCAAGGAATACCAGCGTAAGAGGATCCATACCTTTATCGATCCTTACGAAGATGCCAAGGGCTCAGGCTACAATGCCATTCAATCTGAAATTGCCATCGGATCCGGCAGGCTCTTTGGAAAGGGATTCAAGAACTCATCCCAGGCTTCCCTCAATTATCTTCCGGAAAATCATACTGACTTCGTGTTTGCGATCTTCAACGAAGAGCACGGGTTCTTCGGTTCCGTTTTCCTGGTCATCCTCTACATTGTGTTTTTTATGAGGCTTATCTGGCTGGCCAGCTCAGTTCAGAGGTTCTTTGATTCCGTCTGCGTGGTGGGAGTCATGTCGATTTTTTTCTGGCACACGTTCATTAACATGTCGATGGTATCCGGGCTTCTGCCGATTGTGGGGATTCCTTTACCGCTCATGAGCTACGGCGGATCCTCCATGCTTACTTTCGGGGTTGGTGTGGGTATTGCGACATCGATCTCAAATACCAGAAACTTCTTTAACTAAATCCAGAACTGTTGAAACTTTTGACAGTCCACCGTGTAAGAGATTCTTCTCTTACACGGTTTCTCATTCTATCTGATCTAATAGCTCAAAACATTTCCCTTTCACTCTTTTAGGAGAACTTCATGAGCTATATGAACAAGTCTGCCGCCATCATCATGTCACTGGGCCTTCTCGCTTCCTGTAATATGGAAGAGAAAGTTTCAAAAAAGCAGATGCTCGGTAAAACCCAGGTCAATACCAGTGCCATCATCGCATCTGATGCTTCTGCGTCTGCGAAAGCCGAGCAGCTTGCCCTGGCGGCAGAACAGCTTCTGACTCCTTCTGGATTTATCTACGCCGACATGGTTCTTGATATGGCCCTGAAGCTTGATGCAAATAACAAGCGCGCGGGCCTCTATAAGTCTTTCCTCGCTTCTTCCATGGCGGCCAAAGGGATCCTCGCCCGGATCAAACCACTGGCCGAGAAAGATCCGAAGATGAAGAAAAATCTCGAGGAAACAATTTCCAAGATGCAGGAGGGAAGCCTTAAGACCTTCCTCCTTGACGGAAAAGCGGATATCAAAAATGAGAAAGATGTTCAGGCCTTCGCAGATTCTGTGATCAACGGACTTGGAAAATTCCGTCAGTTCATGAAAGCGAACAAGAATCTTGAAATCGAACTCAACATCAACGATTACATTACGGCCTCCAGCAGTTCTTATTCCTCTGAATCCTATTGCGATACATATCCGACGGGTAACGGAAACTATGAAACTGATTGCTATGTGAACGAAGAAGATTCAATCAATAACATCGCTTCGAAAGTTTCACTCAATCGCGCTGACATCGAGGCGCTTCAGCACATCTCTGCTGGTTATCAGATCTACGGAGCTCTTCTTAACTCATACAGCGTCTCAGGTGCGATCAAGGTTGCCAAAAACAGCGCTCAGGCCCCGAAAACTACCCAGCAGATCTGGAAAGAACTCACTAAAGACGCGGAATTCGGAAAACTTCGTAATGATATCTTTTCAAAAATTCCTGAACTCGGATCAGACGCCATCATGGGCGTGAGATGGGCGATGAATGCTCAGAGTGAGCTCTGTCCCGCTGGAGAAGAAAGACCGAATTCACGTCCTGGGACACTTTTCGGCAATGGTCTTTGTATCAAAGAGGGTGCGGACCAGATTGAAAGAACGCTTGAAATGGTAGAACTCGCCCTGAATGGCCAGCGGATGCCGGTAAAAATCGGTGACAGTGAAATGGAAATTGAAACAGGCGCCATTACGAAAAATCCGATTAAAGACCTTAAGGCACTTAAGCCGGTCTTTAATAAGTGTGGAAAAATCACTTCGGTTTCTGACGATACCCTTAACGGTATTTTCCCGAACGGTGACCTGAATGAGGCACTCGCAAATTCTTCAGACTGTGACCTCTTTGAAGATGAAAGTAATGAAATCTAAGTTTCTTTTAGTGCCGGGGGGATTACTCCTCCTGGCATTCTCACTTCACGCCTCAGTCTTTAAAGGTAAAATTGAAGGCTTTGAGCTCGCTACCTGTCAGGCTTCAACCTGCTACCGGCTGAAATCTCCTCTGGCACACATCGGCCACATCGACGGAAGTCTCGCTTTTGATGAGGCCACTCTCATTGTCGGAAACAGAACGATCGCTTCAAAAGATGTTTATTTCGACCGGAAACTTAAAAAGATTTTTCTGAGAAACGTTGGCGGCGCTGAATTTGTCTATGATGTCCGCCGGAATGAACTTACCCGTTATTAATAAAAACGAGGGCCCGCTAGGGCCCTCGTTTTAAATACTAATCATTATCATCATCATCGTTGCCGGTTACCCGGTCCCACCAGTCACGAACATCATCAATCACATCTCCATCTTCGTCCTCATCATCACCAGTATCCGGTGTCGGACGCGGCTGAGGACGAGGTTGTGGAGTAGGTGTCGGTGTCGGATTCGGTCTTGGTATCGGATTCACTTCCGGCTCCGGTCTGGGAGTCGGAATCGGATCAGGTTCTGTGGGCTCAGTCGGCGTCGGAACATCAGGACGATCATCCGGCTCTCCGGAAGTGACAATCGTCGTCTCGACTTCATCACCGAGAGGTTTGCCTGATCTGAAGAACACACCACATGCCACCGGGAGCGAACGCTCACGGGAAAGTCCGTAATAGCTTGATACCGTGGTCGGGATCTTGAAGTCTTCGGTGGCTCCCTGAATAAGGATAACTTTATTGAGGAAGGTAAAACCCTGCTGGTCTTCAAGCTTACGAACCCGATCATGAGTATTCGGATCGATGTCCTTCAGGTCTTCAAAGAAGCGCGAGAAGCTTGCTGTTTTCTTGTAAAAATATGAACCGCGGGCATTCATGCCCGAAGGATAATTACCTGTTCCGCCGGACTGAGTATCCAGGTCTCCGTCGAGGGGAATGATCACATCTCCCAGGGCCATTTCAATCTCAGTCATGTCGAGATATCCGTCTTTGTTCTGGTCCGATTCAATTCCCGGACAACGGCTTCCCCAATAAACGGCTTGTCGGTAATAAGCTCCCTTGGCACCCACGTCGAGTTTCACTCTAGCGGTAAGCTCATCACCCTTTCGGGTGAACGTTGCCTTCCCGGCCTTCGGTGCGTGGAGGTTAATGTTTACGGGATAGAGATCGGCTGAGTATGTACCGCTTATGTTGGATCCGTCTGCCCGTAGTTCTTCCCGGTACGGAAGTCCTGTAGGTTTTCCGGCCTTACCGCAAGCGGCGGCCAGAATCAGTAAACTCGTGATGAGTGGCAATCTGGATACAATTTTCACTTTCTACCTCGCATTTTTCATTCCATAAAAAAAACGTCTCGCAAGATATTGGTCATGACTCATTCATTCGTCACCTAAATCACTCTCTTAAGTTTCCCTTCGATCTGCGCAAACATCGCGATAACTGTGGGCCCATTTTCAGGGGTGGTGTAATATTTCACCCTTGCCCTGTTCCGGCCGGGTGTTCAATTGTCAAAAATTTAGACAGTCCTAATAGTTCAACTATCTGAATTCGGAAACCTGGATTTGGCAGAATCTTTGCGACAGACAGAGCAGAAATCCCTTTCACACGAGGTCATATGCGCGCGTTCTTTCTTCTCACGATTGTTGTTGCTTCAATTACTCCCGCTCTGGGGATGACGACGAAAGAAAAAGTTCGCATGCTCTTATGGGTGAAAGGAATAAAGGAAAATCCCCAGACCCAGGCTAAGATCTATACCTGGCCGGAAGAAATCGAAAAACCACTCCGCAAATTGTGATTCCATCGGCGCTAGTCTCATAGTATGATAATGAGACTATGAAGCGAATAGCGAATATTGGAAGTTTGCTGAAGAAGATCTATCGCGTTTACTCAATTGAGCTCATTAAGGAGCTTCAGTCGCGTGGTTTTAATGATCTTCGTCCGAGCTTTCTGGAAATCCTCATGTTTCTCACTGAGAACGATGGCCCATCGATCAAGGTCATTGGCAAGGCCTGTGGCCTCAAGAAACAGACCATGACTTCTCATTTGAACGAGCTGGAAAAACGCGGCTACATCAAGCGCACAGTCTCTGAGCATGATAAGCGCGAGCAGCTGGTGCACCTCACGGATTACGGTGAGAAATTCAAACTGAATCTTCTGCAGGTGACGAATGACCTGGAACGCCAGTATACCACCAAGCTGGGGGAAGTGGAGCTCGATCGGGTGGAACTCATGCTCGACAATCTCTA
>JAKFFP010000122.1:0-11975 GCA_036675045.1 Bacteriovoracales bacterium | reverse complement strand
AGAATAAAGCAGCCACCGCCTCCGGCACCACACATCTTTAATCCTAGCACATTTCCGTTCTTTTTGAGTTCGCCGGTGAAATTTCGGATCTTTTCAGTTGTGATTCCCGGGAAAAGTTTCTCTCTTTCCGTCCCCTCTTGCGCAATCAGTTCGAGCATCTTATCCCAGTCACGGGCCTTCAGGGCCTCGTAAGTGGCGTGAGAAATTTCCGCAATCCGGGTGAGGCCGGCAACGACTTCCGGCTTCTTATCAAAGAAAGCTTTATAAACTTCCCAGTTGTTGATTCCCGACTGCCGGGACTGGCCGGAAGAAATGAGAACCAGATGGCTTTCCAGAATGAGCTTCAGCTCATCGGTAAAAAGCTGCTCTACTTTGATCTCCCCTTCCATCCCTCTGATTGCGAGAACTCCGCCAGTGAGCGCAGGAAAATAATCCTGATATCCGGCCATTCCCTGGTTGAGAATTCTGGATTCAACCGCCTTCACGCGAAGGACGGTTTTTAAGCGGTCATAGTTTTCGCCGGTGAAATTACAAAGAGCACGGTAAAGAGTCACGCCCATGGCAGATGATCCACCAAGGCCTGATCCGGCGGGAGCTCCCGAAGAAAGTTCCATGCGGAGACCGGAATTGATATTGAAGAGACGGAGAATCTGGAGGACAAAGGTCATTTCCTCGAATTTCTTCGAGTAGACGACATTCTCTTCCGTCAGATCTTCAGCGGCGTACTTGTAATTTTTATTGTAGTCCTTCGAGTAGATTTCAATACCCTTGTAAGCAATCTTCGAAAGTGTGACAGAGGCCTTGAGACCCGTCGCCACGTTGAGGGTGACCACATTCTTGATGATAAGATTGATCGGCTCGATATCGAGAGTCCCACCGACGAGGTCAACGCGGACTGATCCCTGGTTAGTTACCTGCATTCAGGACTCCGATGTAAGGAAGTTCGCGGTAGCGGCCGGCGTAATCAAGTCCGTAACCGATCACGAATTTATCTTCGATTTCAAAGCCCAGATAATCAATATTCACTCTGTGCTTGAGCTTTGATGGCTTAAACAGAAGGCTCGCGAGCTTGACCTGTTTTGGTTTTCTTACTGCCATGATTTCCAGAAGAGTCTTGATGGTCAGACCCGAGTCCACGATATCCTCAACGATGAGGACGTTTTTTCCCTCAATGTTGGCGGTGATATCCATCTCGAGCCGTACACTGCCGGAGCTCTGAGTGTTATCGCCGTAACTGGAAAGAGAAATAAACTCGAGCTTAAGCGGAAGATTGATCCTCTTGATGAGATCGGAGCAGAACATGAATGCTCCTTTCAGAACGCAGATGACAACAATATCCTCACCATCGAAATCGTGAGTGATTGCCTTTCCGAGAGCTTCAATTCTCTGGATGATTTCTTCTTCGGAGATAAGTGTCTCCGGCGTATAAAGTTCCATGTTTCTCCTCGATCTTCCCTAGCAGTACGAGTTGTTCAGGATCTCACCCAAACCACCGGCGCCCGGGACAATATAATGATTTTGATTTAAACCTTTCTCTTCGCTCCAGCGCTTGCCTGGAATTTCTTTCAATACATCTGCCGGCGACAATCCGCGATCTAATCTCAAGGCGTATACCTTGAGCTCGGGACAATCTTTTGTCACTCTCGCCAGATATTCCGGAGTCACGATCAGATGAAGCGCAATCATGACCTTCGGTTTTCCCAGGGCCTGATAGTGCTTTACCGCTTCGACTATCGTTCCCCCGGTTGCTCCCATGGGATCCGGAAAGAGAACCACAGCTTTATCCACTCCACCGCCGATCTTTGAGCCCGCAACCGATACACCGGTCACTTCATTTTTTTCATTCACCACGCGCGAGATGTAAAAATGATCCTGCCGGACAGATTTCGGATTCAGGAAGATATTCATTTTGCGGTAACAGAGTTGCGAAGGAAGTGTACCTGCCCGCGCTAGTCCCACGGTCACGGCAGGAGTCTCACGATCAATCAAATCCTGATCCAGAACTCCTTCTGCAGGGTGCGCCATCTTCATGCGCGTTTCAATCTTCATTCGTTTTTTAGGAAATTCAGCATCAACGACGACATCAAAGAGATGCTGGTAAAGCATGGTCACCAGCTCATCAATGAGCGGTTGATCGGTATCCGGTGATCCCAGTTGGGCCAGCCATGAATGCATGAGTGGGGAGGAAACGATGTGAAAGTTTTTCCCATAGAAATGTTCCTGAAACATGCAGGAAAGATTAGCAAAAATTTAAGGATTCTGTCTCTTAATTACGAAGACCCTGAGGGAGCGTCTTGATCTCTTCATTAAGAGGAAGCATCGCCTGCTCTTCCATATCATCGAAATGGAAGTGCCCGCGGCAGCGCGCCTCATAGGCGTCAGTCTCACCGAGGAGAAACTGCTCCTTGGACTTAGAGAGACGCTGAGAACGTGTGGCAGGAGCGCCACAGACGGTGCAGATCGCGTGGATTTTCATGACTTCGTCCGCCATCGCAAGAAGCATCGGCATAGGTCCGAAGGGAACTGCTCTGTAATCAAGATCAAGGCCCGCGCAGATGACACGGTATCCGCGGGCAGCGAGCTTCGTCACCACAGTGATGATGGCCTCATCGAAGAACTGGATTTCATCGATGGCAACTACCCGGGTAGAGTCTTTGAGCTTGATCAGGATATCGATCGCTTTTTCTACCGGCTCGGACTTAATCGCCTGAGAGTTATGAGAAACAACATCTTCTTCGTGATAGCGGATATCAACGGCAGGCTTGAAGATCTGGACTCTTTGCTTAGCGATCTGAGCGCGCTTTACCCGGCGGATAAGCTCCTCAGTTTTTCCTGAAAACATAGGGCCACAAACGACTTCAATAGAACCATGATAGGATTGGTGCATCACAGAATAGGTCTCCTCGAAATACAAAAACGTGTGTGTAAGACGAGTTTTCCAAAAAAGCACATGCCTGACAAATGAACCAGTTCGCCATGTTTCTGAATTCAGATAGCGGTAAGAAAATATCGGCCCGGACTAGGCGGATACTAAATAAAAAAACAAAAAGAAAAGCAAGGAAAGTGCCATCAGGAGGAGCACAGTTGGGGTGAGGAGGATCACCAGGGCCAGTGAGCGGGAAGCTCCGAGGTTCGCGCGAAGTCCGGCATACAGAAGAAAGATGTAGAGAAAAAACTGAATGAGATCACCCACGAAGGGAACAATGTTGAAAAGATTTGAAGAGAGCGCACCGACTGTGATCTGGTGAGCGATCTCATCAGCGGGAAGTTCGGGGTTTAACCACTTCGCATAGAGCTTGATCATCCATGACCACACTTCCGTCACGACGATTGCTCCCACCGGAAAGAAAATAATATCCAGAGCGGCGGAAAACAAAAAAAAGTAATACGTCGAAAAGCCGGAAGTTCTTACGAGGTCCTGGAGGATTCCGAATTCAGGACTCTGGAAGGAAAGAAACGATTGCAGGAAAAAATTCAGGATCACGATTTTAAAGAGCCCGCGAACAATGGCAAAGATCCACGACATGCCAATACTCTCGGCAAGTGTCAGAGGCTCGTAGAGATACCCGTCCTGGTCCGGAAGCGGAAGCTGATGACGGAACTGATGGTGAATGCGGAAAGGATGAACAAGAGTCATCAGGTAGGTTTCAAAAATATCGCCAAGATTTTTCCACAGGATCATAGGCTTACTTTAACACATCCTTAAAATGAAATCCCCCGGAAATGTCCGCCCGGGGATAGTGCGCTTTATATCCCTGAGTTAAATTCACGATTATCAGTTCTTCCGCCTTCACCCAGAAGAGAAGCTCCTGGCCAAAGATCTCCATCTGAAGATGCTTCTCCGACAGGACCTGCTTTCTTTCAGAATTCGAAAGAAGGGAAACTCTGCTCGCCTGATCCAGAGGACCCAGGTTCAGCGCATAGCTCACGAGCTCGAGCATCTTTTCTTTATTCACCTGGAAGCCTGAACTTTCGAATTCCAACGGCTCCTTATTCACCAGGGTCACAATGGTACGAAGATTTCCTTCCGTCAGAGTCATGGGAGTGCGGTCAAAAGGCCGGAAATGTTCTGGCGGGATATTCTTCTTATCCCAATAATCCTGAAGCTGAATAAAGAACACCTTGAGTGTCCCTCCGATCATGAGCCAGGCCTTTTGTCTCACGGGATCCGTGAGAACGGCGTCAGCAGTTACCGGATTCCGCGTATAGAGCTCCCACATGACCCCCTTTCCATCTGCGGAAAAAGTGATCTCTCCCAGCTTCGTACCAAATTTATCATAGGGGATTTCTTCTTTCAGAGTGACCTGTGAAAGAAGCGACATGAACTTTGCCGGAAGTTTCTCATGAACGGAAATCCCCGGAAACGGCGGCGGAGTTGTCGTGTTATTTTTCAGGTCCAGTTCGAAAGCCAGGGTATCGGGAACCTTGATCGTAACTTTTCCCAGAGGGAGATCGGGATAGAAACGGAAAAGCTGAGTCTCATAAAGCTCCTCCGGTCTTTTTGTCAGGAGGACTTTCATTTCCTGAAGCTTTCTTCCCTGGATGTCCTTTTCATCGGACATGAGCTCCCGGCTGCTGCCTTCGAGGACTGCGAGCATCATCTCTCCATTGCGGGAGAGATAGAACCCCTGCCGGTCAAGCGAGAGCTCTCCCAGGATGAGTTCTTCATTGTTCACGGTAAATTCGACCGGCGAGGAGAAAAAATCTTTTTTTTCTCCGCTCACCGACTTCACTTTTTTAAGCTGATAAATTTTTTCTTCGACGAGCCTCATGAGGTTATGGGAAAGAAGTATGTCCCCAGCTTTCCATTTCCCTTCACTCTTAGAAGCGCTCATTCCCGAGATGGTTATCTGGTGAATTTCTTCCGGATATAACTTGTCCTTAACGAGGTTCTCCTCGTACTTCTTCTCAGAAGTTTTCTCCTGAAAAAAATAGGTGAGCCCGAGGAGCGCGACAAGAATGGCGAAAAGTCCGAGGTTTTTTTTCATAGGAGTCGACGGCGGCGGTAGACAAAAATGCCTGCCCCGAAAAAGATGATTGGTACCAGAAGAATAGAAATCACAAAGATAAGCTGAATATGCTGGGCCGACAGGATAACGGGATATTCTTCCGTTCCGGGGCGATTGAAAGAGATAATGCCTTCATCATTCAGTAACCATGAAGCGGAATTAAGAAAGAGAGTCGTGTTCCCACTTTGCGCCTGGTAGGCATTCACCAGAAACGAACTTGATCCCAGAAGTACGAAACGCGAATCAGAATTTCCTTCCTGACCTACTTTCTCCCCCACTCCCAGAAGACCAATCGGGCCCTTTTTGTCTTTTTTCTCTTCAAATTTCGCAGTCCCCTCAGTCACACCTTTCAGGTCCGACTCCGCCCAAGACCCGGGAAAGGCGCTGGTCAGAGCGAGGAGTGTCGCAGAATCATTTCCTTCAATTGTTGAAACCGAAGAACTGAGCGGAAATACCGTGCGGAAATTAAATCCCGCCGTGACAGGGTGGCCCTCATCATACTGGGAAATAATAGGAATCGTCGCTTCTCCTCCCTGAACAGTGGAAACGCGGTCAACCACGACATCGTTTCCCATAGTGAGGCCATAAGGCTTCGCGAGTTCCGTGAGATTTTTATAAAGCTCCGCCTTAAACGCAGGAGCGAGTGCCAGAAAGAGACTTCCGCCCCGGGCGAGATAGCTTTCGAGGCGCCTGGCTTCATCGTCAAAATAAGAAGCAATCGGTCCCAGGACGAAAACGGCTGTCGCGTCCGCAGGAACTTCTTTTACCTGCGCGAGATTCAGCGTTTTCACAATGTAGTTCTGGGCGGCGAGCTTATCACAAAGGACCGAGATTCCCTCGGGAGACGTATCAGCACAGGACAATTCCTGGTGACCTGTCACAAAATAAAGAATAGTTTTTTCCTCACGAATGGCCTTGAGAATGGCATTGGTCACAGACAATTCATCTGCGATCAGGAAAGAAGATTCCTTATCGTTGTAGCTGATAACGACTGTGCCATTGGTAGTGATACCCTTGGCCTTCACCAGATCCGGACGGAGATCGGTATCGATCGCATCGACCTTGATGTTAGAGTTTTTCCCCTGATACATCTTCAGGATATTAAGAATCGGTCCCCACTCTTCCCGCTTGGAGAAAAGTGTCATCTTAAGCGGACCCTTGAGCATATCGAGAACTTTCACCGTCTGTTCCGTCAGACTGTTTTTCTTGTCCTTCGTGAGGTCAAACTCACGGAAGTTTTTATTACCGAGATAATTGATAAGCCCCAGGATGGAAATTACGAGGACAGCATTGATCACGTGATGAACGACTTTGTGAAAGTATTTTGATCTCACGAAAACTTTCAGGTCATCAATCCGGACAATGACCAGGAGACCGGCCAGGGCAAAGGCAAAGGCCGTCAGGGAGACATTCAGAACTTTGAACTCAGGCGCGGCAATCCAGAGTGCGATCGCAGACAGAGCAACGAGTACATCGATAATTACCCAAAGCGGGAAAAGCCATGTCTTCATTACCAGTTTCTCCGGTCGAGGGATTTAGCAGTGAGAAAACCGAAGAAGAGAACGAAAGTCGTATAATAAATAATGTCCTGAGTCCCGATCACTCCTCTCAGCACTCTTTCAAAATGGGAAGTGATGCCGATATAAGTGAAAATTTCTGCCACCAGGAAGTTTGAATTAAGATTCCCCCCCCAGGTGATCATCCACAGGAACATGATCCCGAGGATGGAAAGAAGGGCGGCAATAATCTGGTTACCAGAAATAGATGAACAGAAAATTCCCAGGCTGATATACGCCAGCGAATTAAGAATCACCGAAAGATAAGCAGAAAAGAGAATTGAGGTATCCTGCACACCGATGCCCCAGATAATGAGGGGGAAAAGACCGGTCATCACCAGCATCGAGATGATCAGCGTAAACGCGGCCAGGCCCTTGGCGAGAATGATCTGCCAGTCACTCACTGGCGCGAGCCAGTAGACTTCCAGCGTTTCCTGGCGCTTCTCTTCAGAGAAGAGTCTCATCGTGATGAGAGGAATAAATACCAGAAAAAGAAAGTTGATATTGGCGAAGAGCCTCAGTACGACTTCATCGACAAAAGAAATGGTCTGGGTCATGTTCTGCGGAATGGATTGGATCCCGTCAGAGTAAGTGACCAGAAGATTGAAAAACATGATCCCTGAGATGAGTGAGAAAAGCCCGATCAGGATGTAGGCCAGGGGCGAAGAAAAATATGATTGGGATTCTTTTTTCCAGAGGGTCCAGATCATTTACGATTCTCCGTCATGTGAAGGAAGATATCTTCAAGCTCAGGTGACTCCACCATGATCGTTTGAAGTTTTGTGCCCTTGCTCACGAGGTACTGAACAAGCTCGGGACGGATATCGCGTTCACTCTCAAAGGAAAGATGATACTGATCTTCGCTTCCCATGTGCTGAACTTGTCCCAGGTCGAATTTCCCGAATGTTGAAAGATCCGGTAGTTTCTCGCCGGATGCAAGACCTAGTTTAATGACCAGACCTTGCCGGAATTTCCTGTGAATCTCTGAGAGATCACCCGAAGCGCGAACTTTTCCCTGATGGATAATCGTGATGTGATCACAGATCTGCTCTACCTCGGAAAGGATATGGGAAGAAAAGAGGATGGTTTTTTCTTTTGCGAGTCCGCGGATGAATTCCCGGAGTTCCACCACTGACTGGGGATCGAGACCATTAGTCGGTTCATCGAGGATGAGAAAAGGAGCATCATAAAAGAGCGCCTGGGCAAGACCCACTCGCTGGCGGTATCCCTTACTCAGGTTTCCGATAAGGCGCTTTCTTACTTCCTTCAAAGAAAGCTCAGTAATCATGCGATCGAGGCGTTCAGGAATGTTCTTCACTTTGTGAAGCTTGCCCACAAAGCGCAGGTAATCTTCCACCGTCATATCCGGATAGAGAGGAGCGTTTTCCGGAAGCAGGCCCAGCATATTTTTAAGCCTGTGGGATCCAGCTGTGACGGTCTCGCCAAAAAGGCTGATGGAACCAGAAGTCGGCGGAAGAAGTCCCGCGATCATGCGCATGGTGGTACTTTTCCCTGCGCCATTGGGGCCAAGAAATCCGTGAATGGAGCCTTTTTTCACGTGGAAACTCACGGAATCCACCGCCACCCGGCCGGGATATTCCTTAGTAACACCATCAACTATAAGGATATTCTCCATTTATACTCACAATAAATTATTATAGAGCTGTAGCTTCGCTTCATAAGCGCCGAAAAGGTCTAAACAGGACTATGACTATTTTAGATACTTTCAAATCAAGAATTCAAGTAGCACAGCGGATTCTTATTACGACTCACGAGTATCCCGATGCCGATGGCATTGGGTCTGAGATTTCACTCTGCCTTGCCCTTCGCGAATTCGGGAAAGATGCCTGGTGTGTGAATGAAGAACCACTTCTGGAGAGATATCAGTATCTTGATCCTGATCACTGTGTCCTTGGTTTTCATGATTTTCGCAAAAAACACGGCGGATTTCTTCCGGATCTCGTGATTGTCGTCGACACCAACACTCATGCCAGAACCGGAAAAGAATTATCACGCTACATCGATGAAAGTAATTTCAAAGTTCTTTACATTGATCACCATCCCTGCCGTGGGAGAGATCTTTCGAATCACTGTATTGATGTCACCGCAGCCGCGACCGGACAGATGGTCGGGGAAATGATCGAGAATCTCGGGATCGAGTTCACTAAGAAGATTGCCCTTCCGATTTATACGTCCATCATTATTGATACGAGCTCATTCCGCTATCCGACAGTTTCGGCCAGCACACACCGTCTCATCGCAAAGCTCATGTCGACCGGAATCAATCCGCCCGAGGCCTATAACGGGATTTACGGAACGAAACGCGTTCATCACATGCATCTTCTCGGGAAAATCCTGGAAACTGCTTCCACCAATTCTGATGAAAGCATCGCCTGGATGCTTCTCCGGAAAGAAGACATTGATAATTTCGCCGGCGACGTGGAAGACACCCACGCCTTCATTAACAACCTTCTCGTCCTGAATAATATCAAAGTCGCGATCATGTTCCGTGATGACGGTCCTGCCGTCAAAATGAGCCTGCGTTCATCCGGAGACATTGATGTCGGCACCATCGCGCTTGCCCTGGGGGGCGGTGGACATTCTCATTCGGCTGCAACCGTTCTCGTCAAAGAGAAAGGCGAGACGACTGAACAGGTCATCTCGAAGTCAGTGAAGATAGTGGAAGAAATTCTCAAGAAGCTCGAAGCGGCTTAATCAGCGAACAAACGTCAGGAAAAATGAGCCGGTAGAAAAATTCTTCTCATGAATTTTCTTAAAAAACTTTCGGCGCCGTCGAAGCCTTGCGTTATTCACAACTAAATCCAGCCCTTCTCCTTAGCAATCAGATACAGAAGTCCAAGAGCAATGATCCCGAGGATGGTCACAAACTGCTTCATCTTTTCCTTCGGATCCTCTACATCTTCTTTCTTTTCTTCCGGATTCCTGTTCGCGATCTGATCCATCTCTTCATCCGAGAAAGGATTTTCGACATTCTCAAAGACGCCGAGTCCGTGAAGCCGGCCTTTTAGGTTTTCAGGAATCTTCGACCACTCACTCTCTTCGAACTCGATCTGCATGACAGGAAGACCGCGACGACCGATCTTCTGGGCCTGCTTGTAGGTGTCCCCTTCACTCAGGGCCTTCAGCGCCTGCTCATTTTCTGAAACTTTGAACGGAACCTTACACTGGTTCAGGATGGCAGAAATTTTTTCAATCTCAGTTTCATTCAGGTTGGTGTAGATCACGATTCCTCCCGAGGAATTTTACCATTCTGGATTTAAAGAGCCGCTCATTCCACTTGAGTCCGAGACGACGAAGTATTTTGCGGTCAAACGACAGGTATGTATTATTCACATGCTGATAGAGAGCTTCAATTTCCGGCGCATTAAAAGACCCCAGGAAGTAAGCACCTTCCTTCAGATACTCACGGTTGACCTCGGTATCTGCAACGACCACGGGTCTTCCGGTGGCGAGGGCACCGAACCCCTTGGCGGGAAAGAATCCCGGTGTGAAATCCCAGATCGCTTTCGCCTGGTGAGAGTACATGGCAGATGTGGCCTCACAATGATCGCCGGCAAAATCGATCTGCGGAAATTCCTCTTTCACTTTAAGAAGATGATCAAACGGCCCCATGATCCGTACGGTTTCATTGTGACCGAGAAGGACATTCACTACCGTCCGGAAATCTTTTTCCGAAAGACCGTGGGTATAAACCAGATGATGTTCAAAGGAAAAGTTATGATCTTCGTCCCTCACGAACGGATACTCTTCCGTCCGGTACGTGGGAGCGATGACTTCGGCATTCGGGAGGTCGAGTTTTTTCTTGAGGGCTTCTGAGCTCACCGCAATCCGCGGGAACTGTCGCAGAGCCTTCTCACGCCAGTCATTCACAAACGGCGCGAACATTTTCTGCCAACCGGTTTTATCCTGATCCAGGGAATCCCATTCTAGGATGTAGAGTTCTTTTTCCACATGCGCAGGCAGATTCATGCCGTGGATATAGCCGCGGGAAAGGACTATTACTTTATTAATCGAAGGATGAACCGGTATCCCTTTCACAGCGGAAGGAAGAATCCAGAAATGTCTTTTTAAGACGTCACCCTTTCCTGCCTTATGCGTGAGGTAGCTCGAAACGATGGATCGGGTTTCAATCTGCCCCAGAATAGAACCCTGCTTATGAGCAATGGTATAGATCTCAGAATTGGGAAAGATATTGAGAACGAGCTCGAGAAGGAAAGTAGAATCATCCCGCAGGAGAAGGGTATCAATGCAGATGGCGGTGTTCATATCAGTACTTTTTAATCTGGATAACGAGTGAGCCGAAGATAAGAATTGCTCCTCCGGCGAGCTGGATGTCTGTCAGTTGTTTTCCAAGGAAAATCCAGTTCACGATTATGGCAAAGAATGGAAAGAACATTTCTCCGATGGCCGTTGCCTTGGCCGAGATGCGCTTGAGACCCTGGTAGTAAAACCACATCGCAAGTCCGCCGGAAATAAGAACCATGATGAAGATGCGGAGATAATCTTCGCCCTGAGGGAGAATCAAGCTCCGGTTCCAGGTGACAAAGGGAATGAGGGCAATAAGTCCTGCGAGAAATCTTCCTGAGAGGATCGCCCTCGTATCAAAGCCTGCGAGACTCAGTTTCTTTCCATAAACCGTAGCACTTCCCCACCCCACGATGGAAATGAGCACTAGCATGTACCCACCCATGGCGGAATCGGATCTTACGAGATTAAAGTCCTTCACCATCAGATGGTAAAAACGTTCGATATCCGGAGAGGACACCATGAGTCCACCGATCATGCAGATGGCGGCCCAGAGAAGAAATTTCTTATCGAGGGGCTCTTTCAGGATAAGGGCCGCCAGACAAATCGCTATCACGGGCTGGAGTTTCTGCAGAAGGATGACCAGAGACGGATTCAGGAAATTAAACGATTCCGTAAACGCCACGGTGGCAAGACCAGAGCCGACACAGCCAACTACGAAGAATGAAAAGATATCTGTGACTTTGAGTTCACCAATCCGCTTGAAGGCGGCAATGACTCCCCATCCGAAAAAGAGCGTGAGAATGGCGTGCTCATAAAAAACAATCGTGACCGGTGAAAGTCCGCTTTCAACGAGCGGGTAGCGAATGAGCGTATCAAGTGCCCAGAAGAAGCATGCGAGGAGAATGAGAAAAGTTCCGGCCATGCCTTAGTTTAGCGTGGAAACCATAGTCCCGGAATAGAAGTTTTGGAAAACCTCAAGGGCGCGCTTCGAAACGAGTTCCTTCTTGATCCGCTTCCGGTCACCCTTTCTCTGCTCTTTTGTGAGCTCAACTGTGGGAAGAAGTCCGAAATTGATATTGGATGGGCAAGGCTTCTCGATAGTCATGATGTAATTTACCAGCGCTCCCATGGCCGTTTCCAC
>JAKFFP010000252.1:0-11991 GCA_036675045.1 Bacteriovoracales bacterium | reverse complement strand
CCGGAAGAGATCGACCATCGTTTTCACCACATCCTTCGCGGGCGTATTCGGCGCGAACTTGTACGTCTCAGGATAAAGATATCCCTCAAGAGACGTGGCCTGGATCTTGAGAAAAGAAATGATGTCGGGATGCTGAACGGCCTTGAGAAACTCTTCTTCACTCGCAATCCCCGCAGAACCCACGAGCCTGGCGACTTCGTACATGTTCTTTCCTTCGGGGATGGTGATGCTCGTGAGGTTTGGCTGCCCGTAAACCAGGGTCTCCAGTACATCACTCATCGTGGCCCCACGGGGAATCGTATATGAACCCGCACGGAATTTTGTCAGGACACCTTTGAGCTGGGCATATCGATGAAAAACCCGGGTATTGGCGATGAGCCCTTCTTTTGAAAGCCGTGAATTAATCTGCGGAAAAGTATCGCCGTTTTTCACGACGAAAGTTTTATCAGGACCATCATAGGAATCATTCATGATTAACCAGACATGTGTGCCGATCATGAGACAGGCCAGGAGTGGTCCTACGACAAAGACGAAAAGGAGTGTTTTTTTAATCATGGGAAAATAATAAACCGAAAAGTTATCTCTTGCGCCGAATAAAATCTTCAAGAATCACACTTGCCGCCACCGCATCGATTTGTTTCAGGTCGACCTGGAAATTATAGCGGGCGGAATTCTTCATCCGTGACTCGGCTTCATAGGTAGAGAGGGTTTCGTCCTGTTCTTCGACCGGGAGAGTGATTTGGTTGCGTATAGACTCCACAAAGTTGATCGCTTTGGCGGTCATGGTAGTCGTTTTCCCATCCGTCAGCCTGGGGACACCGATCACCACGAGATCCACACTCTCATTATCGATGATGGATTTCAGTTCTTTGATGACCCGATCGGGACCCGTATTCTGAATTCTTCCGAAAGGCACCGGAAAGGGATCGCGATTCACGCAATACGTGGCGACCCCAATGAACTTCTCTCCGAAATCCATGGCAAGAATTGTTTTGTTATTAAGGGGGTGATCGGGCGTGACGTGAAACTCGTTCATGGGCCTTTTTAACCCAAGATCCGTTCATCCGTCAAAAGATCAAGCTGGAGTTCTTCATCCTCTTCATAGACTTCATCATAAAACTTCACACCAACACCCAGTAGGCGAACGGGACGGGGATCCTGCGACCATCTTTCTTCAAAAAGGAGACAGAAATTTTCTTCATCCAGGGGAAGCTGCCGCTCAATCGTGGTCTGCCTGAAGTCATGGTACTTGATCTTCACGTGAAGGTTCTTGATTTCGCGGTCCTGATAATGGGCCAGTGATTCTTTAACTTCCGCGAAGAGGGAAACAATGTGGGTCTTCATCTCATCAAAGTTATCGAGGTCGCGGTCAAATGTGGTTTCCGTGCTCAGAGATTTTCTTTCGTACTCGGTTTCCACTTCCCGGTCATCAAATCCCCGGCAATAGTCATAGAGCGAATCTCCGAATTTTCCCATGAGATGGATAAGATCGCTCCGGGTATACTTCTGCATGTCGAGACAGGTTTTAATCCCGAGGTCATGGAGATATTTTGCAGTGACCTTACCAATTCCATGAATACGCTCAACCGGAACGGTCTTGATAAACTCATCTACCATCCAGGGCGCGACCGTGAACTGGCCGTTTGGCTTATTGTAGTCACTGGAAAGCTTGGCGAGGAGTTTATTGGGCGCAATCCCGGCAGAAGCAGTCAGACCGGTTTTTTCAAAAATCTTTTTCCGGATGTCTTCTGCTATCCAGGTGGCCGAATTCTGGAAGAGTTCGCAATGAGTGACATCGAGATAGGCCTCATCCAGTGATAGCCCCTGAACCAGATCGGTATATTGATGGAAAATTTCGAAGACCTGCTCAGATGCTTCAGAGTATTTTTTGTAATTCCCCTTAACCAGCACCAGTTGCGGACAGAGTCTCATGGCCGTTGCCGTCGGCATGGCCGAGCGGACACCGAATTTTCTGGCAAGATAATTGGCGGTGGAAAGAACGCCACGCCTTTCACTCGATCCACCCACCGCCATGGGAACATTTCTTAAGGCCGGATTGTCTCTCATCTCAACGGACGCAAAAAAAGCGTCCATATCGACATGAATAATCTTTCGCATGAAATGATTGTACGGAAGAATTACGGATGAATCAATCTGGTAATCTTTGGCCCTTAGGTTAGATTTAAGGTGGTAATGAACTGAAATCAGGTCGTTTTCCCGAGTTTCGACACAAAGTTGAAATTGACTTCTGCCCGAATCAGGTTAAGATAGTCAGGAAATCAAACAGATTTTTTCTCCGTTCTCTCGTCGCTCTTAGCAACCGAGAACAAAAAATCCCCAAAAAATTTTCATGAGTTATCGATATAAAAAATTTCATTAACATTACCTTGGAGTCATCCGAATGCATTTAAGTACATTGCGTGAGAAAGACATTGAAGAACTGACCAAGATGGCGGAAGAAGCGCAGATCGAAAACGCCGCTGGTCTGAAAAAGCACGAGCTCATCTTCGCTCTCCTCACCAAGAAGGCCAAAGACAACGAAGAAATCTTTGGTGACGGCGTTCTCGAAATCCTTCCCGACGGATTCGGATTCCTGAGATCCCCTTCATATAACTATCTCCCCGGTGCCGATGACATTTACGTTTCTCCATCGCAGATCAGAAGATTCGGCCTTCGTACCGGTGACACCATTGAAGGTCAGATCAGGACTCCGAAAGAGGGCGAGCGCTACTTCGCTCTTCTCAAGGTGAATCACATCAACTTCCGTGATCCTGAACAGCACAGATCAACTGTTCTCTTCGATAACTTAACTCCACTTTATCCTCAGAAAAAAATCAATCTCGAGTCGAAGCCGACTAATTACTCCACCCGGGTAATTGATCTTTTCGTTCCTCAGGGATTCGGCCAACGTTGCCTGATTGTGGCTCCTCCGAAAGCTGGTAAAACCATGCTTATGCAGGATATCGCTAACTCAATTTCTGATAACCATCCGGAAGCCAAACTCATCGTTCTTCTGATTGATGAGCGTCCGGAAGAAGTAACGGATATGAAACGTAACGTTCGCGCGGAAGTGGTTTCTTCGACCTTCGATGAACCAGCTACCCGTCACGTTCAGGTGGCCGAGATGGTCATTGAAAAAGCCAAGCGCCTTGTGGAAGCCAAACAACATGTTGTGATTCTTCTCGATTCGATCACGCGTCTTGCCCGTGCTTACAACACCGTCGTTCCACCATCAGGAAAAATTCTCTCCGGTGGTGTGGATTCAAACGCGCTTCATAAGCCGAAAAGATTCTTCGGAGCTGCCCGTAACATTGAAAACGGCGGATCCCTCACCATTATCGCGACTGCTCTTATCGATACCGGTTCAAGAATGGACGAAGTTATCTTCGAGGAATTCAAAGGTACCGGTAACTCGGAAGTTCAGCTCGACAGAAAGCTCATGGAGAAGCGAATCTTCCCATGTCTCGATATCAACAAATCGTCTACCCGTAAGGAAGATCTCCTGATGGCAGACAAGGACCTCCAGCGCGTATTCGTACTCCGCAGGGTTCTTAACCCGATGAACACCATGGATTCAATGGAATTCATTCTCGAAAGAATGAAAGACACCAAAACCAACATGGCATTCCTCGATAAAATGAACGGATAAGAAATGAAATCGACCCTCAAGCGCATTATTCTCATCACGACCAAGCAGTACACCTCAATCGGCGGCCAGGCCGTGATTGAAGGAGTGATGATGAGATCTCCGAATGCGTTTGTGGTCGCAGTGAGAAAGCCGGACGGCTCCATCCGACTTCGTCGCGATCAGTGGTACGGTTTATCCAAAAAACTCGACTTCTTAAAGAAGCCTTTCCTCCGTGGAATTCTCATGCTGATTGAGACCATGGCCAACGGGCTCGTTTCTCTTAACTATTCGGCCAACATCGCTATGGCGGAAGAAGAAAGAGAAAAGGCGCTTAAGAAAGGGAAGACTCTCGAACAATTCGAGGCCAGCCAGAAGAAAAAAGAGAAGGTGGATGTCGCCACATTCTTAACCATGGCAGTTTCGTTCGCATTCGGTATCGGACTCTTTGTCTTCGTCCCTCACGCAGTCGCATTCTTCATCGGAGATCTTCTCGGTAAGAACTGGACTCTGGATAGTTTTGCTTTCCACGCCGTTGATGGTGCGGTGAAAGCTCTTATCTTTGTCGGTTACATCTGGGGCATCAGCTTCATTAAAGATGTCTATCGCGTTTTCCAGTATCACGGTGCTGAACACAAATCGATTGCGACGTTTGAAGCAGGGATGGAACTCACGGTAGATAACGCCAGAAAGTTCACGACTCTTCATCCGCGCTGCGGGACGAGTTTTATTTTTTTCCTGATCCTGATTTCCATTATCCTTTTCTCCGCCGTGTTCACCTTGATCCCGGTGGGAACCAATCTTCCTCCGATCCTTCGTCACGTGGTGGCCGTTCTCTTCAAAGTGGCCCTCATGCTTCCGGTAGCTGGTATCAGCTATGAGCTTATTAAGTTCAGTGGAAAATGCTCGACTCAGTGGTGGGCAAAAGCGATGAGTGCTCCTGGTATGCTCCTGCAGAAGCTTACGACAAAAGAGCCGGATGACCATCAGCTGGAAGTTGCACTTTCAAGCATCAAGGCCGTTCTTCACCTCGAGGAAAAATATAATCTGAAAGAGGCGAAAGCGAAGATCATCAACCTCGAAGAAATTGATATCCAGCATCTCAATGACATCGAGACGACCAATACCTCTCTCAAAGAATTTCTGGAATAAATCGTGTTTGATAAATTAGATTCCGTTGTCCGACGATATGAGATCCTGACTGAACGTCTGGGCGATCCCACTCTCTATGACCGCGCCCAGGAACTCAGAGAAACAAACACTGAACGCTCAAACATCGAACCGATCGTCATTAAATACCGCGAATACAAGAAACTTAAATCCGATATCGAAGGCAATAAAGACATCATTCATAATGAAAAAGATGAAGAGATGCGTGAGATGGCCAAGGAAGAGCTCTCGGAACTCGAAGCAAAACTTCCGGGAATAGAACAGGAACTGAAGCTCCTTCTGCTCCCGAAAGATCCCAACGACGACCGAAACGTGATCCTGGAAATCCGGGCCGGTGCCGGTGGCGATGAAGCATCTATTTTCGTGGCCGATGTCTGGCGCATGTATAAGAACTACTTCGGTACCATGGGGTGGAGATCTGATGTGGTTTCCTTTTCTGAAGGCGATCGCGGTGTTAAAGAAATTATCGTTAATGTCTCGGGTGAAAAAGTTTACTCGAAGATGAAATATGAGTCCGGAGTTCATCGCGTTCAGCGCGTGCCGGATACGGAAGCCCAGGGAAGAATTCACACTTCCACCATCACGGTTGCGGTCATGCCGGAAGCTGATGAAGTGGGCGACGTTGTGATCGATATGAATGAAGTGCGGATCGATGTTTATCGCTCCGGCGGTTCGGGTGGTCAGTCAGTGAACACCACCGATTCTGCCGTACGACTCACGCACATGCCGACCGGTATTGTAATTGCCATGCAGGATGAGCGCTCGCAGTTAAAGAACAAAGACAAGGCCTTTAAGATTCTTAAAACGAAACTTTACGACCTGCGACTCCAGGAAGCTCACGCCAAGGAATCATCCATGCGTAAGGGTCTTGTGGGAACCGGAGACCGATCGGAAAGAATCCGGACTTACAATTTTCCACAGGGACGGGTCACTGATCATCGGATCAACTATACCATGCACAACCTTCCGGCCTTCATTAATGGTGATATCCAGGAAGTAATTGATGCTCTCATCGCGCACAACCAGGCGATCCTTCTTCAGGGAGCTGAGGAATAAAAACGCTCAAAGATCACTGGAGCGCTTTTTTTCAAACTCACTCGTCCCGGCTCGAGGCACACTATCCCGGACTCTCTACAGATCGTTTTTTTCGCGAAGTTGGCGATATCCTCGCCACCGATTTATCTGATTCACTGTATTCCATTTCACAGAAAAAACTGAAAGAGCTGGAGAGTTTATTCCTCGCCGGAAAGCCTTTCACCTATATCCTCAGAGAATCCGAGTTTTATCTGCATCGCTTTTATGTAAATGAGAAGGTTCTTATTCCACGTCCAGAAACTGAACACCTGGTCGATATGATTGTCCGAAAGGCGAGAAAGTTTTCTCACATGCTGGATGTCGGAACCGGGAGTGGTGTGATTCTTCTCTCAATTGTGAAAGCAGGAATTGCAGACAGGGGAACGGGTTCTGATATTTCGGAAGAGGCCCTCAAGGTGAGTGCCATCAATCAACGAAGACTCCGGCTGGGAAATAAAACAGATTTTGTTAAGTCAGACCGCTTTCAGAATATGAAACAGAAATTCGACCTTATAGTTTCCAATCCTCCGTATATCAAGGCTCAAGCTCACCGGTCTCTCGTCCAATCAACAGTTGATTTTCATGAGCCCCATCTGGCGCTGTATCTTGATGACCGTTCCTATGAGGCCTGGTTTAAGGAATTCTTTGCTGGCGTGAAATCGCATTTATTACCTGGCGGAGAATTCTGGATGGAAGGACATGAGCTCGAAATTGACTCACAAAGATCCATCCTGGACTCGTTGGGATTCTATGAAACAAAAGTTCTCACTGATCTATCAGGCATGAAACGATATTTATTCGGCAGGGTCTAAGACACAGCTTACGATGAGGTCTTCATTTTTTCCAAGCTCACCGTAAACGACCAATGAAGATGACATGTTACCGGTTGTATTGACCCGGAAGCCAGCGCCGGCAGAAATATTTTCATGAGCTAAGGTTAGATCATTCATGCCCTGGAAATACACCAACTTAACCTTACAATGGATGTCCAAATTATAGTCATGGGGTGTTTTTCTTTCATGGAGATCAACTGACGGGAACTTGTGGGGATATTCTCTATAAAAAGGGGCTTCCATGAAATTCTTTATCCTCGCACTTGCGCTCATTTCTTTAAACGCTTTTTCAGCTGATAAAGAGGTTCTTGCCTGCACCACTGCCGGCGATGCACTGGACGATGTGAAATTCATCCAGACCGATAAAATGGAAGTGATCCGCATTTATCAGATGGATGAGTCGGTTGAAGAATATGAAGTCCGCACAGGTTTAAGGAACCTCGCGAAGGGCGATTCTGATACTCTGATCGCTTCTGCAGCAAACACTGAGGAATTCGGTGGAGCTATGACGAATTCAATTCTCATCCGCGTCCTTCCGGGTCAGAAAACCGCATACCTCGCTAAAGACGGAATGGTTTTCACGCTTAACTGCCGGAAGTAAAAGAATATGAAAAAATCAATCGTCGCTATCTTTCTTACTATCACAATCTCTTCATCATTTGCCGGAGAAGCAGAAGGGTGCCGCCTTTTCATCAAGGGCTACCAGACCCTGATCGGGGATAGTCAGGAACTGAGAGCATCGGTTGAAAAATCATTTGCTAAGAAAAACATTGAACTGATAGAGGCCGCAGATTTGCGCGATGGCGACTATACTTCAGACCTGTTAAAGAACTTTGAGGCGTACGGTGCTCTACCTCTCCACGGATACCTGATGAGCAAAAAACGTAAAATCATTCTTATCCCATGCACTGCAATTCCCCTCTGTTCTCCGATTCAGGTCGATGAACAAGTAACAAGCATTGACGGCATCAAGTACAACGATTCGATCCAAGTGAACATCTTGACCTCATCCGGCGAAAAGAGCCTCTTAGAGAAGCCTTTTCGTCATGCTTACCGCGGCGAAACTGTTAGTTATCTGAAAGATCATGAATATTTCGGCTCCCTTGAGCATATCGACCTGGTTATGGCGGTAGCAAAGAAAGCTCCAAGCTGTAAGGCACTGAAAAAATCCAAATAATGTTGAATTAACTTTTCCGTCCGACCAAACCTTTCCTAGAATATCCTCAACCAGGATGTTTTATGGATAAGCTTATTGTTCAGGGTCCCTCTACTCTTAAGGGTTCCGTTAAAGTCTCTTCAGCAAAGAATGCAACTCTGCCCATTCTTGTCGCAACTCTTCTTTGCCCTTTTCCGGTAAAGTTCAATGGCATTCCTGATCTGATGGATGTCTCTACTATCCTGAAACTTCTCCAGAGCCTCGGTGTGAAAGTCACGAAGAACGGCGACGCCATGATTGTCGATGCCTCGAAACTTGATAATCAGCACGCCGACTACGCTCTCGTAAAAACCATGCGTGCTTCAGTTCTCGTTCTGGGGCCGTTACTTGCCAGATACGGAGTCGCATCCGTTTCTCTTCCCGGCGGCTGTGCCATCGGAGCACGACCTGTTGATATTCATCTGATGGGAATGGAAAAGCTCGGAGCTGAAATCCAGATTGAGAATGGTTACATCAAAGCCAAATGTAAAAAGCTTATCGGAACTACCATCACCCTTCCTTTCCCAAGTGTCGGTGCCACGGAAAATCTCATGATGGCCGCTGTACTTGCGGAGGGTACGACGATCATTGAGAACGCTGCAATGGAACCGGAGATCGATGATCTGGCAGATTTCCTCGTCGCTCAAGGTGTGAAAGTGGATGGGTCGGGAACTTCACGCATTACTATTCTGGGAACCACAATTGATAAATTAAAACCTGCTCCTTCCTATCGCGTGATCGGTGACAGGATCGAAGCGGCCACATACATCATCGCCGGCATCATGACTGGTGGAGATGTGAAAGTTGAAGGCTATACCCCGAAGCATCTGGGAATCGTTCTTGAGACACTTACCAAGATGGGTGCCAATCTCGAAAACGGTCCTGACTACACTCATGTCAAACCTACTTCGCGCTTGAAAGGCGGAGTGATTGAAACACAACCCTTTCCAGGATTTCCGACTGATGTTCAGGCGCAGATGATGGCCCTCATGAGTACGGTGGATGGGAATTCCATCATCACAGAAACGATCTTTGAGAATCGTTTCATGCATGTTCCTGAGATGGCCCGGATGGGTGCTAAAGTTGTCCTGAAAGGAAATTCTGCGCTGATAGAAGGTGTGGAGAAACTCAGTGGCGCACCGGTGATGTGTACTGATCTCAGGGCCTCTGCCGCTCTCATCCTGTGTGCGTTAGTAGCAGATGGACAGACTGAAATTCAGCGTGTCTACCATCTTGACCGGGGCTATGAAAGAATCGACGAGAAGCTCACGAAGATGGGTGCCAAAATCAAGAGAGTGAAAGGATAAATATGAGCGATTGTATTTTTTGCAAGATTGTTAAGGGAGAGATTCCTTCAACAAAGATTCATGACGACGATAAAGTGATTGGTTTTAAAGATCTCCGCCCGCAGGCAACAAAACATTATCTTTTCATTCATCGCAATCACACCAAAGATATTACCGATATGGTGACGCATGATCCGGATGAAGTGAAAGACCTCTTTCGCGCCATCACTCACTTTGCGAAGAAAGACGGTTTAGATAAGGACGGATTCAGGATCGTGACGAATCAGGGACCGTTTGCGGGACAAACGGTCTTCCACACCCACTTCCACTTATTAGGTGGCGAACAGCTGGCACACTTCGGTTCTTAGTTCTGAAGGCCGTTGAAGAGAGCAGCGAGCAGTGTTCTCTGAAGCTGATTGAGCTGCGGAGTTCTCGCCATGAAGATCATCGGGCTGCGATCGATCTGAGCAGTGGCAACGAACTGGCCTTTCGTCGGATTGAATTCCGTCACTTCAAAGACTTCATGGAATTTATCGACATAACTTTGCATGAGCTCTTTTTCTTTTGCTCCCCCATGCATGAAATTGGCTTTCTTCGTGCCGGAAAGGAGTGACTGGATGAGCTTTGGTCTTTCTTTCTTCTCGTTATTTTCGTCTTTTTCTTCGGTATGAACCACATCATTGAAAACGATGGAGAGATCACAAGCGCCGACATTCCTCTTCATCCAGTACCAGAGTTCTTCAAAAAACGTGATCCGGTCTCTTTTCCAGAGATCGCGGAAGTGACTTGTGACCTTCCAGATGTTTTCCAGTGAATTGAAATTCTGGCTCATGGTCCAGCGGTTGGAGATCTTCAGGTATAGATCACGGAACTGCTGCGGAGGAAGGGATTCAAAAGAGCCAAACGAGAGGCTCTCATCCCGGGCATCAATGATAGGGTAGTAGCTTTTTTCTTTTTCCAGGATCCCCACCAGGGAGCTGAAATTGTCGTTATCGTCCACAAACAGGGCCTGGAGGTTCTGGTCAACTAGGTCTGTCACGTCGATCAGACGTGAATCAATGGAATTCTGGGCCCAGTTGAGCTCGCGAACGAGAATCTGATTGGCAGATCGGACAAAGCCGACAGAAATAATCATGCAAAACCTTCCTTGAATCTCGTCATTCTAACAAACGGGAAAAGGAGTTACAATGGACTCATGCTGCAGCAATGGATACTTTTAGGCCTCTTTCTCCTCGGAAGTGCTGATATTTTCGCTCAGGATGAAAGATATTACCGCCAGATTCTGACCGGTGAATTGCCTGTCACCGCTGAACCCAAGGAAAGTTTCGTCCGGAACTACCTGGTGAAAGGCTCCGAGTACATGGTTGATCTCGACGGAGATGGGATTGAAGAAATCATTCAACCTGAAAAAAGAGACGGCATCGATTATCTCACCATCCTCAATTCTTCCCGTGGAAAAATATTTTCTGCGAAGCTTTTCGCCTCGGGTGGAGACAGTGCGATCTATAAGATCCGGATGGTAAATCTCACTCCCAAAGTTAAGACGCTTATTATTTTCCTGGATGAAGGTTCTACGAAAGGGCTGAGATTTGAATCAGTCGCGCGGATTTATTTCCTGAGCTACGAGGATAATAAACTGGATACCCTGAAACTGAATCCCGGCCCGCATATCTATCATGAGAAAGAGGCCCAGCGGGATCAGTACTTCCGTCGGCAATTTCTGGTGGATGTTAAGGATCTGAACCACGATCTCAAACGCGAAGTCATTGTGCATTTCGGGCACATTCAGTATGTCTACGAATATAAGGGAAGCGGGGAGTGGTCGAAGTTCTAAGAAGCTTTTCTTTCGAAATCTTCTTTCTTCCGGCTCTGTTCTCTTTCGCGGCGATATCTTTCAAGCACCTCAACATTTGAAGCACTTTCAACACTCGCGCGTTTTCTGAGTCTGTTCATGACGAAAAGCCATGAGAAGAGCGGAAGTCCGATTATAAGAATGACCGCCATCGAATTTACGATACCCCAGGAAGACGTATCTGCTGGTTCTGAGAAGACCGTTTTTTTAGGAGCACTCCTGACAGTATAGGCCTCAGCGTGAATCGTCTGGATGTCTTTTTCGAGATTCACCAGGGATTCAGTGCCCTGAGGTGTGGATTCCGGATGGTCGACTTCAATACCCACAAAATCTTCTACCGCCGGCCTTCGATCCACGCCCCATGCGACGCTGGAAAGGAGTAAGCCGACAATGATAAATGACCGAAACTGCATATGGGGAAGTCTCCTTTTAAATAGAGTGGTACAGACAAATGTCTGTGCCATTTTTTATGTAGAAAAGGAAGTTATGCAAAATTAACTAGGGTTATGCAAAACTGCATAACTTTTATTATTCGTTCCTTGCAAACAAAGAGTTAAGTGTTGGCACAGTTCTTGCATTACTTATAAAAAAGGAGGATTGATTAACATGCATGCATTAAGGATGTATATCAATGGCGAATGGAGAGAATCACAAAATAAAGAAACACGTGACATTTTTAATCCGGCAACTGGTGAAGTAATTGCACAAGCAACCGAAGGAACAATCGAGGATGTAAAAGAAGCCATTCAGATTGCAAAGTCCACCTTTGAAAGCGGGATTTGGTCACAAACTCCTCCGGCTGAACGAGCGGCTTACTTATTTAAAATTGCAGAAAAAATAGAGGAGCGAGCAGAGGAGTTAGCGGAACTAGAAACATTAGACAATGGAAAACCATTAAGGGAAGCTAGCTTTGATGTGGCGGATGCCGCTGCATGCTTCCGTTATTATGCGGGCTT